>NZ_JBEXSR010000064.1:0-33263 GCF_040613735.1 Streptomyces sp. NPDC006235
CACCCGCTACGACAAGCGCGCTCGTCACTACCAAGCCCTGGTCACCATCGCCTGTCTCAGGCTCTGGCTTCCCTGACATTGCGGACACGGCCTAGCGGGATCGCCGTATCGCCGTACCCACCGGGTGCGCCCCGGCAGGCCGAGGCACAGGATGGGAAGGGAGGCGTGGGTCGCCGCGCGGGGGCGCTGAGAAGGAGAGGGCGATCATGGATCTCGTACTGCGCCCGGGTACTGCGGACGATGCCGCGGAGTGCGGAAGGATCTGCTACGAGGCCTTCGCGGGCATCGCCGCGGAGCACGCGTTCCCACCCGACTTCCCGAGCCCCGACGTGGCTGTGGCGGTGATCGAGGGAGCCCTGACGCACCCGGGTTTCTACAGCGTCGTCGCCGAGCTCGACGGGCGGATCGTGGGCAGCAACTTCCTCGACGAACGCTCGGCCGTCGTCGGGGTCGGGCCCATCACCGTCGACCCCACCGTGCAGAACGCGGGCGTGGGGCGCCGCCTGATGCTGGACGTGATGCGGCGGGCCGACGAGCGCGGGGCGCCGGGGATCCGGCTGCTGCAGAGCGGCTACCACAACAGGTCCTTCTCGCTGTACGCCGACCTGGGCTTCGTCCACCGGGCCACGGTCGCCTGCGTCCAGGGCCCGCCGATCGGGCGTGCCCTGCCCGGCTACACCGTGCGGGAGGCGACGGACGCGGACCTCGGCGCCTGCAACGACGTGTGCCGGCAGGTCCACGGCGTCGACCGGGGCGGCGAAGTCGCCGACGGGCTCAAACAGGGCACCGCCCGGGTCGTCGAGCGCGCGGGACGCGTCACCGGATACGCCACCGACCTGGCCTTCTTCGCGCACGCCGTCGGCGAGACCACCCCGGACGTACAGGCCCTGATCGCGGCGGCCCCGCAGTTCGCCGCCCGGGCATCCTCGTCCCCGTGAGCGACAGTGTGCTGCTGAGGTGGTGCCTGTCCAACGGCCTCAAGGTCGTGCAGCTGATGAGCCTGATGACCATCGGCCTGTACAACCAGCCCGACGGGGCGTACCTGCCCTCGATCCTCTACTAGGGGATGTCCGTACGGATGTCCGTACAGGGCCCGTCCGGCCGTTCACGCCGCCGTCGGGTCCACCGTCGCCTGATGGGCCTCCGCCAGGTGCTCCTCGGCCTTGAGCCAGGGCAGGAACTGGGCGCCTCTGCGCCAACCGCAGGTGTCGCAGCTGATCGTGCGTTGCATGCCCGTGCGCCGCACCCGCACCACGTGTTCCCGGCCGTGCTGGTCCCAGCGGCTGACCTTGCTGGTGTCGCTCTGCGCCATGACGCCTCCCGCGTCCAGGAATCCGGCGGATCCGGTCCGCTCGCAGCAAGGAGTGTGCTGCAAGACCAACATCAACAGGGTTTTCCCGGACGCGAGTTATCAGGCCGTGAGATACCTCAAGCGACCGTGCGCGGCAGCCGGAGACTCAGCAGGCCGGTCAGCACCACACCGGCGAGCTGCACCAGCAGCGTCGTGACCAGGGCGTCCCGCATGCCCATCCCCGGAACCAGGGACAGGAACAGCGTGCCCAGGGTCGCCACCCCGAGTGCCAGCGCCGACTGCTGAGTGGTGATCATCACTCCGCTGCCGACACCGGCGCGGGCGGCCGGCACCTCGGAGAGGACGACCCGGTAGATGACGGGGAGTTGCAGCGCCTGTCCCGCGCCGGCGACCGCCGCCCCCGGGAGCAGCTCGACGAAGCCGACGTGCGGCCAGAAGCGCCAGGCGGCCAGCGCCATCAGCGCAAGGCCCAGCCCTTGGAGCGCGGCGCCCGCCGTCACCACCCGCGTGCCGTAGCGGGTGACCAGCCGCGGACCCAGCAGCGAGAACACGAAGAACACCACCGCCAGCGGCGCGAGTGCCAGCCCCGCGGCGACCGGGTCGAGTCCGGCGCCCTGCTGCAACGCCACCGCGATCACGAACATGAAGCCGCTGAAGCCGATGGAGAAGGGCAGCACCAGCAGCAGTCCGCGGCGCAGGGAGGTGAGCGCGAACAGGCTCGGCGGGACCAGCGGCGTACGGCCCTCCCGGTCGGCCCGCCGCTCCACGACGTAGAACGCCGCCGCGATGAACGGGAACGCCACCAGTGACAGCCAGGTCCACAGCGGCCAGCCCGCCGCCCGGCCCTCGGTGAGCGGGACGAGCAGCGTGAGGAGCGAGGCCGCCAGGAGGAGCGTGCCCGGGAGGTCGACCGGCTCGGGGCGCGGAGAGCGGGTCTCGGGGACCGCGCGGGCGGCCAGGACCAGCCCGGCGAGGACGACCGGCACGTTGACGAGGAACACCGACCGCCAGCCGGTTCCCGCGATGTCCGCGGCCACCAGGACCCCGCCGAGGATCTGCCCGGCCACCATGGACAGCCCGGCGGTCGCGCCGTACAGGCCCATGGCCTTCGCCCGCCGGGGACCGGTCGTCGTCGCCTGGATGGTGGCCAGCACCTGCGGCAGCATCGCGGCGGCCGACGCGCCCTGGGCCACCCGTGCCGCGACCAGCGACCAGGCGCCCGGCGCCAGCCCGCACGCCAGCGAGGTCAGCCCGAAGGCCGCCATGCCGACGAGGAACAGCCGCCGCCGGCCGAACAGATCACCGAGCCGGCCGCCGAGGACCAGCAGGACCGCGTACGACACCCCGTACCCGGCGACGACCAGTTCGAGGACCGACTCGCTCGCGGCGAGGTCGGCGCCGATGGTGGGCAGGGCGACGTTCACGATGAAGAAGTCGATGAGCGGGAGTGCCGCGGCCAGCAGCACCGTGAACAGTCCGAGCCCGCCGAGCACGGGAGCCGCGGCGGCGGGGGAGCGGACGGGACGTGAAGTGAGGGATTCCGTGGTCACGTCATCAGCCTGCGGCTGCGCCCAGACTGGTACCAGAGTGTCCTTATCCTGGTAGCGACACCACCTGGAAACAGGGTCCGGGCGGCGGCAGGCTGAAGGGCATGACGACCATGGCGCAGGAGACAGCGGCCCACCCGCCCGAGGCCCACGGTGACGCGGACGTCCGGCGGCACGAGCTGGCGGCGTTCCTGCGCAGCCGCCGGGAGCGGATCGCCCCCGAGCAGGTCGGCCTGCCCCGCGGCCGCCGGCGCCGGACGCCGGGGCTGCGCCGCGAGGAGGTCGCCCAGCTCTCCGCCGTGGGCGTGACCTGGTACACGTGGCTGGAGCAGGCGCGGGACATCCAGGTCTCCGTCCAGGTGCTCGACGCGCTGGCCCGTGCGCTGCTGCTCGACCCCAGCGAGCGCGCCCACCTCTTCCGGCTGGCCGGGGCCGCCGACCCGACACCGGCGACCACGTGCCCGTCGGTCACCCCGGCGATGCGGGCGGTGCTGGAGCAGGTCGAGCCGTTCCCGGCGTGCCTGCAGAACAGCAGGTACGACATCCTCGCCTACAACCGCACGTACGGGCTGCTGCTGTGCGACCTGGACGCGGTGCCGCCAGAGGACCGCAACTGCATGGTCCTGTCCTACACGCACGCCGAGTGGCAGTCGTCGATCGTGCACCTGGAGGAGACGCAGCGGCTGATGGCCGCGCGCTTCCGGGCCGCGATGGCCGGCCATCTCGCCGAGCCCGCCTGGACGATGCTCCTGAAGCGACTGCGCACGGAGTCCCCCGCCTTCCGCACGGCCTGGGACCGCCACGAGGTCGTCGCCCACCGCACCAAGCGCAAGGAGTTCCTCAACCGCCACGTCGGCCGCATCACCGTCGACCACACGGACTTCTGGCTGACACCGGGCACGGGCCCGCGGATCGTCACGTACGTCCCGGCGGACCAGGAGTCCCGGGACCGCCTGGAGCAGCTCCAAGCCATAGCGCTGAGCAGAGAAACCGGCCGTCAGGGGCGCGGGGAACTGCGCGACCAGGCGCGACTCACCCGCAGCTAGGCACGCTCCGCAGCTGCCACGACACCCCGCGCCTCCACCGCCTCCAGCCTCTCGGCCGTCCGCTCGGCGGTCCCCCGAGCCCACCGCCCACTGCTCACCGCCCCCAGCACCAGCACCGCGAACCCGCACACCGCGATGATCCACCAGCCCGGCCGCGCGGCCGGCACGAACATCGCGCGATACGTGGACGCGCCCACGCCGGAGGCGAGCACCGCGCCCACCACGGCGACGCCGAGCGTCTGGCCGAGCTGGCGGCTCGTGGAGGCGACGGCCGCGGCGACACCCGCCTGGGCGCGCGGCATGCCGGAGACAGCGGTATTGGTGATCGGCGCGTTGACGAAACCGAAGCCGATGCCGAACAGCACGTACCCCACGAAGAGGGTGGTGTTGGAAGTCTCCGCCTCGAACGCGGCGAAGAGGATGCCGCTGACCGTCATCGCGCAGCCCGCGATCAGCAGCGGCACCCGCGGGCCCCGGCTGCCGACCAGGCGGCCGGAGAGCGGGGCGCACAGGAACGTCGGGACGGCCATCGGCAGCATCCACAGGCCCGCCTCCAGGGCGTTGAGGCCGCGGACGTTCTGCAGGTACAGCGTGGACAGGAACAGGAAGCCGCCGAGTGCGGCGAACGCGCTGATCGCGATGACCGTGGCGCCGCTGAACGGAGCCGAACGGAAGAAGCGCAGGTCGATCAGCGGCTGCGCGCGGCGTGGTTCATACCACAGCAGGCCGCCCAGCGCGGCCAGGGCGACGACGGCCAACGGGGCGATCGAGGCGAACGGTGTGCTCGGCGCCTCGATGATCGCGTACGTGAGCGTGCCGAACAGGGCGATCACCAGGAGCTGCCCGACCGGGTCCGGGCGGCGGGCCTTGGGGGCTCGGGACTCGGGGACGAAGCGCAGGGTGAGCAGGAGGGCGGCGAGGCCGACGGGCAGGTTGATCCAGAAGATCGAGCGCCAGCCGACCGACTCGACCAGGAGGCCCCCGACCAGCGGGCCGGCGGCCATCGATATGCCGACGACCGCGCCCCACGCGCCGATCGCCCGGGCCCGCTCGCGCGGGTCGGTGAAGGTGTTGGTGATGATCGACATGGCGACCGGGTTCAGCATCGAGCCGCCCACCGCCTGCACCATCCGGAAGGCGACCAGCGCTTCGAGGTTCGGTGCGAGGAAGCACAGGACCGAGCCGAGGGTGAAGACCACCAGGCCCGCCATGAAGACGCGCTTGCGGCCGATCCGGTCGGCCGTGGAGCCGGCGAGCATCAGCAGCGAGGCCAGGACCAGGGTGTAGGCGTCGATCGTCCACTGGAGGCCGGACGTGCTCGCGTGCAGGTCCTGTTGCATCGACGGCAGGGCCACGTTCAGGACCGTGTTGTCCAGGCTCACGATCAGCAGGCTCATACAGCAGATCGCGAGGACCAGCATGCGGCGGCGGGGGCTGAGCTCGGGCATGGGCGCCATCGTACGCCGATTTCGATAGTGTGGCTAACTAATGAATTTTGCCAACTCATTGCACGGCACAATGGAGGAATGTCCACGCCCCTTCAGATCGGTCCGCACACCGTCCAGCCCCCCGTCGTCCTGGCCCCCATGGCCGGGATCACCAACGCGCCCTTCCGCACGCTGTGCAGGGAATTCAGTGGTGGCAAGGGCCTGTTCGTGAGCGAGATGATCACCACCAGGGCGCTGGTCGAGCGCAACGAGAAGACGATGCAGCTCATTCACTTCGACGCGAGTGAGCGCCCCCGGTCCATCCAGCTGTACGGCGTGGACCCGGCGACCGTCGGCAAGGCCGTCCGCATGATCGCGGAGGAGGACCTCGCCGACCACATCGACCTGAACTTCGGCTGCCCGGTGCCGAAGGTGACCCGCAAGGGCGGCGGCTCCGCGCTCCCCTACAAGCGGAACCTGCTGCGGGCCATCCTGCGCGAGGCCGTCAGCGGCGCCGGAGACCTGCCCGTGACGATGAAGATGCGCAAGGGCATCGACGACGACCACATCACCTTCCTCGACGCCGGCCGGATCGCCGTCGAGGAGGGCGTCACCGCCATCGCGCTGCACGGCCGCACCGCCGCCCAGCACTACGGCGGCACCGCCGACTGGGACGCCATCGCCCGGCTGAAGGAGCACGTGCCGGAGATCCCCGTGCTCGGCAACGGCGACATCTGGTCGGCCGAGGACGCCCTGCGGATGGTGCGCGAGACCGGCTGCGACGGTGTGGTAGTCGGGCGCGGGTGCCTGGGGCGGCCCTGGCTGTTCTCCGACCTGGTCGCGGCTTTCGAGGGGCGCTCCCAGGACATCGCACGCCCCACCCTGCGAGAGGTCGCCGACGTCATGGTCCGGCACGCCACCCTGCTCGGCGAGTGGATCGGGGACGAGTCCCGGGGCGTGATCGACTTCCGCAAGCACGTCGCCTGGTACCTGAAGGGCTTCGCGGTCGGCTCCGAGATGCGCAAGCGGCTCGCGATCACCTCGTCGCTCGAAGAGCTGCGGGCCGGTCTCGACGAGCTGGACCTCGACCAGCCCTGGCCGACCGGCGCCGACGGGCCGCGGGGCCGTACGTCCGGCAACAACCGGGTGGTGCTGCCGGACGGCTGGCTGAAGGACCCGTACGACTGCGCGGGCATCGGCGAGGACGCGGAACTCGACACCTCCGGCGGCTGATCAGCCCCCCGAGGCGTGCGGTGTGGAGCCGAACGCCGTGAGGAAGCGGTCGCGGAACGCGCTCATCTTCCAGACGGGGGCGTCCCGATCCGGCTTGAGGCCTTCCGTCCACTTCCAGCCGGCGACCTTGTCGAGGATCTTCGGGTCCTTCGCGACGATCGACACCGGCACGTCCCGGCTCGCGCGGTTGCCGCTGACCCGGGCGATGGGCTGGTGGTCGCCGAGGAAGACCAGGACGGTGTCGTCGGTGCCGTAGCGCTCCAGCCACTGGGTGAGGCTGGTGACCGAGTACTGGATGGACCTGCCGTACTCCTGCCGGGACTTGGTGGTGTCGGTGATGACGTCCGACGCCTTCTTGCCCGCCTTCTGGACGGCGTCGAAGACCGAGCCGTCGCCGAGCTCGTCCCAGCCGACCATCTCGGGAAGGGGCGCCCAGGGCTGGTGGCTGGAGGTCAGGATGACGAACGACATCAGCGGCTTGTCGCGCTTCTTTCCGTGCACCCGGCGCTGGAACGCCTCCAGCGCGTACTGGTCGGGCATCGTCGACCAGCTGAACTTCGGGCCCCGGTAGCCCAGGTCGAACGCGTCGTAGAGCTTGTCGAGGCCGTACCACTTCTCCTCCGGCCAGCCCTTCTGCACGCCCGGCATCACACCGACCGTGTCCCAGGCGCCGGTCTTCTGGAACGCCTTGGTGAGGGTGAGGTGGTCGCCCGCGGTGACCGTGCGGTAGCGGCGCTGGTTGTCGATCCACAGGCCGGACATGGTCGTGGAGTGGCCGAGCCAGCTGCTGCCGCCGTAGGTCGCCGAGGTCAGCCAGCCGCTGCGGGCCCGGAAACCGGCCTTCGCCAGGGCCTCGGTGCTCGTGTCGAGGGTCCGGTCGACGCCGGGTGCCATGACCGGGTCCTCGACGGCGCTGCGGCCGTAGCTCTCGATGAACGTGAAGATCACGTCCTTGCCGCGCAGGTCGGGCAGGAGCTGGCCGGGAGGGGTGTTGCCGAAGGTGTCCGCCTTCGCCTGCTTCACGAACGCCGCCTCGTCGCGTAGCGACTCCACCGTCCGCTGCGCGTGCACCCGCAGGGCCCCGGCCCCGCGCTCCGAGGCGATCGGACCGCCGAACAGCGTCAGGCCGAGCGCGGAGCAGGTGACCCAGGCGGTGCCGGCGAGCAGGGCGCCCTTGGTCGCCCGGGGCCGGTGGCGGGCCAGCACGTCGGCGAGCCGGATCGTCGCCGCGACCATGACGGCCGCGACGACCAGGACGAGGACGACCGCGCCGACGGCGGCGGCGGTCGCTACACCCCCGCCCAGCGTGTCCTCGACGTACGCCTGCGCGTCCGGCAGCAGGTCCCAGTCCAGCGCGGCGTTGAAGCCCCGGCCCAGGTACTCGTTGAACCCCATGTCGAGCAGGTTCACCGTGGTCAGCGCCGTGAGACCGAGCCCGTACAGCACCGCCGCCACCAGCCGGGGCCGGCGCGGCAGCACCAGCATCACGACGGCCCCGACGACCGCCTCCGCCGGGATCCGCGCGAAGCGGTCCGGCTCGACGGCAGGGAGGGTGTTGGGCAGGAGCAGGGCCCCGAGGACCAGGACGGCCGCGGCGGTGGTGGTGGTCAGGCGGAGGGCACGGGCGGCCCGGGGGTGACGGGTGCTCCAGGCGCGGAGGCGGGCGAGGCGGGATCCGGATCCGGGCCCGGGGGTCCCCACCTCCTCTGCGAGGGCCTCCTCCCTCTCGTCACGCTCCGTCTCGGCCTCGGCCCCTGGGATGCCCGGCTGCGGCGACCGGCTGAAGCGTGTGAAGACAGGCACCCGGAGGTCCTTCCCGTGCGGAACGCGGCGAGGTGGCGGACCCGCGTGGGGGGACGGGTCCGCCGCAGTTCCGTACGGGGCGCCCGGCTGGTGTGTTCAGCCCGCCGGGCCAGCGCTCGGCAAACTCCGGGCAAACGCCCGGCCAACCGGCCCGGAGAGGGCCTCTCAGGCGCCGCCGACCGCCGTGAGCAGGGCCAGCGGGGCCGACGCCGAGCGGGATTCACGGACGCACGCGTGCGGGTAGGGCACCGGCTCGGGGTGGGTGTCGCGGCCGTAGCCCGCGAGGACCTCCGGCAGCCGGTGGCCGGTCACGCTCGCCGCGTCGACCAGGCCGCGGGCGATCGCGCGGGCCTCGTCGTGCAGCCCGTAGCGGGCCAGGCCCAGTGCGATCAGCGCGTTGTCGTGCGGCCAGACCGAGCCGCGGTGGTAGGAGAGCGGGTGGTAGGCGGGCTGGCCGGCGGCCAGGGTGCGCACGCCCCAGCCGGAGAAGAAGTCCGGCTCCAGCAGACGCCGGCCGACCTGTTCGCCGTACTCCTTGTCCAGCAGGCCCGACCACAGCAGATGCCCGGCGTCGGAGGCGAGCGCGTCGACCTGCCGGCCCCGGCCGTCGAGCGCGAGCGCCGGGAAGGAGTGCTCCGGCATCCAGAAGTCCCGCTGGAAACGGTCACGCAGGTCACCGGCCGCCTGCTCCAGCAGGTCCGCGTACGTCGCGTCCTGCCACGCCGTGCGCGCGAGCCACGCCGTGCGGCGCAGCGCGTCGTACGCGTAGCCCTGGGCGCCCGCGGCCGTCACCGGGCCGTTGGGGCGGGTGCCCTCGGCGGTGCAGATGGCGCCGGGGGAGTCCTTCCAGTTCTGGTTGGCGAGGCCGCCCTGGTCGGCGCGGTAGACGAGGTAGCCGCGCGAGGTCAGGCCGCCGTGGTCGAGCATCCAGCCGACCGCCGCGCGGGCATGCGGCTCCAGACGGCGGGCCAGGCCCGTGTCGCCGGTCTGCTCGGTGTACGCCCCGAGCAGGACGAGGAACAGGGGCGTGGCGTCGACCGAGCCGTAGTAGCGGGCGTAGGGGACCTGGCCGAAGTGCGCCAGTTCACCGTGCCGCACCTCGTGCACGATCTTGCCGGGCTGGGCGACCTCGCTGACACCGGTGTCCGTGGCCTGGGTCGCCGCCAGCGCGGGCAGCGTGGCGGCGGCCAGCCGGGGCCGGTAGGGCAGGGCGAACAGCGAGGTCAGCAGGGCGTCGCGGCCCAGCAGGGTGAGGAACCAGGGCGCACCGGCGGCCGGGACGCGCAGCTCCTCGCCGTCCGGGCCCTTCGCCGGGACCTGGAGCGCGGCCAGGTCGGCGAGGCCCCGGGCGCAGGCCGCGGACAGCTCCGGCCAGCCGGCCGGCAGGGCCACGCCCTCCGTGAACCGGCCCTCCCGGGCGAGGAGTTGTTCCTTCAGGGCGGCGGGGGAGCGGGGCACGCGCAGGGCACGCTTGTCGCCGTGCGGGCGGGCCATGACCCGCAGGACCAGCTCGGCCGTGCCGTGCGGTTCGAGGTCCAGGGTCCACACCAGGCGGCGGGCGCCGGTGCCGGTCTCCTCCACGGCGTCCGGCTGGGGCTCGGCCGTCACGGTCGTGACGGAGCGCCACTCGCCGCGCCGGTAGCTGAACTCCACACCGTGCCCGAGGACCTGGCGGGAGCGGACGGCGCCGGCCTTCGTGTACGTGCGGTGGTCGGAGCGCAGCTCGAACTGGTCGGTGAAGTCGGCGTCGGCGGTGACCGCGAGGCGGACCGTCGTCGGCACCGGGCGGTTGCTGGTGACCCGTACCGCCTCCACGAACGAGGCGTCCCCGACGGCCTGTTCGCGGAAGAGCGTGTACGCGGGCGGCTCGTTGCGCCCGCCGCGCGGGACGAGGACGCAGCGCGCGGTGTCCCCGTCGGCCACCGGCGTCAGCGTGTCGGGCACGGCCCCGTCGACGGTGAGCTGCCACCGGCTCAGGTGCCGCGCGTCCCGTACGAACATTCCGTCCGGGGCGCTGCCGCCCCGGTAGCCGCTGATGTCGCCGCGGTCGCCGACTGCGGCGAACGTCCCGCCGTGCACGAGCAGATGATGCCGGTCCGTCATCCCCGGTCCCCTCCCTTGATCGCCGTGACGCCGTTCCTGTCCCCTGCGGGCCGGTCGTGCAGCAGGTCGAGCGTGAGTGCGGCGGTCCAGCCGAAGCCGGTGGCGCCGCAGGCCTGTGCGGTGTACGGGTCCACGTACTCCGCGAAGTCGGAGGCGCCCGCGGTGTGCAGGATCCCCTTGCGCAGGGCGTCGGCCCGGCCGCGCTCGCCGTGCAGCCGCAGCCCGCGCTCCAGCAGCCAGCTGGTGTTGAACCAGGCCGGGCCGCGCCAGTAGCGGTGCGGGTCGAAGGCCTCGCCGAGCAGGTCGTAGCTGGGCACCAGCCGGGTCGTGCCGCCGAGCCCGAAGTGCGGGCCGCACAGGGTGCGCACCAGGGTGGCCGTGAGGTCGCGCGGCAGGCTCGGCAGCAGCAGCGGGACCAGCCCGGAGACCCCGCGCTCGGAGATCAGCTCCCCGGCGCGCACGTCCCGGCACAGGAACATCCCCGCCGACGGCTCCCACAGCCGCTCCACCAGGGCGGCGGTGAGCCGCTCGGCGCGGTCCTGCCGGGCCGAGGCCGCCGCGCCCAGCTCGCGGGCGATCCGGGCCAGGGCGTACTCGGAGGCGATGAGCAGGGCGTTGAACGCCGGGTCCTCCACGGCGAAGTCGCCCGCCCGTCTCCCACCACCACCCTCAACCGAGGCCCTGCGGGCCGCCCCCCCGATTCCACCGTCCGCGTACCCGCGGTCCCGGTAGTCGGCGGCCAGCCGCACGTACCGCCCGTAGTCCAGATCCGTCGGCCGGTCCTCGGGGGAGCCGTGCGCGAGGTCGGCGCGGCGGAAGGAGCGGGCCGGGGCCGGAGTGACCCGGGAGAGCGGGCGGTCCCAGCAGGGGCTGTTGTCCATACCCTGTTCCCAGGGGTGCACGACGGACACCAGTCCGCCCCCGCCCAGGTCGCGCCGGTGCAACAGATAGCGGTGCCAGGCCGCGAGCCGCGGATACACCCGCGTGAGGAACCCGCGCGACCGGGACAGACCGGGGTCGGCGAGGTGCACCAGCCACGCGGCCAGCGCGTGGACCGGTGGCTGCACGATCCCGGAGGTCTGTACGGTGCGCGGGGCGCCCGCAGCGCGCCCGGCGGTCGAGGAGCGCCAGAAGTCGGGGCTCGGGAAGTACGCGTCGAGCGGGACGGAGGGGTTGAAGACGATGTGCGGGATCCGCCCGTCCGCCCACTGGGCCGCCAGCAGCGTCTCCAGCTCCGTCTGTGCCCGTAACGGCGACACGTGCCGCAGGCCGATGGCGATGAACGCCGAGTCCCAGGACCACTGGTGCGGATACAGGCCGCGCGAGGGCACCGTGGACGTGCCCGTCCAGCCGGCCTCCAGCACGGCGGCGGCCCTGACATGCAGGGGTGGCGCGGGGACGGACGGATCGTATGCAACGGTTCGTCCCGTGGGACGAAGGGCGCGTTGTGCGGTGCTGTCCACTCGGGGCTCTCCGGAAAGACGTCCGGCCGGCAGGTTCGGCTGCGGCTACCGTGGGGTTACGTCTATTTAACACGCAAAAGCCACTATGTAAGGCAAGGTTGAGAAACACAAGGGGGTGTGCATGACCGGACGGCCCGTCAGAACGGGACGAGGCGCCGGCCAGGGGAGCGCCGGCGAACTGCTCGAACTGGTGCGCAGTCGCCGTGCCGTGACCCGGGGCGCGCTCCAGCAGGCGACCGGTCTGTCCCGGGCCACGGTCGGGCAGCGGCTGGACCGGCTCTTCCGCGCCGGCTGGCTGCGCGAGGGCGCCGGGGGGCCGGTGGACTCGCCGCTGGGCGGGCGACCCTCCATCACCCTGGAGTTCGACGACGAGCACGCGGTGGTCCTGGCCGCCGACCTCGACACCCGGCACGCGCGGGCGGCCGTGCTGTCGCTGAGCGGCGAGATCCTGGCCGAGCACTCCGGCACCCTCGTCGTCGAGGACGGGCCGGACGCCGTGCTGGGCGAACTCGGCCGCTGGTTCGGCGAGCTGCTGGAGAAGACCGGCCGCGGGGCCGAGTCGGTGTGCGGGGTCGGGCTCGCCGTGCCCGGCCCGGTCGACACCGAGACCGGCCGCGTCGTCCAGCCGCCGATGATGCCCGGCTGGGACGGCTACGACATAAGGAGCCGGCTGTCCCGGGCGCTCACCGAGCACACGGACGCCGCCGAGGTGCCGGTGCTGGTGGACAACGACGCCAACCTCATGGCGTACGGCGAACAGCGCACCGGCTATCCCGATTGCTCCGCCTTCGTGCTGGTCAAGGTCTCCACCGGCATCGGCGCCGGCGTCGTGGTGGACGGCGCGGTGTTCCGGGGCATCGACGGGGGCGCCGGGGACATCGGGCACATCCGGGTGCCGGAGGGCGCCCAGACGCTGTGCCGGTGCGGCTCGTACGGCTGTCTGGCCGCCATCGCGAGCGGCGGCGCGGTGGCGCGGCGGCTGGCGGAGGCCGGGGTGCCGGCCGCCTCCGGCTCGGACGTGCGGGACCTGCTGGCCTCCGGCCATCCCGACGCGGTCGGCCTCGCCCGGGAGGCCGGGCGCCGGGTCGGAGACGTGCTGGCGACCGTGGTGACGCTGCTCAACCCCGGCGTGCTGATGGTCGCCGGAGATCTGGCCGGAACCCCGTTCCTCACAGGCGTGCGCGAACTGCTCTACCAGCGGGCGCTGCCCCGCTCCACCGCCCACCTGGACGTCGTGACGGCACGGCTCGGCGAGCGGTCCGGGCTGGTGGGAGCCGGGGCGATGGTCGTGGAGCACCTTTACGCCCCCGAGCGGGTCGAGGAGCGGCTGCGCGCGCTCGGGGTGTGACCGGGACATTTCGGCCCCGAGACGCGTCCGCATGGTGAAATCTCGTCGGCTGTGGCAGCGTGATTCTCGCCACCCTTGATAAGGGTTGCGCTCAGATGAGCGGATCTTGAGCGGCTGCACTTCTCCAAAGGGTGGCACTGAGTGCCACCCTTTGATCGTTCATCGAGCGAACTCAATCGTGTCGAACCTCGCTCGTTTGAGCGCTCAAAACGCGTCATGGAGGTTCGTGCGTTCAAGAAGTGAAAACATACGGCTGTGATCGCTTGCCGAGCCTTGACTTTCGATCCACTGGCGGACGAGTGGTTACAGGCGTATGACGCGCGAGTGGACGTACCCAGAAGCCTTTGATCTGGGTATGTTCCTCGCCGTCAGGGCAGCCACCGCGTCCTCGAGGAGTCGAGACCCGTGTCGGAAAACAAAGATCCCCACGTAGCTGAGCACGGTAAGAGTGTTGAGGGCGTGAAGTTCGTTTACGACTTCACCGAGGGCAACAAGGACCTCAAGGACCTCCTCGGTGGCAAAGGCGCGAACCTCGCCGAGATGACGAACCTGGGCCTTCCGGTCCCGCCCGGTTTCACGATCACCACCGAGGCGTGCAAGGTCTACCTGGAAAGCGGCGAGGAGCCGGCGGCACTGCGTGACGAGGTGAGTGCGCACCTCGACGCGCTGGAGCAGCGCATGGGCAAGAAGCTCGGCCAGGCCGACGACCCGCTGCTGGTGTCGGTGCGCTCGGGCGCCAAGTTCTCCATGCCCGGCATGATGGACACCGTCCTCAACATCGGCCTCTCCGACAAGTCGGTGCAGGGCCTGGCCAAGCAGGCCGGCGACGAGCGCTTCGCGTGGGACTCCTACCGCCGCCTCATCCAGATGTTCGGCAAGACCGTCCTCGGCGTCGACGGCGAGCTCTTCGAGGACGCGCTGGAGAAGGCCAAGGAGACCAAGAAGGTCACGGTCGACACCGAGCTGGAGGCGGCCGACCTCAAGAAGCTCGTCACCAAGTTCAAGAAGATCGTCAAGACCGAGGCCGGCCGCGACTTCCCGCAGGACCCGCGTGAGCAGATGGACCTCGCCATCCACGCGGTCTTCGACTCCTGGAACACCGACCGCGCCAAGCTCTACCGCCGCCAGGAGCGCATCCCGCACGACCTGGGCACCGCCGTCAACGTCTGCTCGATGGTCTTCGGCAACCTCGGCCCCGACTCCGGCACCGGCGTCGCCTTCACCCGCGACCCCGCCTCCGGCCACCAGGGCGTCTACGGCGACTACCTCCAGAACGCCCAGGGTGAGGACGTGGTCGCGGGCATCCGCAACACCGTGCCGCTCGCGGAGCTGGAGCAGATCGACAAGAAGTCGTACGACCAGCTGATGCAGATCATGGAGACGCTGGAGAATCACTACAAGGACCTCTGCGACATCGAGTTCACCATCGAGCGCGGTGTGCTGTGGATGCTCCAGACTCGGGTCGGCAAGCGCACCGCGGGCGCGGCCTTCCGCATCGCGACCCAGCTGGTGGACCAGGGCCTGATCGACGAGGCCGAGGCGCTCACTCGCGTCAACGGCGCCCAGCTCGCGCAGCTGATGTTCCCGCGCTTCGACGAGAGCGCGAAGATCGAGACGGTCGGCCGGGGCATCGCGGCCTCGCCGGGCGCGGCGGTCGGCAAGGCCGTCTTCGACTCCTACACGGCGGTCAAGTGGTCGCGCTCGGGCGAGAAGGTCATCCTCATCCGCCGCGAGACCAACCCCGACGACCTCGACGGCATGATCGCCGCCGAGGGCATCCTGACCTCGCGCGGCGGCAAGACCTCCCACGCGGCCGTCGTCGCGCGCGGCATGGGCAAGACCTGTGTCTGCGGCGCCGAGGAGCTGGAGGTCGACACCAAGCGCCGCCGGATGACCGTGCCGGGCGGGCACGTCGTCGAGGAGGGCGACGTCGTCTCCATCGACGGCTCGACGGGCAAGGTGTACCTCGGCGAGGTACCGGTCGTGCCGTCCCCGGTCGTGGAGTACTTCGAGGGCCGGATGCACGCCGGTGCCGAGGACGCCGACGAGCTCGTCGAGGCCGTCCACCGCATCATGGCGTTCGCCGACCGCAAGCGCCGGCTGCGCGTGCGGGCCAACGCCGACAACGCCGAGGACGCGCTGCGCGCCCGCCGCTTCGGCGCCCAGGGCATCGGCCTGTGCCGCACCGAGCACATGTTCCTCGGCGACCGGCGCGAGCTGGTGGAGCGGCTGATCCTGGCCGACACCCAGGCCGAGCGCGAGGAGTCCCTCAAGGAACTGCTGCCGCTCCAGAAGCAGGACTTCGTCCAGCTCTTCGAGTCGATGGACGGCCTCCCGGTCACCGTCCGCCTCCTGGACCCGCCGCTGCACGAGTTCCTCCCCGACATCACCGAGCTGTCGGTGCGCGTGGCCCTGGCGGAGTCCCGCCAGGAGCCGCACGAGAACGAACTCCGCCTCCTCCAGGCCGTGCACCGCCTGCACGAGCAGAACCCGATGCTCGGTCTGCGCGGCGTGCGCCTCGGCCTGGTCATCCCCGGCCTGTTCACCATGCAGGTCCGGGCGATCGCCGAGGCCGCCGCCGAGCGCAAGGCCGCCAAGGGTGACCCGCGCGCCGAGATCATGATCCCGCTCGTCGGCACGGTGCAGGAACTGGAGATCGTGCGCGAGGAGGCCGACCAGGTCATCGCCGAGGTCGAGGCGGCCTCGGGCACGCAGCTCAAGCTGTCCATCGGCACGATGATCGAGCTGCCGCGCGCCGCCCTGACCGCCGGTCAGATCGCCGAGGCCGCCGAGTTCTTCTCCTTCGGCACGAACGACCTCACCCAGACGGTGTGGGGCTTCTCCCGGGACGACGTGGAGGCCAGTTTCTTCACCGCGTACCTGGAGAAGGGCATCTTCGGCGTCTCCCCGTTCGAGACGATCGACAAGGACGGCGTCGGCTCCCTGGTGAAACTCGCCGCCCAGGCCGGCCGCGAGACCCGCCCCGACCTCAAGCTCGGCGTCTGCGGCGAGCACGGCGGCGACCCGGAGTCGGTCCACTTCTTCCACGAGGTGGGACTCGACTACGTCTCCTGCTCCCCGTTCCGCATCCCGGTCGCCCGCCTGGAAGCGGGCCGGGCGGCGGTCCAGTCGCAGGGCAGCGACCACCGGTAGACCGTGGCCCGTGCAGGGGCCACTTCACTGTGGCCCCTGCGGGGTTGCTCAGAACCCGGAGCCGTCGGCGGTCCCCGACCCTCACCGATCGCGGCGGCTCCGGAGCACGGAGGAGAGCGGGGGCGCACCTTGTGCGGAGGTGCGCCCCCGCTCTCTCGTGATCCGTTCGGAATGGGGGGCTGTCATCGGGGCAGGCCTTCACGCAGGCATACGACGGTTCCGGTCAGAGCGGCCCTGTGCAGGGCGGTGAGGGCCGGCAGCGGGACCGTCAGCGGGGTGGATTCCAGGTCGGGGAGGGCGAACAGGCCGTCCTGGTCGTGCTCGTCACTGCGCCTGACGGGCTGACCGGGGGCGAGACGGCCGCCGTGGAAGTAGAAGTCGAGCACCGGGCCCGTGCCCTTCACGTCGGCCCGGTGGTCGTAGCCGATGAACCGGGGCTCCGCGTCCAGGGCGATGCCGGTCTCCTCGTGCAGCTCCCGGTGCGCGGCACCGAGGGGGTCCTCCCCGTGGTCGAGCATGCCGCCCGGCAGCCCCCAGAGACCGGCGCCGGGCTCGTCCTCGGCGTAGCGCAGCAGCAGCATCCGGTCCTCGGCGTCGAGGAGCAGGACGCAGGAGGCGACGATGGTCTGCGGCAGCGTCCTGACCCACTCGTCACGCGGCAGTACGCGCGGTACGTCGGTGGCGGGCACGGTCGTGTCCACGGTGGTGTTCCTTCCGTCGTCCGGGCAGCCCGGGACGAGCTGCCCAAACGGTGGAACGGCCGGGCGCGCCGATGGTCACCGGCGTACACGTGTCACGTGTCGCAGGCGATCCCGTCGTCGTCACGGTCCAGGTGGGAGGCGTAGCCGGGCTCACCACGGTGGATGGGGGCGGCACCGGCGGCCCGGACGGCGTCGCAGTTGGCGTAGTAGACGTCCGCCGAGCCCCCCGAGCCGCCCGAACCGCTGTCGTCGGAACCGCCGCCCGCTGCCGGTCGTGCGGTGACCGTGGTGGTGACTCTGACGGTCTTCGTGGCGGTGACCGTGGGAGCGGGTTCCGGCTCCTTCGCGAGCGGTGTCGCGGTGGCGGTGGTGGTCGCGGTGACCGTGACGGCCGGCTGCGGCTTCGCGGCCGCGGGCTTCGCGTCGGCCGTCGTGTCGCCGGAGGCGCCGATGCCGACGCCGATGAACCAGGCCAGGCCGAGGGCGGGCAGCACGTAGCGCTTCCGGGCCCAGCGGGGCGCCGGGCGGGCGGGCTGTGACGCGGGCGGCATGGGCGGCCCGGGATACGGGTTGGCGTTCGGGCCGGTGTACGGATTGGTCATGGTCGTCCCCCCTGTGGTGACACGTGAGGGGACGACCGTAGATCCGGGTGGCTCCGGATGGCGGAGAGGTGACCATCTTGTGATGGTCACGTGAAGCCCAGTGGGGCGGCTATGCGCGGAACGGGCCCTTCACCTCGTAGGTGATGCCGCCCGACGAGCTGCCGCTGGTGCCGCGCTGGCTGGAGAAGTACAGGCGGGTGCCGTCCGGGGAGAAGGCCGGGCCCGTGATCTCGGAACCGGACTGGCCGTCGATGCGGAGGAAGGGGGCGACCACGTCGGCGGGGGTGATGACGCAGATCTCCATATTGCCGCCGTCCTCGGCGACGAAGAGGTCGCCGGAGGTGGAGCCCGTGACGTTGTCGACGCCGGTGAGGGGGGCCGTGCCGCCGGTGACCAGGGAGTCGTCGTAGGCGAGTTCGATGGTCTGGGCGGCGGCGTTGTACTGCCAGACGCGGTTGTCGCCCTTCGTGGTGAACCAGCAGGTGTCGTTCGCGTAGTAGCAGCCCTCGCCGCCGTTGAAGCGCTTGGCGCCGGAGACCTGGTTGCGGGTGGCGGTCGCGCCGGAGGGGTCGGGGACCCGGGCCCAGGTGACCGGGCCGCTGGTGCCACTGCCGGCCACCAGGACCTCCAGCGTGCCGGAGGACAGGTCGCCCCAGGTCGTCGGGCGGAAGCGGTAGAAGCAGCCGTCGGTGACGTCCTCGGTCAGGTAGACGACCTGGCGGACCGGGTCGGCCGCCGCCGCCTCGTGCTTGAAGCGGCCCATGGCGTCGCGGCGCACCGCCGCCTTCGTGCCCCAGGGATCGGTCTCGTAGACGTAGCCCCGGTCCACCTCCTCGCAGGACAGCCAGGTGTTCCACGGCGTCTTGCCGCCCGCACAGTTCTGGCGCGTGCTCGACAGGATGCGGTACGCGCCGGTGATCGCGCCCGTCGACGAGAACCTCACCGCGCTCGCGCCGCCCGACGGGTTGATCTCGGAGTTGGAGACATAGATCCAGCCCGTGCCGTCGGCGTAACAGGCGCCGCCGTCCGGGGCGTTGTGCCAGGTGTACGACGTGCTTCCGACCCGCTGGCCCGACCGGGCGATCACCCGGCTGGTGAAGCCGCTGGGGAGTCTGATGCCGTTGGCGTCCGGGGAGCCCAGCGGCCCGTAGGGGCCGGTGCCGGGCTGGGCCGGGGCCGCGTACGCGGCCCCGCGCCACAGGGTTCCGCCCAGGGCGGCCGAGGTGCCGCCGAGTACGGCCGCACGCAGGAGGCTACGACGTTCCACTCTCACTCCAAGAGGTGCCGTACCGCCCTGCCGCCGGTCGACGGCAGGGTTGTGCGTGGGGGGAGGCGGGAGCGACGCTAAGCGGGCAGGGTTGACGGGGCATGGACAACTCGTGGCCGTGGGGCGGCAGGCTCACGCGGGCAGTGCCGGGGCCTCCCGTCTCCGGCCGGTCCTCGGCCGGTCGGTGCCCGGTCCGTGTCCCTCGGTGGGGGGCCGTACGGACGGCAGGCGGATCACCACGTCCAGGCCGCCCGTCGCCGCCGCGTGCAGGGTCGCCTCGCCGCCGCTGGCATGGGCGAGGCGCTGCACCAGGGCGAGACCGAGTCCCGAGCCGCCCTTGGGGGCGCCCGGGGCGCGCCAGAAACGGTCGAAGGCGCGGGCCCGCTGCTCCTGTGTCATGCCGGGGCCCTCGTCGGTGACGTGCAGGTCGACCCAGCGGGGGCGGCTGTCGCGCAGGGCGCGCCGGGGCGGGGCCGGCACCCGCAGCTCGATCGTGACGGTGCTGCCGGGCGGAGACGCCCGCAGGGCGTTGGACAGCAGGTTGTCCATGATCTGCTCGACGGCTCCCGGTACCGCCAGCACCGGGCCGACGCCGCCCGCGAAGAGCACGAGGGAGACGCCCTCCCGCGCGAACAGGGGCTGCCAGGTGCGGTGCCGTTCGGCGCAGACCGCGCCCAGGTCGACGGGGGCGGGAATCGCCGCGTGCTCCTCCAGCCGGGCCATCGCCAGCAGGTGCTCGACCATCCGGGCGAGCCGGTCCGTCTCCGTGACGGCGGCGGTGAGGCTGCCCCGGGCCCGGGCGGCGACGTCCGGCTCCAGGTTCTCCAGGCGCAGCCGCAGCGCCGCCAGCGGGGTCTTCAGCTGGTGCGAGGCCTCGCCCGCGAACGCCCGCTGGGAGGCGAGCAGATGGGCGAGGCGGGCCGCGGTGCGGTTGAACGCGGCGGCCAGACTGCGTACTTCCGGCGGGCCCTTCGTGATGGTCACCGGGGTGAACCGGCCGCCGCCCTCCGCCAAGTCGTGCGTCGCCTGCTCCAGTTCGCGGATGGGGCGGCCCGCCCAGCGGGCGAAGGCGAAACCGACCACGGCCACCGCCGTCAGCACGGCCAGTCCGCCGAGGACGAGCAGCAGCCACACGTGGTGGACCCGCTCGTGCACCGTCCGCGTGGGCACCGTCAGCCACACGGCACCCACCGGCCGCGCCTCCTGACCCACCGGCGCGGCCACCGACAGGTACTCGACCCCGCCGATCGTGGAGGTGCGCACATCCACCGTCGAAGTGCCCCGCAGCGCGGCAGCGATGCCCGGCCGGTCGGACAGGGCGCCGGACACCGAGGTGTCGAGCGGGTGCGAGGTGGCGAGCGTCGTGCCCGAGGCGGCGACGATCACCACCTTCCCGCCGATGCGCTTGGCGCAGTGCGCCACTCGCGTGGGCAAGTCCTGCTCGGCCCGCCCCGCCGCCAGGGACAGTGCGGCGTACGCGGAGACCGACTCGGCCTCGTCCTTCGCCGCGTTGACCACCTGCTCCCGCTCGCCGCGCGAGTAGACGAAGCCCAGCGGGATCTCCAGGCAGAGCAGCACCAGCGCGGCGAGGCTGAGGTAGCCGATCAGCAGCCGGCGGGTCATGGAGAGGCCACCTGGGGGGCGTTCGGTCCCGTGTGCACCGCCAGCCGGAAGCCCACGCCCCGCAGGGTCCTGATCCACGCCGGGTGGCCCAGCTTGCGGCGCAGCGCGGCCACATGGACGTCCAGCGTCTTGGTCGGGCCGTCGTAGTGCGGATCCCAGACGCGGTCGAGGATCTGCTGGCGCGAGTAGACCGCGCCCGGGTCCTCGCTGAGCAGCGCCAGCAGGTCGAACTCCTTGGGGGTGAGCGGTACGGGGGAGTCGCCGACCCAGACCTGGCGGGTGCGACGGTCCACGACGAGCGGGCCAGGGTCGTGCGGAGGGTCGGGGGCCGGGTCGTACGACGGTGTGGCAAGGGGGTCGGCTGGTGTGGTCGGTGGGAACGGTGTGGTCCGTGGGAACGATGTGGACGACGTGACCTGTGAAGTCGCCGGTGTCGCCGGTGTCGCCGGTGTTGCCGGTGTTGCCGGGGGCTTCGGGAACGTCTGCTGGGTGCGTTGCGTGCGGCGCGTCACCGCTCGGACCCGGGCCACCAGTTCCCGCACGCTGAATGGTTTCGCCAGGTAGTCGTCGGCGCCCAGTTCCAGGCCCAGCACGCGGTCGGCCTCCTCGCCGCGGGCGCTGAGGATGACGATGGGCACGTCCGAGACCTGCCGGATGCCGCGGCAGACGTCGATGCCGTCCATGTCCGGCAGCCCCAGGTCGAGCAGGACGACGTCGTTGTACGGGCCTCTCAGCCCGTCCGTGCCCGTGGCGACATGATCGACCGTCAGCCCGAAGTGGCCCAGCCCCTCGGTGAGCGGCTCCGCGATCGTCTCGTCGTCCTCGATGAGCAGCACTCGTAGGCCCATACGTCCTGTCTCTCCATGAAGCCGGCATGAATCCGGGCAGCGTGAATTCGTATTCTCCGCCCTGGAGTTCACACGCTACAAGATGACCGTTCTTCTGGGTATCCGGACAAAGAATGTTCAATTCCTGGCCGCGCTCTGGAGTTCGCTTAACCTTCCTCTGTAGGTCGTCCGTCTACGGTGTGGTGCACGGAACGAAATCGCAGCTCAGGAGGCAGAGTTGAAGGCATTGCTGGACCGTGCCCGCACGTTCAGGACGCGCGTCGATTTCGACAGCGGCGAATACCGGAAACTGGCCGAGGGGCAATATCCGGAGGCGTTGTTCATCACCTGCTCGGACTCCCGGGTCATACCCGCACTCATCACGGGTGCGCGGCCCGGGGAGATATTCGAGCTGCGCAACGCGGGCAATATCGTGCCGCCCTACGGACGGCCCGGGGCCTCGGGAGAGGCGGCCACCATCGAGTACGCACTGGAAGTGCTGGGGGTTCAGGACATCGTGGTGTGCGGTCACTCACACTGCGGCGCGATGGGCGCGCTGAAGTCCGGCGACGACCTGTCCGCACTGCCGGGCGTGGACGCCTGGCTCCACATCGCCCGCCCCGAACTGGCCCCCGTACTGGAGTCCGCGCCGGACGACCCGTCGCTGCCGGAGGTCTCCCAGGGCAACGTCGTCAACCAGCTGGCCGCACTGCGGAGTTACCCGGTGGTGCGACAGCGGCTCGATGCGGGCCGGCTGCGGCTGCACGGCTGGTACTACGAGGTCGACACGGGGTTCGTCTACGAACTCGGCGACGACGGCGCGTTCCAGGTGCATGCCGCGTGAGCGGGGCGCATGCGCGAGGGCGGGCACGGGGTGGTGCCACGCCGGGGGGCCGGCGGTCGGCTGGTTCTGAGGGGGGTGCCGCGGACTGGGGGGCGGCTGGTTCCGAGGGGGGTGCTTCAGGCTGGGGATCGGGCGGTTCCTCGGAAGGTGCGGGGAATTGGGGGTCGGGCGGCTTCGCAGAGGGGCCGGGGGACTGGGGGTCGGGTGGTCGCGGGGAGTCCGCGGCGGGGTGGGGGACGGCCGGTTCCGACGGGGGCGCTTCGGACTGGGGGCCGGGCAGGCCGGTGGGTGGTTCGGATGGGGGTGCCGCGGGCGGGGGAGCAGGCGGGCCGGCGGACGGTTTGATGGGGGGCCGGTCGGCTCGCCCCGGCGGTGACCTGGTCGGGGACTCGACAGGGGGCGCCGCGGGACGGTGGTCGGGCGGTCCGGCGGGGGGTGCCGTGGGCGGTCGGTCGGGTGGTCCCGGCGGTGCCCCGGCATGGGACTCCCCAGGAGGTTTTGCGGGTGGTCGGTCGGGTGGCCCCGGTGGTGGTCTGGTCGGGGATGCGGCGGAGGGCGCCACGGGCGGTCGGTCGGATGGCCCCGGCGGTGACCCGGCATGGGACTCCCCGGGGGGTTTTGCGGGCGGTCGGTCGGGTGGCCCGGGTGGCGGCCCCGCGTGGGACTCTGCGGGGGACGCCGCGCGTGGACGGCCGGGTGGTCGGGCGGGCGGTCGGTCGGGTGGCCCGGGCCACGCTCCGGATGGCCGTCCTGGCTATGGCCCGGACGGCGGCCCGGGCTATGGCCTGGACGGAGGCCCCGGCTACGGTCCGGATGGCCGTCCCGGCTACGGCCCGGATGGCCGTCCCGGCTACGGTCCGGACGGCAGCCCGGGCTATGGCCTGGACGGAGGCCCCGGCCACGGCCTGGATGGAGGCCCCGGTCACGGCCCGAGTGGCGGTCCCGGCCGTGGCCCGGCGTGGGACTCGGCGGGTGGCGTCGCAGGGCGGCGGTCGGGCGGTCCCTCCGGTGGCCCGGGGGGCGGGTTGGGCGGTGTGCTGGGTGTGATGGGTGGGCTGGTCGGGCGGGTGAAGGGCGGGGGCGGCAAGGCCCGGGCCAAGGCCGACCTCGTCACCGACATCACCGCCTCGCTCGTCGTCTTCCTCGTCGCCCTGCCGCTGTGCATCGGTGTCGCCGTCGCCTCCGGCGTGCCCGCCGAGCTGGGGATCATCTCCGGGGTGATCGGCGGTCTGGTCGTCGGCGCGGCGCGCGGCAGTACGCTCCAGGTCAGCGGGCCCGCGGCCGGCCTCGCCGCGCTGGTCGCGGAGACCGTCGCCGAGGTCGGCGTGGCCATGCTCGGCGTGATCGTGCTGTTCTCCGGGATCCTCCAGATCATCCTGGGCCTGGTGCGGCTCGGCCGGATGTTCCAGGCCATCTCCGTCGCCGTCGTCCAGGGCATGCTGGCCGGCATCGGTGTGCCGCTGATGTTCAGCCAGGCCTATCCGATGGCCGACGCCAAGGCCCCCGGCACGGCGCTCGAGAACATGGCCGGCATCCCCGCCCTGCTGGCCGGGATCCTGACCGACCCGCAGGCGATGATCGCCACGCTGCTCGGCGTCGTCACGATCGTGCTCAGCTTCGTGTGGAAGAAGGTGCCGGGCCCGGCCGGGAAGGTCCCGGCCGCACTGGTCGCCGTGGGCATCGGCATCGTCGTGGCCGCCCTGCCCGGCGTGGACATCAAGACGCTCCAGGTGGGCAATCTGCTCGCCTCCGTGTCGCTGCCCGGGGCGGAGCAGTTCAGCGGGCTCGCGGACGGGGCGGTCATCACCGCCATCCTCACCTTCACGGTCATCGCGTCCGCCGAGAGCCTGTTCACGGCCGCCGCGGTGGACCGCATGCACAGCGGCCCGCGCACCCGCTACAACACCGAGCTGATCGCCCAGGGCGCGGGGAACACCGTCGCCGGCGTCCTCGGCGCGCTCCCCATCACCGCGGTCGTGGCCCGCAGTTCGGCCAACGTCCAGGCCGGGGCCAAGACCCGGCTCTCCCGCACCCTGCACGGCCTGTGGCTGCTCGCCTTCGCGCTGCTGCTGCCGCAGGTGCTCGCGCTCATCCCGATCTCGGTGCTCGCCGGCGTCCTCGTGCACAGCGGCTGGAAACTGTTCGGGCCCGCCGAGTTCCCGAAGATGTGGCGGCAGGACAAGGGCGAGTTCGCGGTGATGACGCTGACCACCCTGGTCATCGTGGTGACCGCGCTGCTGGAGGGCGTGCTGATCGGCCTCGCCGCGGGCATCGTGCTGGCCGCGCTGCGCATGTCCCGGACCGCGATCCGCCAGCATGTCGAGGACGACACGGCGAAGGTCGTCATGGCCGGCAACGCGACGTTCCTGCGGTTGCCGAAGGTGATCGAGGCGCTGGAGGCCGCCGCCGCGGCCGGGAAGCCGAGGATCCGGCTCGACCTGACCGGCGTGACCCACCTGGACCACGCCTGCCGCAACCAGGTCGAGGAGTTCACCGCGCAACAGCGGGGGCTCGGGCTGCGCGTGGAGCTGCTGATGCCGGGGGAGCCGAAGCCGGCCGGTGAGCGGGCCGCCGCGTCCGCGGGAGAGGCCCAGGCCCCACTGCCCAAGCGGCCGGTCACGGCGATGGCCGAGGAACCGTGGGGCGAAACGGTGGGGGACCCCTCCCCCTGGCCCACCGCCGACGCCGAGTGGTTCTACCTCGACACCCGGCCCCTCCCGGACGACCAGCGGTCGAGCCCGGTGGGCTGACGCAGCGGCCGGGAGCCGGTGGCCCGGCCCCGCCTCGCCTCCGGGCCTCCTCGTAGGCTGGGGCGCGGCCACCGACGGAGGGAGCCTGCCATGCCAGGCTGGAACACACAGGACATCCCGGACCAGAGCGGCCGCGTCGCCGTCGTCACCGGCGCCAACAGCGGGATCGGGTTCGTCACGGCACGGGAACTGGCCCGCAAGGGCGCGCGGGTGGTGCTCGCGTGCCGCAGCGAGGCCCGGGGGCAGGCGGCCGTGGACCGGCTCCGGGCGGAACTGCCGGACGCCCGGGTCGAGCTGGGGCGGCTCCACCTCGGGGACCTCGCCTCGGTACGGGAGTTCGCGGCCGGTTTCCCGTACGAGCGGCTGGACGTGCTCGTCGACAACGCCGGGGTGATGGCCCTGCCGTACGGGACGACGGCGGACGGCTTCGAGACGCAGTTCGGGGTCAACCACCTGGGGCACTTCGCCCTCACCGGCCTGCTGCTACCCGCGCTGCTGGCGGCGCAGGGGGCACGGGTCGTGGTCGTCTCCAGCGGGATGCACGCCCTCGCCAACATCGACATCAACGACCTCAACAGCGAGCGGCGTTACCGGCGCTGGATCGCCTACGCCCGTTCCAAGACGGCCAACCTGCTGTTCACGCACGAGCTGGCGCGCCGGGCGGCGGCGCACGGCAGGGACCTGGTGGCGGCCGCGGCCCACCCCGGGTACGCGGCCACCAACCTCCAGACCACCGGACCGCTCGCCGAGGGACGCCCGGCCGCCGAGCGGCTCGTGCGGCTCGCCAACCGGGTCGTCGCCCAGCCGGCCGAGGCGGGCGCGCTGCCGATCCTCTACGCCGCGACGGAACCCGGCGTGCGGCCCGACTCCTTCACCGGTCCGCACATCGCCATGTGGCGCGGGGCGCCCGCACCGTCCTGGCGGGCGCCCTGGACCCTCAACGACACGGCGGCGCAGCGGCTGTGGGCCGCGTCCGAGGAGCTCACCGGCGTGACGTACGACGCCCTGAAGGCATGACACTCACAGGGACACGGCCACCGCGTTGAACGTCGTCTGCGGGGTCTGCGGGCTGGTGAAGCGGGCGTTGACCAGGTAGAGGCGGTCGCCGTAGCGGGCGGCGGTGGTGGGGACGTCGAAGCGCGGGTCGGTGATCGTCCTGGTCAGCGTGGCGGTGGTGGCCGTCCGGTCGAGGTGCCAGACGCTGATCTTGTTCAGGCGGTTCTGGACGACGTACAGCGTGCGGCCGAGACGGACCAGGCCGTCGCCGCCCGCCACGTCCGGCGCGCCCGTGAGCGTGACCTTGACGGCGTGGCCGGTCTTCAGGTCCACGGTGTACAGCTGACCCGCGTTGACGACGATCAGTCCACGTCCGTCGGGCGTGGCGACCAGGCCGTTGGCGCTGTTGGTCCCGGCGGGCGCCTGCACCCACTCGCCGGTGAGCGGCAGGGCGCGGACCTCGCCCCGCCGGCCGCGCGGCACGCCGTGCAGGACGGCCGCCCGGGAGTCGGTGAACCAGGCGCGGTCCTCGTGCAGGACGACGTCGTTGATGAACGGCGCGGCGTCCCGCGTGAGTTGATAGGTGGTGAGCAGCTCGCCGGTGCGGGCGTCGACGATCCTCGCGGTGCCTCCGGCGCCGCCGGCCACGTACAGCAGGCCGCCGCGGTCCAGCTTCAGGCCGATGGACGCGAGACCGGCGGTGCCCTCGTGCAGGACCCGGCCCTTTCCGGTGCGCAGGTCGGTGCGGTAGATCGCGCCGTCGGCGCGCGAGCCCATGTACGCGTACGGCCTGCTGCCGATGGTGATGCCCTCGGGGAGCCAGCCGTCGGGCAGCGGGAACTCGGTCGGCCAGCCGGTCCCCGGAGCGGCCTGCGCCGTGCCGGTGCTGCCGGCGACCACCGCGAGCGCGGCGACGGCCCCGCCGAGCACGGTCCGCCGGGACGGCCGGGTGTGGTTCCGAGTCATGGTGGGGCCTCCGTGGAAGGAAGGTGGGGGTGTGACTCGATGAAACGCGAAGGACTCCTGGCACGGCAGTAGAGTCGGCGAACTCGACAGCAACTCGACAGCCCCGTCCGCCGGTTGATCAGTAGATGATCGACACGATCCGGCACACGGCCTCGGCGAGCCGCCGGTCCCCCTCGATCCGGGCCCGGGTGAGAGCGTCGGCCGGCTGGACACCCCGCGTGCACAGCCGCCAGGCGGTCTCCGTGTCCAGCTCCACGGCGGCTGCCGGGGGCCGGCCGTCGGGGTCCTGGGCCAGGGACCAGCCCTCCGGCCCGGCGGTCACGGCCCACGCGCCCCCTCCCGGCCCGGGGACGGTGACCTCCACCCGTGTGCCGGCCGGCGCTGCGGTGTCGCGCAGCGTGTGCGGCAGGGCCCGCATGAACGTGTCCAGGACCAGGGACAGGGCCCCCGGCTCGGGGTCGGTGCCCAGCCCGGTCGCGTGCCGGATCTGCTGGCGGTGCGTCCAGTACTCGGTGAACTCCCGGGCGCAGTCCAGCCACATCGGCGCCGGGTCCGCCCCGGCCCAGGACACGCCGAGGGACGGCGCGTCCAGGTCGGTGTGCGCGAAGCGGCCGGCCAGTTCGGAGCCGGCTTCCTCCAGGGCGTCGACGAGCGAGGCCGGGTCCATGTCCCGGTGGAGGTCGACCCACTCCTGGTTCGCGCGGTGGATGAACGCCTCCAGGGTCTCTCCCGGCGCGAAGGCACCGAACGCGCGGCGGCCGAGGCGGGCGCGGTAGTCGCCGAGGACGTGCACGGCGACGTCGTGCACGGTCCAGCCCGGTACGGCCGTCTCGTTCCACTGCCCCGGCCGCAGACCCCGCAAGAGGCCGAGCAGCGCCCGGAGTTCCGGCTCGAACCATGGGCGGGCGTCGATCGGAGGGCCGAGCCAGGAGAGGCCGGACCTGTCGTTGGGCTGCGCAACCATGGCCCCAGCCTGCCAGGCGGCCGGCCTGCCGGGCGACAAACGGAAACACCCCTCCGAGGAGGGGTGTTCCGAGCCGGGCGTCCGCGGTCCTACGCGGTGCGCACCTTGTACGTCGTCACTTGGACCTCCTCGTCGTCCAGGCACTGCCCGGACGCCAGGTCGAAGCGCTGCTTCAGCAGCGGGGAGGCGACGAACGGGCGGCCCTGGTGGGTGCCGGTCAGGCCGCGGGAGAGGACCGCCGCGCCGGTGAACGGGTCGCGGTTGTCGATGGCGTACAGCTCACCGGTGCGGTCCCGGAAGATCGCCGCCTGGCGGCCGTCCGGCAGCAGTGCCGCCACCCCGCGGCCCGGGAGCAGCATGCTGAGGTCGCAGACGGTGAACCAGTCGCCGTCCAGAGCGAGTTCGACCTTCAGGTCGGTGGTCTCAGGTGCCAGGGTCATCGCTGGGCGCTTCCTTCCAGTACGTCTTCGGCGGGTCGCATACCGATGGACAGCAGCGGCAGGTCGGGCTTCATCTGGTCACGCTCGGGCACGAACGCGACGACCGGGTCGGGGGTGTCCGGCGCGTTCACGAAGGACACGAACCGGGCCAGCTTCTCGGGGTCGTTGATGGTCTCGGCCCACTCGTCGCGGTAGTGCGCGATGTGCGCCTGCATCAGCTTCTCCAGCTCGTCGCAGATGCCGAGCGAGTCGTGGACGACGACGTCCCGCACGTGCTCCAGGCCGCCGGGGATCCGCTCCAGCCAGGTCGAGGTGCGCTCCAGGCGGTCGGCCGTACGGATGTAGAACATCAGGAACCGGTCGATCAGCCGGACCAGTTCGGCGTCCGACAGATCCTGCGCGAGCAGGTCGGCGTGGCGCGGGGTGGCGCCGCCGTTGCCGCCGACGTAGAGGTTCCAGCCGTTGGCCGTGGCGATCACACCGAAGTCCTTCGACTGGGCCTCGGCGCACTCGCGCTGGCAGCCGGAGACGGCCGACTTCAGCTTGTGCGGGGAGCGCAGGCCCCGGTAGCGCAGTTCCAGGTCGATCGCCATGCGGACGGAGTCCTGGACGCCGTAGCGGCACCAGGTCTGGCCGACGCAGGACTTCACGGTGCGCAGCGACTTGCCGTAGGCGTGGCCGGACTCGAAGCCGGCGTCGACCAGGCGGGCCCAGATCAGGGGCAGCTGCTCGACGCGGGCGCCGAACATGTCGATCCGCTGGCCGCCGGTGATCTTCGTGTAGAGGCCGAAGTCGCGTGCGATCTCGCCGATCACGATCAGCTTCTCCGGGGCGATCTCACCGCCGGGGATCCGCGGCACGACCGAGTACGAGCCGTTCTTCTGCAGGTTGGCCAGGAAGTGGTCGTTGGTGTCCTGCAGGGCGGCCTGCTCACCGTCCAGGACGTAGCCGCTCGCGCCGATCGTCGGAGCGAGGGAGGCGATGATCGAGCCGACCGTCGGCTTGCAGATCTCGCAGCCGTCACCGCCCCTGGCCTCCTCACGGCCGTGGCGGTCCAGCAGCTCCTGGTAGCTGTTGATGCGCAGGGCGAGGACGATCTCGTACAGCTCCTCGCGGGTCTGCGAGAAGCAGCCGCACAGGCCCTTGTCGACCTCGACGCCGCTGGCCTCCAGCTCGGCCGTGACCAGCTGGCCGAGCACCTTGACGCAGGAGCCGCAGCCGGTGCCGGCCTTGGTGCACTTCTTCACCTCGGGCACGGTCGTGCACTGGTGGTCGGTGACCGCGCCGCGGATCGTGCCCTTGGAGACGTTGTGGCAGGAGCAGATGATCGCGTCGTCCGGCAGCGCGGACGGGCCGAGCTGCGCCGGGGCGCCCGCACCGGCGGGCAGGACGAGGGCCTCGGGCGCGACCGGCGGGACCGAGCCGGTGAACGCCTTCAGCGTGCCGTACGCCTCCGCGTCACCGACCAGGATGCCGCCGAGCAGCGTGCCGTCGCGGCCGATGACCAGCTTCTTGTACAGGCCCGCGCGGGAGTCGGAGTAGACGACGTCCAGGCAGTCCTCGGCGGTGCCGTGCGCGTCACCGAAGGACGCCACGTCCACACCGAGCAGCTTCAGCTTGGTGGACAGGTCGGCCCCGGTGAAGGCGGCCTCGTCGGAGGCGATCGTCGCGGCCGCGGTCTCAGCCTGCTCATAGCCGGGGGCCACCAGGCCGTACACCCGGCCGTCGGCGGCCAGCGCGCACTCGCCGATCGCGAACACGTGCGGGTCGTTCACCGTGCGGCACTGCTCGTCGACCGCGATGCCGCCGCGCTCGCCGACCGTCAGGCCGCAGTCGCGGGCCAGCTGGTCGCGGGGGCGGACACCGGCGGAGAACACCACCAGGTCGGTGGCGAGTTCGGAGCCGTCGGACAGCTTCATGCCGGTCACGGCGCCGTCCTCGCCGACGACGATCTCCTGCGTGCCGACACCCGTGTGGACGCTCAGGCCCATCTCCTCGATGGTGCGCAGCAGGGCGGCGCCGCCGCCCTCGTCGACCTGGACGGGCATCAGGCGGGGCGCGAACTCCACGATGTGGGAGGTGAGTCCAAGGCCCTTGAGCGCACCCGCGGCCTCCAGGCCGAGCAGACCGCCGCCGACCACGGCACCCGTCGTCGCGTTCTTGGCGTACTCCTCGATGGCGAGGAGGTCATCGATCGTGCGGTAGACGAAGCAGCCCTCGGCGTCCTTGCCCGGGACCGGCGGCACGAACGGGTACGAGCCGGTGGCCAGGACCAGCACGTCGTAGTCGACGACGAGACCGGAGCGGGCGGTCACCTTGCGCGCCTCGCGGTCGATCGTCTCCGCCGGGTCGCCGACGCGCAGCTCGATGCCGTGGTCCTCGATGAACCGCATGTCCGTCATGGACAGGTCCTCGGGCGTCCTGCCCGAGAAGTACGAGGTGAGCTGGACGCGGTCGTACGCGGGGCGCGGCTCCTCGCAGAGCACGACCACGCGGTGCGTGGCGGTCATGCCGCGCTCGGCGAGCGCTTCGAGGAAGCGCTGGCCGACCATGCCATGGCCGACGAGCACGATCGTGGGGGTGTCCTTGGACATCAGGAGCCTCCGTCGTTGGTAAGCAGGTGGAGCAGCGGGCCGCCGTCGGAGGGGAGCGGCTCTGCTCCCTCCCAGGCGCGCGCCAGCGCGCCGACGGTGCCGAGTTCGCCGACGAGGACCCCGCCCACCAGGCGGTCGTCGCGGACGACGACCTTCCGGTAGGTGCCGCGGGTGGCGTCGGTGAGCTGGACGACGTCGTCGCCCGGCAGCGCCTCGGTCTCGCCGAACGCGGCGAGGTCGAAGGGGCTGTCGTGCCCGTTCAGCGTGAGTCGGGTCAGGGATCGGGTGCCGGTGTAGCGGGCGTCCGCGTCGCCCGCGAGCAGCTCCGCGAGCGCGTCGGCCTGTTCGAGCGCCGGGGCGGCGAGGCCGTAGAGGACGCCGTCGTGCTGGGCGCAGTCGCCGATGGCGTGGATGTTCGGGTCGGAGGTGCGCAGCTCGTCGTCGACGAGGACACCCTTGCGGACGTCGAGGCCGGCGGCCTGCGCGAGACCCACCCGGGGGCGGACGCCGCAGGCCACGACGACGATGTCGGCGTCGAGCGCGTACCCGTCGGCCATCTCCACGGAGCGGACCGCGCCGCCGACGCAGCGCACGTCCCGGACGCGGCACTCGGTGTGCACCTCGACGCCCAGGTCGGTCAGGTGCCGCTTGACCAGCTTGGAGGCGGCCGGGTCGAGCTGACGCTCCATCAGCCGCTCGGACTGCTGGGCGAGGACGACCTGGGCGCCGCGCAGGGCGAGCGCCCGGGCCGCGGAGACCCCGAGGAGCCCGCCGCCGATGACGACCGCCTTCGCTCCCGGCCGGACCGCCTTGGACAGGCCCAGGCAGTCGTCCATGGTCCGGAAGGCGTGGACGCCCTCCGGCAGCACGTGGTCGGGGGTGAACAGGCCCCGCAGGGGCGGCAGGACGGGGTTGGATCCGGTGGCGAGGACGAGCCGGTCGTATGCGATCACCGTGCCGTCGGCGCACTCGACGGTCCGCCCGTCGCGGTCGATGCCGACGACCCGGCCGCGCACGGCCTGCGCGGGCGCGGGCAGGGCGATCACCTCGGGGCTGTAACGTCCGGCCAGCACCTCGGCGAGCAGCACCCGGTTGTACGGCTGGTGCTCCTCCTCGCCGATCAGCAACGCGGGCGTGCCGAGCTCACCGAGCCGCCGGGCGAGCCGTACGCCCGCGAGGCCGGTGCCGATCACCACCACACGCTCATTCGAGGTCATGTCCTTGAGCGTGCGGTGCCGGTGTTTCCCGGCAGCATCACGACTGTTTCCCACGGGGAACGCTGCCCTCAGCGGGGGCCGGGGGTGAATGTGAGGGTTCCTGGGGTGCGGCGACGGCGGGCTGTGAGGACGGCGTCGCACGGCCGTCGCATAGGCTGCCGATCATGCCCGACATATCGCTGACCATGATCGTCCTGCTCTGCGTCGCGGCACTGGCCGCCGGGTGGATCGACGCCGTGGTCGGCGGCGGCGGGCTCCTGCTGCTGCCGGTGCTGCTGCTCGGACTGCCGTCGCACACGCCCGCCGCGCACGCCCTGGGCACCAACAAGGCCGTCGCCATCGTCGGCACGACGGGCGCGGCGGTGACGTACGCCCGCAAGGCCCCGGTGGACGTCCGTACGGCGGTGCGCATCGGGCTGGCGGCGCTCGCCGGGTCGTCCGCCGGGGCGTTCTTCGCGGCCGGGATGAGCACCGACGTCCTCAAGCCCGTGATCATGGTGGTGCTGCTCGGGGTCGCCGCCTTCGTGATCCTGCGGCCCGCCTTCGGCACGGCCCCCGCGACCGGCCCGGCCGCCCGGCGCCAGATCCTCGCGGCGATCGGCCTCGCCGGCCTCGGCATCGGCTTCTACGACGGTCTCATCGGGCCCGGCACCGGCACCTTCCTGGTCCTCGCGCTCACCGCCCTGCTCCACCTCGACCTCGTCACGGCCTCCGCCACCGCCAAGATCGTCAACTGCTGCACCAACGCGGGCGCCCTCGCGACCTTCGCCTGGCAGGGCGCGGTCCTGTGGCAGCTGGCCGCCCTGATGGCCGTGTTCAACCTGGCCGGCGGCACCCTGGGCGCGCACACGGCCCTGAAGCAGGGCAGCGACTTCGTCCGCGGAGTGCTGCTCACGGTGGTGTTCGCCCTGGTGGCGAACCTCGCGTACGAGCAGTGGCTGGCCTAGGCAGTGTCTTTCCGATCATCTGATCGTTGGGTCGGTCGTGAGGGATGGGGAGATATCTGACGCTGCGTGGACGGTGATCGAGCCTTTGCT
>NZ_JBEXSR010000065.1:0-33055 GCF_040613735.1 Streptomyces sp. NPDC006235
GCGTCCGTGAGTTCGTGTCGCCGCACCATACGGGCGTCCTGCCCGGTCAACTACGAGATCACCCAGCCCACCAAGAGCCATCAGAAACGACCTAGACGCGTCAAGGCACGCCGTCTTGAACGCGCTCAGAACAACTGAGCGTTTTCCGACCTCAGGTTGAGGCGTGGTGAAACTGCGGCACTTCGGCTACACGGGTCCGATCGACGGCATCGCCGGGGACGGCACCAAGGCCGCGTTCGCGAAGTTCGCCGACGTCCACGGCTGAACTGTACGCGCCTGCCTCACCTCATTACGGGGGAGGTGAGCCGTCACGGTGGCAGCCGCCTTCACCGGCTAATACAAGTACCGCGAGCGCAGCTACTTCCTGCTCCAGACCGCCGACGCCATCGAGGAAGAGGCCAACGCCTTCACACTCGGTGTCGGCCCCTACAGTGATTTCGGCGAGGACCAGGAGCAGCAGGCCCTGAAGCTGTTCACCCAGCGGGTCGAAGAACACCGCAACGAGCAGCGGCGCCGCCAGCAGCAGCTGGACCAGCCTGCCGACCAGGCCGCCCCGTCCGGCCAGCCGCCAGCCGCCTGAGGCCGCACAGCGACTCGCGTCAGCGGCCGCACGCTCCTGATGGTGCCACTTCCACCACCCGCGGGTGTCGGGGCAGCGGTCATCGCTTGTTGTTCTTCGTCCACGGCCGGCGGGGAATCCCGCGGGCTTCCATCTGGGCGACGACCTTGGCGTGCAATTCGCGCAGCGGCTCCAGTTCGGCCAGCAGGGGCAAGGACGCGATGGTGGCGCCCTTGCGCCGGGTGAGGCTTGCGGTCAGGTACCCGTCGGGTGTCTCCCAGAGGCGTACCGTCAGTGTGCTCCGGTTGGAACGCACGGGGCCGCTGGCGTTCTGCCGCTCGGTGATCATGCGGGTGAGGTTGCCGTAGAGGCGCTGCAGCGGGCCGGCGTCCTTGGGAAGCGGGACGTGTGTGGCCTCGGGGCGGTTCTGATGGTCGGCGGCTCGCAGGACTCCGTAATGGTCTTTCCACACCCACACCGGGACCGTATGCGCCGCAGGCTCGGTCGCTGGCTTCGTAACCGAGAGCTGACACCGTTTGTCGTCGAGTTCGAGCAGCACTTGTTGATCACAGAGCCCAAAAATGTCAGCGAGAACTGACACCGCTGTCACCGGGATGGGGCTTTTGTTGCCCCGCTGGACGGCCCTCGCGGAAGAGGCCCGTCACATCGGGAGGGAGAACAGACGCACTGGCTTTGAAGGCCAGCGTGCGTTGTCGCGCAGGGGCGTCACCATGGTCCGCAGTGGCATGGTCACCAGGCGGTTTTCGGGTTGTTCGACAAGCACCTCCTTGTCGAGAACGTGCCATCCGAGGCGCTGGTACAGCGGCACGAGGGGAGGTCGGCAGAACAAGAGCGCGTGCTGAGGACCCATCGTGCGAGCGTGGTCAAGTGCCGCCGTGACCACGCGCCGGGCCAACCCCTGGCCCTGCATGTCGGGTGCGACGGCCACTCCACCGACGCCTACCACCTCTGTCTCGACATCACCGATCGCAACTGGCAGCCGGAGGAGGCCGGCGTGTGCCACAAGCCGGTCGCCGTGTCTGATACCGAAGTGCTCTTTTTTGGGCAGCCAGGTCAAACCGGCCGCGGCAACACCGAAGGGATCATCGCCGTCACCGAGGATCTCGTCCTGGTCCGTCTTCGTGTACTGAGGAAGCCGCACCACAGCCGGTGCTACAGAGGATTGGTTGTCAGACATCCCCACATGATGATCTCTCTTTCGAGGTCGGGCCAAGTGATCGATCAGCCGATCACCGGGAGTAGGACTGGTGTAGGTCAGCTGCCAGAGTTTTGTGCTGCGGCCCGGGCTTGGGTGATGGCGAGGCGGTAGGATTCGGTGCCGGTCTGGATCAGGTTGCCGCCGAAGGTGAGCCGGTCGACGATGGCCGCCCAGAGCCGGGGATCGGTGAAGGTCTTGGTCCAGCCGCTGAAACTCTCGTTCGAAGCGATGGCGACGCTGTTCTTCTCCTCCCGCTCCGTCAGAACCTGGAACAGCAGCTCAGCGCCCCGTCGGTCCAGCTCCATATAGCCCAGCTCATCGATGCACAAAAGGTCGACACGGCCGTAGCGGGCGATGGTCTTGGTCAGCACCTTCTCGTCCGCGGCCTCGACCAGCTCGTTGACGAGCTTGGTGGCGAGTGTGTAGCGGACCCGGTAGCCGGCCATCGCGGCCTCGGTTCCCAGCGCGATCAGCAGGTGCGACTTGCCGGTGCCCGAGTCGCCGATCAGGCAGAGAGGCATGCCCTTCTTGACCCATCTTGACCCACTCGCAGGTCGCCAGGGTGTGGATGACCGCCGGGTCCACGCTGGGGTTCGCCTCAAAGTCGAAGGCTCGCAGTGATTTCTCGCGGGGCGGTGCGGCCGATCAGCCCCACGGGCACCGAATAGCGGTTCGTACGGACACTGACCTGCGCGTATCGGTCCACCCGGAGATTGAACAGCCGGCCTGTCTCGAACGGCTCGTCCGGCAACGGCTGCAACAGCGGGCGTTCGACGGTGAGTACTCGCCGATCGTCCGGGGCCGCGACCGGATGCGGCGGTCGTCGTCCTCGGTATCCCACCGCTCGACCATGGCGTTGAGCTCGGCGAGGGAATCGACTTCCGGGACGGGGACCAGATGGTTTCGCCTGAACCAGCCGATCTGGCCTTCCACCCCGCCCTTCTCATGGGCTCCTTCGAGGCCCGGGCGGCAGTACATGCTTTCGATTCCGTAGTGCGAACGGAACGCAGTCCACCGCTCGTTCTCCACTCTCGCTCTCGACAGGCCCAGCACCCGGGCGACTGCGGCCCGCAGGTTGTCATAGCGCACCTTGCCGCAGGGGACGCCGCCCAGCACGCTGAGAGCGTGGACGTGGCCTTCGAAGAACGCCTCCTGACCGCACGAGGCGAAGATGCGGTGCACCGCCTTGCCGGAACACGACAGGCGCATCGAGAACAGGTAGACCTTGACCTGCTCGCCGGCCAGACGGATCGTCACGTCCCCGAAGTCGACCTCCGCCTCGGCCCCCGGCATGTGGGTCTGCGGGATAAACGCGTTCAGCGGACCACGGCCTGCCTCGATCGGTATCTGCGGGCGACGAGCGGCGACATAGGCGCGCACCATGGAATAGGTCACCTCCACCGCACCATGCTCGTCCAGCAGCCGGTCGAAGATCCGCTTGACCGTGTGCCGCTGCTTGCGCGGCGCGTCCAGATCCGCCCGCAACATCTGGTCGATCACCGGCTTGAACGCGTCCAGCCGCGTCTTGCGGGGCGGCAGTTGCTTGCGCGGCTCCGGCCAGACGGACTCCATGGCCGCCTTCACCGTCCGGAAGCCCACCCCGTACTTGCGCTGCAAGGCCCGGTTCGACATGCCCGCCCGGACATCACGGCGTATCGCCGCGTACAGATCGACCTTGGTCTTCGATGGCACCGGCGCCCCCTCACCACACAGAGCACCCCCCAGCGTCCCACCGCAAGCCCCCAAGTGGTGTCAAAACTCAGCGATATCACTCTCCGCCAACACCGGGTGGTGTCGCCGCCCGTCGACAACCGGTGTCAGGACTCACTGATAAAGCCAAACACCGGAGCCACCGCCCGCTCCACCGACCCGCCGCAGCCAGCCGCAGCGCAGCCGGGAGTCTCCGCGGAGTCGCCGTCCGCGCCTCGCCCCGCCCCGGCCACTCGCACGGTCGGCCAGGGGGCCTCGGTTGGGGACGAACTCCTAGCCGAGATCGCGAAGGACATCCAGGACGGGGCTCGCGACCTCGCGCGGCTCCTGCCCTCCCTCAGCGGGGAGGAGCCCTTGCAGCGCATCACCCAGCTGCAGGAGCAGCTCGACGGGCTGACCGCGGCAATCGTCGCCCGGGCCCGTTACCGCCGGGTCACCTGGGCCACTATCAGCTCGATCCTGGGCATCAGCGAGGACACTGCCCGTCACCGCTACACCGACCGGTACATCCTGCGCCGCATCGCCCGCTTCAACCGGTCCGAGACAGCATTCACCTCCGTCGCCAGCCTCTTCGCAACCACCGTGCACAGCACGTCCACCTCCCACGACCCGCCCGTCGGCGGGGACGCAGGCAGCGATGCCGGCGACACAGATGGCGACCGCGGTGGTGACCGTAGTACCGAACCAAACCAGGTCGCACCGAGCGAATCCTCAGAAGCCGCCTACAACCGGCTCTCACCGATCCTGTCCATGCTGATCCGCACCGCCCAGCTCACCAATAAGGAGGTCAGCAGCCGGATCGGATGCTCCCCCTCCTACCTGTCACGGATCCTGTCCGGTGAGCGCGTGCCGACCTGGGAGCTGACACGCAAATTCGCCCACGCCTGCGGCGCCGACCCCGAGTCCTGCGTACCGTGTGAGAGTCGGAGAAGCTCAGCGAGAAAGTTCGCGAACCGGCCCCCGACCCCGACGCCGCTCCCCTGCCCGCCGCCGATCGGCTACGGGCCGCGATTCATACACTGCACCTGCGCCCAGGACGCCCCGCGCCCAGTGACATCGCCGTCGCCAGCCGGTGGCTGCTCACCGCCGGGACCGTCGCCTCCCTCCTCGAAGGCATCGTCCTGCCACCCCCCGACGTGCTGCGCAACTTCGTACGCCTCCTGGGCGGCGACGTCGACCACTCCACCGAACTCCTGGACAACGCCCACCGCGAAGCCACCCGCAGCACAGCACTCCTGCAGCCAGCCTCAGACCCCGGACCCGATCCCACGGCGGCCGCACCCTCGCACACCGCACTCCACCTCAGCCTGCCCTCCCCTCAGGCACAACCGCCTCACCGGACCCGACGCCGTCATGAAAACCTTCAGCAAGGTGCTCACTGAGGATCGCACCGTCGAAGACGGGCGCGCCCGTCTCCTCCACAAACAGGCCAGGCGAGCCACCCCAACAGACCGCGCCCGACGGCGACCAGTGACCTCAATCGCTGAAGTGCTGCGGCAGCGCAAACTCCCCCCAGCCCCCTCAGAGGAACATGACAGAGCCCAACCGGAACTTAGCTTGTCGTTTATCTGACGAGGTCGAAAAGTGCCTCGAACTGAGTTGCTCACCTGGGCATTCGCCGGACGCGCGCGGGCGACCTCAGCCGGATCATGTGCTCCGACTAAGGACGCACCTGACCAGACCGAGGCCGTGGAGATGAGTGTGCTGCAGCATGTCGACCGCGAGGACCAGGCGCCCGTCGGCGGCCTGCGGCATGGGCACGCCGGCCAGCACCTGCCGCAGCCGGGGCACGCCGACGTTCCCGCGGTTCAGTGCGTCGTACATCGCGCCGTGCCCACGGCGGTGCTCGGCCACCAGTGTCAGGTCCACCGACGCCATCACCGGCCCGTCCGCGCACAGCAACGCGTCGACGAGTTCGAACAGTTCGTCCCCGCGCGCGGTCAGGCAGTCGAATAAGTCGTCCCGGAAGCGTGACGCGTTCGCGAACGACTCCCCCAGAGCAGCGTCAGGCAGCAGAGTCACCCTCACGGCCTTCGTCTTGATCGGTGCACCTTGGTCGAGCACATGATCAGACGAAGGCCGCCCAGCGTCCGGCGAACGCCCAGGTAAGCGGGCAAGTTCGAAGCGCATTTCGACCTCAGACTTTGATACGAACAAGCTCAGCGAGGTGTCGGCGCGGTATCCAGGGACTGCGTGGCCGCCGTCGGCTTCACCCCGGGGCGCCGTCGCTGACCTCGTCGTGGGCTGCGGGCGCCGCGCCCTTGCGCTGGCCGGCGGGCCTGGCGTTGCGCAGGCCGGAGGCGGAGACCGCCGCGCCCAGCAGCACCATGACCACCGGGACGACGAGCGCGGTGCGGTAGGCGTCCAGCACCGCGCCCGGTGAGCCATCGGCGCCGGCCTCGGCGATCCCGTACACCGCGGTCACCGCGGAGATCCCGACCGCCGAGCCGAACTGGGTGAACGTGTACAGCAGCCCGCCGGCCAGGCCCTGCTCCTCCTTGGCTACGCTGTCGGTCGCCGCGATGGTGAGCGGACCGTAGGCGAGGGCGAAGGCGGTGCCCGCGATGATCAGGCTCGGGAACATCGCCGCGTATGACCAGTCCATCTCGACCGGCAGGAAGAGCCCGTACGCCACGATCGCCAGTAGGAAGCCGCCGAAGATCACCCGGCCGATGCCGTAGCGGTTCACCAGGCGCGGGGTGAGGGTGGGCGCCAGCACGGCGTCGCAGCCCATGACGATCAGCGCGATCGCGGCCTGCAGGGAGGACCAGCCGCGCAGCTCCTGCAGATAAAGCGTGACGATGAACTGGAAGCCGAAGAACGCGCCCAGAAAGAGCAGCGCGCCGAGGTCGGCCCGCACCACCGCGGCCTGGCGGAAGATCCCCAGCCGGACGAGCGGCGCCTTGGCGCGCCGCTCGATCACGATGAACGCCGCCACCAGCGCCAGCCCGGCGGCGAGCGCCCCGAGGGTCAGCCCGAGCCCTTCGCCGCGGTGCTCGAGCCGGACGATGCCGTAGGCGAGCAGCAGCATCGCGGCGGCGGCGCTGGCCGCGCCGGCCAGGTCGTAGCCGCGCTGTGCGGGCTCGGGGCGGGCCTCGGCCGGCAGCAGCCTGAGCGCCGAGAGCAGGATGGCGCCGGCCAGAAACGCCGGGGCGAAGAACACCCAGCGCCAGCCGAGTTCGGTCAGCAACCCGCCGATGACGAGGCCCAGCGAGAAGCCGCCGGCGCCGACGCCGGCGAAGACCAGCAGGGCCTTGTCGCGCTGCGGCCCCTCCGGATACGAGGTCGTGATGATCGACATGGCGGCGGGAGTCATGAAGGCCGCCGCCACGCCGGTGACGAACCGGGCCACGACCAGCATCCAACCGTCGGTTGCGAAGCCGCCCAGCATGGAGAAGACCAGGAAGACGCCCAGCCAGGTGAAGAACATCCGCCGCCTGCCCAGCAGATCAGCGGCGCGGCCGCCGAGCAGGGTGAAACCGGCGTAGCCGAGCACGTAGCCACTCATCACCCACGCCGCGGTGCCGGTGGGCAGCCCGAGGTCGGCGCGGATGGTGGGGACGGCAACGGCCAGCATGGCGACGTCGCTGCCCTCAAGGAAGATCGTGCCGCACAGGACGAGCAGCAGGGGCCAGGCTCGTCCGCTCTTGCGGGCCGCGGGGACGGTGGACACGGATGCGCTCCTCACCCGTTGAGTCGCTTGGTCACCGCCGGTTCATCAGCAACGGACGCCGTCCGTCGCGCGAGCTGCTGGGGCCCAGCCCCGTCGTCCGTGCCCGCACGTCGAACTATCCATCCCGGAGCCTCCGCGATCACCATGGCCGCGACCGTACCGAGCAGCAAGCAACCCAGGCCACACCTTTTATCTGTGTCCGGAGGTTCGCGTGGGTGGCCAGCGCAGAGGTTAAAGAACTTCCCGGCGCCCTTGGGCGTCGCTGTGCGATGGGGCGGCGCCCACCATGGCAGCCCGCCCTGTCCCGGTGATGACTGGCTGCCGGACGGCCCCAGTCCTCTGGCGACCGCGCAGCTGGCCACTTTGGTGTGGACCTGGCCGAGGAGAAAACTCCGCACCTTGCCGTTTCGTGGTCGCCCCCGCGCAGGGCGCAACCGATGACAGCCCGTGTCCGCGACACCGGTTGCCGCCTCTGCGCCAGGGCAGCGTTGTGGCGCATGGACAGACGACGCGTCACGCATTCGGGTGATCGGGTCACCAGGCCCTGTCGGGCTTGGGTTTTCCTGTGTCAGTCTCCTGACAGCGATTTAGTTGTCACGTGCAACGCTCAACGCCACGTAGCGGCGTCATCTGAGGCGCGTGCCGTTTGCGCATGCGGACTGCGGCCCGCCACACGCATACCCCCCACGAGAGGCAAGTCCAACTATGATCGGATTCGCCCTGCCCTTGCGTAATATGACCGCTCTTGCGCTTGCCGCTGCCGGACTGGTCTGCGCAGGTCTCGCCGCCCTTCCCGGGAGGGCCGACGCCGCCCAAAGCGTGGCGGTCACCCAACCCGTCGTCGGTCAGGCGTTGTTCGACGACTTCAACTACACCGATTACACCGATCCGCGGATCACCCAGCGCGGCTGGACCTTGAAGTCTGGTCAGGGCGGCCCCGGTGTTCCGGGTGCCACCTGGCGCCCGCAGGACATCACCTTCGCCACTGAGTCCGGCAACTCGATCATGAGTCTGCGCTCCGGCAGCAACGGCACGGCCTCCGGCACGACGCAGACGGAGATTTACCAGCAGCGCAAGTTCCACCGCGGCACCTATGCCGCGCGCGTCCAGTTCAGCGATGCGCCGGCGTTCGGACCGGACGGTGACCGCATGGTGCAGACGTTTTTCACCATCACGCCGCTGAACTACCCCATGGACCCGGACTACGGCGAGCTGGACTTCGAGTATCTACCCAACGGCGGGTGGGGTATCCCGGGCAGCGCCCTGCTGGCCACCTCATGGGAGACGTACCAGGAGGACCCGTGGCAGTCCGTCGCCGTCACCACCCAGGAGCGTGCCAGCTTCGCCGGCTGGCACGACCTGGTCATCACGGTCGACACTGAGCGCATCAACTACTACATCGACGGCAGGCAATTCGCCTCGCACACGGAGCCGTACCTACCCGAGACGTCGATGGGTATCCGCTTCAACCACTGGCTCATCGACCTACTGGGCACGAACAGCAAGAGGTCGCGCGCATACGACCAGAGGGTCGACTACGTGTACCACCTCAAGGACCAGATGCTGACTCCCGCCCAGGTGCAGGGCGTCGTCAACGACTACCGGGCGCGGGGGGTGTCGTTCGAGGACACCGTCTGAACCGGCGCCCCGCACCGGCCCGCGCAGCCCCGCCGACGCAGGATGGGGGCAGCCCGCTCCGGGTCTGCCCCCCATAGGGTTCACTGCGGTTGCTCAGCTGGAGGGCGCTGCCACGTTGTTGGGTGTGAGGGTGTCTGACGGTGTGCTGGGGCGTGGTGGCGTCGGGCTCCGGCTGAGTGCTCAGGCCGCGGCGGCGAGGCCGGCGACGCCGGTGATCTGCTCCCAGATCGCGAAGCGGACGGTCATCTCGGCTCGGTAGTCGGATGCGGGGATCAGATGGCGGTGGGGTCGGAAGTGGGGCAAGATGCCGCTGAACGCGGACAGGAACCGTTGTGCTCCGCCCACGGAGCGGAAGCCTTTCATCGCCCGTTCGCGTTGCCTGGTGGGCTGGTGGCTGTTCTCGGCCCGGTTGTTCAGGCCCTTGTGGGAGCGGTGCTCGACGGAGGGCATGACATCGCGGTGGGCCGCTCCGTAGGAGCGGAGCATGTCGGTGATGATCACCCTGGGCACCGTGCGGGTCTTCTTGTGGAGCCTGCGGAAGGAGCGCCTGGCCGCGGCCTTGTTCCGGCGGCTCTGCACGAGGATGTCGAGGACGTGCCCGTCCTGGTCGACGGCCCGCCACAGGTACTGCAACCGCCCGTTGATCTTGATGAAGACCTCGTCCAGGTGCCACTTGTCACCGGGCCGTGGCTGCCTGCGGCGCAACGCGTTGGCGTAGGCCTGTCCGAACTTGCCGCACCAGCGGCGAATCGTCTCGTAGGAGACGACGATCCCGCGTTCGAGCATGAGCTCTTCGACTTCGCGGAAGCTGAGCGGGAAGCGGTGATACAGCCATACACAGTGGGAGATGACCTCGACCGGGTACCGATGACCCTTGTACGACGGCGGCGTACTCCCCACGAACCACCCCTCCAGCATGACTAACCCGAAGATCATCCCAGGCCAACAGCCCACGTGACAGCGCCCTCTACTGCTGGCGGCCGGACCTGAGCTGGTGGCCGCGACCGCCGACGACATCGCCGCTGCGGGCGGCGATCCGCGTCCGACTTTCGGTCTGGCGCTGTCCCGGCTACCCGATCCGCACTGGAGCGCCTTGACCCCAGCGGGTCCGCTGCGGAGCTGGCACCTGGTGCGAATGACAGACGCGAGCTCGCCCACGCGCAGCCCGCTGGTGGTCCCGGAGCGGCTGCTGCACCACCTCGTCGGGGCGGGACATCTCGACATGGAGCTGGCCCCGTCCACCCGGCGGGTCGCCGCCCGGCACGCGTTGACGGGCACCCTGCGGGACGCGGCCGAGGGGACGGCCCAGGCCTGGGCCGAGGGGCGAGTCGTCGTGCTGAGCGGGCCTCAGCACGGCAACCTCACCACGGTCGCGGCCGAGGCGGCGCTGACCGCCGGCGGGCGCGCCCTGCACGTCGTGGCGGCCGAGGACCTGCCGCGGGCCGCCGAGGACCGGGAGCGGTTCCTGCGGCTGATGGAGCGCGAGTCAGTGCTCGAGGGCTGTGCCTGGGCGATGGATCTCGGTGACGCAAGGCAGGACGACGTCATAGCGGCGACCAGTGGAGTGTCGATAACGACCTGGCGTTGTGTGGAGTACGTGATCATCGACAGCAGCCAGGAGGCCGCATCGTCCGCGGCGCCCGGGGCTGGGTGCCGCATCCTCGAGCCGCACAGTACGGGTGGTGCTGTTCGACGCGAAGAAGCTGGGGCTGTAGATGCCAGCCCGATCGATGTGCGCTTTCGAGACCCTCTGGGGTGCCCGCGTCAGGCCCCGTGGCTTGAGGCTGCGCAGGACGTCGTCTTCGAGGAGAGTCCCGCGGTACGGCCTTTTCCCGTCCGGCCCGGGCGGCGTGTGGCTCCGGGGGGGGCGTCGACGACCGGGCGGCTGGTGGCGTACGGGTCCGGTGTCATGCGGACTCAGCTCATGCTGCTGGACCGGGATCCGGCGGTGGTGGCGCTGGCCTGCCGGCCGGTGGAACTGGTGTGGCCTGAGGAAAGCAGGGTCGTCGCCTCATGCACCGCAGCTGATGGCCAGGCTTCAGGACGGCAGCGGCCTGTTGCTCGACTGCGCCGGACGCGGCGGACCCTCTGCCCGGCTGGCGGCGCGGGCACGGGTTGTGGCGGCTGCCGCCAAGGCAGCGGGCTGGTCCTACCGGCTCCGGAGCCGCCGGATCCGGTGCTGGTGGCCAACGTGCGGTGGCTGGCGGGTTACCGGTATCCCCGGTACGCCGCAGGGCCGTGGATGCCGGCTCTGGTGGAGGTGTTCGGCAGTCCGCGGCCGGCGGTGGAGGCGGTGTGTGAGCTGGGTGACCCGATCGCCGTGTGGCCTGCGGTCTTTCACGTGCTGTGGAGCGGTGTGCTGCGGGTGCAGCTGGACGAACCGCTGCACGAGCGTGCCGTCGTCTCGGTCGCGCGGCAGGAGGCCGGAGCGGCGTGACGCAGGCGGTTGTCGAGGTCGGGGCGCGCCTTCGCTACGACGGACGGATAGGGACGCTCGCCGTGCTGGAAGGCGCCCGGGCCACGCTGGTGACCGACGAGGGCGCCTCGGCGGCGGTGCTGCTGCCCTACCTGTTCGCCGATCCGTCCTTCAACGTGGAAGGCGGACCGGCGCCGGGGAGGGTGCCGCCGTTCGGCCTGCTGGAGGCGCTGCCGGTCGAGGTGCGGGAGCGGGCTCTGGCGTGGCAGCGGCATGTGCGGGAGGTGGAGACCGGCTTCCCGGACGCGGTCGGGCAGGGCACCCCGCGTGAGCAGTTCGATCCGGCGACGCGGAGCCTGGCCCAGCGGGAGCGGGCGAAGGCCGAGGAGTTGACGGCGGCGGGCTGGGCGGCGAGTGCGGCGACGGTGCGCCGGATGCGGGCGCGCTACCGCAGCGAGGGCTTGTGGGGGCTGGTGGACGGCCGGGCGGTGCGGGAACGATCGGCGGTGGGGCGGGCCGATGAGCGGGTGGTCGCGGCAGTCAGGACAGTGCTGGAGGGACAGCGGGAGCGGTCGGCGGGCACGCTGGTGCGGCTGCGCCGCCGGGTGGGGTGGCTGCTGGAGGAGGAGTACGGCGCGGGGGTGGTGGCCCTGCCGCCGGCGTCGACGTTCAACCGGCCGGTGCACGCGGTGGCCGACGGACAGGGCCTTTTGGGGACGGCGGCGCAGCGGCGGTGGCGCGCGTCGCGGCCGGTACCTCCGTTCACGCCGACGGTGGCACTGCGGCCGGGTGAGCTGGTGCTGCTGGACAGTACGCCGCTGGATGTACTGGCGGTGCTGTACGACGGTGTGACCGGCCGTCTTGAGCTCAGCATCGCGCTGGACGTGGCGACGCGCAGCATCTGCGCCGCGGTGGTGTGTCCGGTGGGCACGGTCGGTGGACGCGGCGATGCTGCTGGCCCAGATGGTGGTGCCGACGGCGATGCGGCCGGGCTGGGATGCGGCGCTGTCCATACTGCCCGAGCTCCGTGAGGAGGGAGACGCCGTCGTCGATCTCCTCCGGCCTCCAGTCGGTGTTGTCGAGCAGCAATCCGTCCAGCGGCCCGCCCACGAGTTCGGCGTAGCGCCGTCCCGGCTTCGGACGCGGGTGCTCGTGGCCGACTCCGTAGATCCGCCCGCGCATCAGCTGCTCATCGTCGCCATCCATACGGTTCAGCCTTGCAGCAGCCACCGACAACGAGGTCTCGCCCAGGCGGCCCTGGGCAAGACCTCGCGCGCTTCCGGGGGTGGCCTTGGCCGGGTCAGCTGCGCCAGTGTCCGAGCCAGCGCCGGCCTTCGGGGCCTGCGCCGCCTCCGCCTCCTGGCGCTCCTGCTCCTGGCTCTCGCGTTCGGCCTGTTCCGCCTGCAGCTCCGCTGCGAGCGCCCGGGCCTTGCAGTCGTCGCACAAGTGCGGGTGGCTGTCCCCGCAGCATCATCCGCTTCACGGTGAACGTCATCCCGGACCCCGACCAGGGCGAAGAGGAGCACCTGTTCGGCTGGCGTGGTCGGCTGGTGCGCGGCCGGGCCGTACAGGGGGCGGCCGGTGCGGCGTGCGGTGCGCAGCCGGGCGGTGAGCACGGCGGTGGCGATGACGGCGCGGTCGTGGCGCAGGGGCACACACACAGGGCCAGACGTTTCTCCATACACCAAAAAGCTCCCTCCGAGCGTCAGGACTGTGGGTGAGCTTCTGCCGCTCATGGGCCGGGATGGGTAACACAGGTTCGATTCCTTGGCGCATGCAACTCGCCGCTTTGACCCGCAACGGCCTCTTCCTGTCTGCGGCGTTCTGCCGTTTCTGCCGGTGATTCCTCATCGTCGCGTGCCTGATGGTCGCTTCACCCCAATGGAGCAGCCTTCCGACGAGGCGGGCGGGCACTCGGTGCTTAACGGGCAAACACCCACGAAAAGGAGAAACTCATGAATGAGCTCCCTCTCCCCCTCCTTCCCCCCCTCATCGTCGTGCCGGCGGATGAGGTAGCGGTACTCGTCGACTGGCAGCTCGCTCTCTCCACGGGCGACAACGACTGACCTGATCCTGTGTGCGGCGGCCCCTGACGGGGTCGTCGCACGTCGTGTCGAGAGGGGTGCCGTCTATGGGACCACAGCCGTTGGCCAGGCGTGATGTGGTGGTGGACGAGATGCACGGCAGCCGGGTGGAGGACCCCTACCGGTGGCTGGAGGACGATGAGGACCCCGCGTGCAAGGAGTGGCTGGCCGACCAGGAGCAGTGGCTGGCAGAGCAGGCGAACGGGTGGAGTACACAGCCGGTGTTCCGCAAGCTGCTGCGGCACTTCGTGGAGGCGGGCAGCCAGGCGGTACCCGCGGTGTCGCCGCCGGTATCGCGGGGCCGGTGCCGGTTCTTCCTGAGGGCCGGTGCGGGGCAGGAGCATCCTGTGCTGGTTGCCGCCACGGCCGGGCAGGGCGAGCGGGTGGTGGTTGACCCGGCGGCGCTGGACGCGTCCGGACGTACGACGCTGGACGCCTGGCGGCCGTCGTGGTCGGGCAGGTTGCTGGCCTGCCAGGTCTCTTCCCACGGCAGCGAGAGGCCCGTACTGACGGTGATGGACGTAGCCGATGGCCACCAGGTCGGCCCCCCGGTGTACCCGGGACGCGGTACCCCGGTGGCCTGGCTGCCTGACGACACAGGCTTCTACTACGTGACCTGCCCCGCCGACGGTCGTGACCGGCAGGTGCGGCTGCGCCTGCTCGACACAGGCCAGGATCCGGGCGAGGATGCGGTGGTCTTCGCCACCGGGAACCGGCAGCTGTCGGTGTCCACCAGCCCGGACGGACACTGGCTGATGGTCAGCTGCGCCCCGGGCGCACAGTGCGGCAACCAGGCCTACCTGGCCGACCTGACCGCCACACCCGCCCACGCCCCTGGTCTGCGGCGGGTGCACGACGGCACGGCCACAGGCGTGCAGGCGCTGGTCAAATTCGGCCCTCGCGGGCTGCTGTATGCGATCACCACCGATGGGGCACCCGGTGGAAAAGTCTGCCGAATCGACCCCGACAGCCCGCACGCCGCGGCGTGGACGCCGCTGATCACTCCGGATCAGGACACGGTGCTCTCGTCATGCGTCGCCCTGGTCGAGCCGGGCACCGGTTCGCCGCGCTTCCTGGTCAGCTCCGCGCGACGCGGCGTGGCCGGTTTGTCATTGCACGACAGCACCGGCCGCCTGCTGGCCGAGATCGACACCCCGGAGACCGGCTGCGGCACGGTCACGAAGCTCACCGTGCCACCCGGTGACGCGGACCAGGCATGGTTCACCTACAGCGACTTCGTCACCGCTCCGACGGTCTACCGCTTCAGCCTGCACGACCAGCGGTGCCACCTCGACATCCCAGTCGCCGACGGCTACCCAGCCGTTGCCCCAGCCGTCTCCTCACCGCTCGCTTCTGCCGTGCCGCTGCCCGCAGCCGACCCCGCCTCATCAGCCGCAGACCCGCCACCGCACAAGCGGCCGCAGGCCGTGGTGCGGCAACTGACCTACCCGTCTGAGGACGGCACCGACGTGCCGATGTTCCTCATCACCCCCGCCGACTGCGGCCCCGGGCCGCGACCGACCCTGCTGACCGCCTACGGCGGCTTCGGCGCCACCGCTGCCCCCGCCTATTCCCCCACCATCCTGGCCTGGGTCGCCGCCGGCGGCGTCTACGCCATCGCCGGGGTACGCGGCGGCGGGGAACTGGGTACCACCTGGCATAGGGCCGGCAGTGGAACCAACAAGCCCACCGCGTTCGCCGACTACGCCGCCGCCGCCCGATGGCTGATCGCCGAAGACATCACCACCTGCGACCAACTGGTCATCAAAGGCGCCTCGCACAGCGGCCTCATGGTCGCCACCGCGATCACCCGCGACCCCGGCCTCTACGCCGCGGCCGTCTGCTCCGGCGCCCCCACCGACATGGTCCGCTACCCCCGCCTGGGCATGGGCCAGTGGTGGATCAACGAGTTCGGCGATCCCGACAACCCCGACCACCTCGACGTCCTGCTCAGCTACTCCCCCTACCACCGCGTGCGGCCCGGCACCCGCTACCCCGCCGTGCTGATGGTCACCGCCCGCACCGACCCCCGCGTCGGCGCCGCCCACACCCGCAAATTCACCGCCGCCCTGCAACACGCCACCACCGGCGGCAAACCCATCGTCCTGCGCTGCGAGGACGGCGTCGGCCACGGTCCCCGCGCCGCCACCCGCAGTATCGACATGGAAGCCGACGCCCTCGCCTTCTGCGCCACCCACACCGGACTCCAGCCCTGACCCCGCACTCTCGGCCCAAGGGCCTGCCGCCGGCGGCGAGGAGACCGATCCCCCGCTCCCACGCCCACGCCCGAAGCCGAGGCACAGCCCGAACCCACTGATAGCTGACGGCGCGCCTGTCCTTTTCCTCAGGTGCCAACTCAGCCCCGAGCCCACGGCTTCCACCGCTGCCGGTCGGCCACCACCAGCCGGCGACGACAAGTTGCACAGCGGCTTCTGAGCCAATCCGCTGATTCCTCGGCGCACCGCCGTCCGTCGAAGTAAAGAATGGGCGCCGTCAGGAGCCCACCACCCGGCCTGACGCACCATAGGGCGGAGCGGGGAGGCACCCATGAAGATGCGGCTGGTCCGAGATGGCGCTGCCGCGGCCCTCGCTGTCATCGCGGCGGCGCGGCTGACGGCCGACTGGATCGAACGTCGGCCGGATCCTGTCCCCTACGAATGGCTCCGTCGCGAGCCCGAGGGCGAGGAAGTGTTCCTCTCCCGCCCAGACGGGACGGTTCTGCGTACCATCGTCGCGGGTGACGGGCCAACGGTGGTGCTGGCCCACGGCTACGGCGTCTCGCTCCTGGAGTGGAATCTGGTGCAGGCCAGCCTGGTGGCCGGCGGGCACCGTGTCATCGTCTTCGATCAACGCGGCCACGGAGGGTCGACGTTCGGTGCGGACGGCATCGGCTCCGGCCCCATGGCGCAGGATTACCTAGCGCTCCTGGAGCACTTCGACGTCCGCGACGCAGTGCTCGTCGGGCATTCCATGGGCGGGTTCCTGGCACTTAGGGCCGTGCTAGACCATCCCGGCGTCGCCCGGCGGCTGCGCGGTCTGGTGCTGTTCGCGACCTGGGCGGGCCGCATCTACGACGGAGCACCGCACAACCGGCTGCAGATCCCGCTGCTGGAGATGGGCATCCTCCAGCGGCTGGCACGCACCCGCACGGGCGGAGTCCTCTTCGGAGCCGCTCAGTGCGGCAAACACCCCTCTCCCGCGATGATCGAGATTTTCCTCGAGGTCTTCCTCCAGCAGGCCCACACCCCGCTCCTGCCGATCGTGCGGGCGTTCGCCCGCGAGGACCATTACCCGCGCCTGGCCGAGATCACGGTCCCCACCGTCGTCATAGTCGGCTCGGCCGATCGCAGCACACCGCCCAGCCACGCCCAACGCCTGACCGCCGGCATACCGGGCGCACGGCTTGTCACCGTGCCGGACGCTGGACACATGCTGAACTGGGAGAGTCCCCAAGCCCTGGTGCAGGCCGTCGTCTCCCTGCATCAGGCTCATTGACCCACGGCCCGAAGCGGCCCTCAGAGCATCAACGGCGCGTAGCAGAGACAGAACCGGGCAGCCTCCCATCCGCCGTCCTGCCCGGGGAGCCGTCCGGCAGACCGGCACCTCGGACGGTGGCCCCCTGATCTTCATCCCAGACGCCATAGGAGCCACGACCCTCATCCTCCTTGTTCCCACGGTTACTTCTTCGGCCGCCTGCCGCACCCCCAGGTAGAACGCCCCGAGCGGAGCGAGAGCGAACGACCTGGAAGAGCGGCCAGCGCCTTGCTCCGTCCGCTTGGAACGCCGCAGTGACCCGAGCTCGCCAGGCGGACGGATCCCTCAACGGCCTCCCCGAGAGCAGTCTCGGTGGCTGTCCACGTTCGGGTCGTGAGGAGCCAAACACAGGAAGATTGGGCGTTTGGCCCGCTCTTCCTCGCTGAGCGGCAGAGTGAACGGCCGGTCCGGCGCAATGCTGTCCTTGACGGTGACATGGTTACGCAGGGCTTGCAGGACGTTCGATGGTGAGGCGGATCCGCCGGACTGTGCTGATGCCTGTTCGATGGCGGCGGCAGCTGCCCGGAAGGAGTCCGCTCCTGTGGAATAGTCACTCCCGCCGTCGGCCCTGTGCAGGACGGCTCGGTCGGAGAAGGAGATGTAGTACAGGTCCACCGCGGCGTATTTGTGCAACTTCGCCCATGCGGGCACATCCTTGGACTCGATCAATGTGTTGACGTCGGAGGCGATGACCGGGAGGGGGGAAGACTTCGTGGTGCCGTCCCCGCCGCAGGTGTCTTGCACCTTTGCGAGCACTTTCGGAAGCTGGGTGCCCCGGGCGGCGTAGAAGGTCGTGCCGTGGTCCGCGTGCAGATCACAGATTCTCTTGGCGAGGTCTGGCAGTCCCCGTGCTGTGGCGGTGCTGTTCCCGGGCCTGGGGGCCGGAACCTGCGCGAACCAGGGATCTTCGACATCGATGCCGCGGGCTTTGAGCCGCCTGGCGAGGCCGTCCCGCAGTTCGTTGCTGTAGCGGTCCTTGCTGTCATAGACGATCAGCGCCTTCTCGCTGCCCCAGTTCACCGCACGCCTCACCATGACCTCGGCCATGCGCTCGTTGGTCGGCTGAGTATGGAAGAAGTTCCGTGCTTCCTCAGCCATGAAGTCGCCGGTGACGGAGGCTCCGATCACGGGCATGCTTTCACCCAGGCGGTTGATGGCATCGACCGATTCCTGACGGCTCTGGGTGATGCCGATCACTGCGGAGACACTGCTGTCCTGCTCCGCCAGCCGCTTGACGCGGTCCGCGACCGCTTCCCCCTCGCCGAAGGCGAAGCCGGTGTTCGCCACGAGGATCTTGAGCATTGGCGTGTCGTGGTCCACCATGGCCCGCTCGTTCCACGTCTTCTGTGCTTCCGCGGCGCCTCGGAGCTGTAGCACGCCTGCTGGGACGATCTGCTCGCTGCGTGCCTTGGGATCGGCAGTCAGGGGTGCCAGAAACACCACCGTGCGGTGGGCTCCCCTCACTGCGGCGTTCTGGCGACGGATCTGCTCCTGCAGCTCACGCAGCAGAAGCTGTGACCTGTTGCCCGTGGTGAAGTAGCAGCCTTTGGTCTCGGTGTCCACGCCCACGACCTCTTTTCCCACCCGCCAGGTGCCGCGGCAGGGATCGGATGAGCCATCCCACAGGTCGAACGCCGGAACTTCGTCCTGCAAGGCGAATCCCGCAGAGCACATGACGGCCAGCAGCAGAGCCGGCACGGCCCACCCCGCGTGCGCACGGACCGCGCCCACCACAGGGGGCGTCGCTTTGGCGTTGAGCGTCAGCCACCTGGCCACATCGGGCTGCTCGAGCCCGTCATTCATCAGCACGTCGATCCGGCGGGGCCCGGGCGCGTTCGCCGACCGGGCTCCAGGCAGCCGCAGCACAGCGGCAGCCTGGTCCAGGCCGACCGACGGACCGGCGCCGGTGTCAGAGCCCTCAGATTCGCTCCGTTGCCCCGCCAGAATCACCAGCGGAGGACGCGCACCCTGCAAGACGAGTTCGTGGTGCGCCTGGAGGAACTGCCGTACGACAGCGCCCCGAGGACCGCCGAGATCGGGCACCAGCAACACGAAAGGCCACACCCTGCGCCGCCGCCACGGCCGGAACCGGCTGGGCCGGACGGCCCGGGACAGATCCGTTGACACAGCTTCCACCAGCAGGTTCAACCTCAGAAGCCGGTACTGTTCCGCATCCGCGGTGCGCAACCGTGTCGCGGCCTGGATGAAGTCCCTGGCGGCCAGCCCAGCACTGGTCATGCGACGGGCATACCACCGCATGCTGCGATTGAGCCTCCATCGGTGCCATACCTGCACGGGCCACGACAGGACCACGGTCCAGACACCCGACAGCCAGCGTGGGAGCGCGGCGTTGTCCAGCCCCTGTTGCACGGTGCGGAGAACAGGAGTGCGCTGCTCCCAGCAGGTCCACAGTCCCTGAGTCATCGCACGGTGCGGATCCTGAGGGACAGGGGGGACACCAAGCCCCACCTCCGTGTGCTCGTCGCCGGGCATCGGTACATCGAGGACGTCCCGGCAGGCCCGGAACGCCGGCATGTGCAGCGTCCCTGCATGCCGCGGCATGGAGTTCTTCCACTCCATGACGAGGAAATCGAGCAGGTCGACGTCGGGTCTGACCGGTTCGACGTCCGGCCTTGCAGCTTCGTTCCCCGAGGCCGTCGGCGGGGGCACGACAGCACGAGGGACGAGGTAAGTGACGTCGTCATCGCTGCCCGCCTCGAGCCGATCGCCGTAGCCGGACACGAAGGCCTCGGCCAGTCGCGACCCGGCCCCGTCATCCCGGAGGACGATCACGGGCAGCTCTCGGCCGCCGCTTGGCCGCGTCACCAGTTCGTCGAGAGCTTTCACAAAGTCGATCACGTGTTCAAGAGCCGGAACGGACACAGCCCTCCCCCTCCCCCACAGCACGGTTCTTGTGGGTGGATGATCTCCTCGTGGAGGTCAGAACACCGCCCCGATGTCGGACTTGCCCAAACTTGCTTGAAAACGTCACTCGATGGCTCACTCTGGATCGAGATCCGGAGGTGGCCTACGCCAAGTCGCCGCAGGAACCGGTTCGGCTCCGCCTGGCGCAGGACAGCGCCCACCGCTTGGACCCAGCTGCCGGACGCGACCGCGCTGGACGGCGAGCTTGCTCCCACACCTCCAGTACGTCCACAGGGCGGGGGCCGGCGAAGAGCTGACGACCGGGCAGTGCTCTCGGCGATCATTTACGTTGCCACGACAGGGTGCACCTGGCGACAACTGCCGCCGGTCTTCGGGGCTTCCTGGCAGACCGTGCACCGCCGCTTCACGTACTGGTCCAAGGCCCGGGTATGGGCCAAGCTGCACCATGTCGTGCTCGGTCGGCTCGGCGCGAGCGGCGAGTTGGACTGGTCGCGGTGCGCGATCGACTCTGTCAGCATCCGTGCGGTCAAAGGGCGCCTTTGACCGGATCGAATCCGACCGATCGCGGCAAGCTGGGGTCGAAGATCCGTGTCATCTGTGACCGCAACGGGCTCCCGATCTCGGTGGGAACCTCCGGCGCCAATCTGCACGACAGCCGGGCCCTCATCCCGCTCACGCGTGGCATCCCGCCGATCCGCTCCCGCTACGGGCCCAGGAGGCGGCGACCGGCCAAGCTCCATGCGGACAAGGGTTACGACTTCGACCACCTGCGCAACTGGTTGCAGCGCAGGCAGATCGTCCCGCGCATCGCCCGTCACGGGATTGAACTATCCGGCCGCCTGGGCCGGCACCGCTGGGTCGTCGAACGCACGATGTCCTGGCTCAACGGCTGCCGACGCCTGCATCGCCGCTACGAACGCACAGCCGACCACTTCCTCGCCTTCGTCAGCATCGCCTGCACCCTCAAAAAGATGCCGTGACACTCAAATGACACCGCGGGCTGACCGAACAGGCGGCCACCACCGCCGTCGACCAGGCATGCCGCATGCTCCGGCTGCCGACCATCCGGGCCCAGTTCCCCGAACTGGCCGAAGCCGCCGCCCGCGACCAGATGTCCTGTCGCGGCTTCCTCGCCGAACTGCTGATGGCCGAGTGCGACGACCGGGCCCGCCGCCGCTCCGAACGGCGCATCAAGGCGGCGCAGTTCCCGCGGGAGAAGTCGCTGCGGGCCTTCGACTTCGAGGCCAACGGGAACGTCGACGCAGCCGTCATTCACACCCTGGCGACCTGCGAGTGGGTCAAGAAGGGCTTGCCGCTCTGCCTGATCGGCGACTCCGGCACTGGCAAGTCCCACCTGTTGATCGCGCTCGGCACCGAAGCCGCCATGGCCGGCTTCCGGGTCCGCTACACACTCGCCACCAAGCTGGTCAACGAGCTGGTCGAGGCGGCGGACGAGAAGGTCCTGACCAAGACCATCGCCCGCTACGGACGCGTCGATCTCCTCTGCATGGACGAACTTGGCTACATGGAGCTGGACCGTCACGGCGCTGAGCTGCTGTTCCAGGTGCTGACGGAGCGTGAGGAGAAGAACAGCGTCGCCATCGCCTCCAACGAGTCGTTTGGAGGGTGGACAGAAACATTCACCGATCCACGGCTTTGCGCGGCCATCGTCGACCGCCTCACCTTCGGCGGGAACATCATCGAAACCGGCACTGCCGCCTACCGGCTCGCCAGCGCCAGGGCCGCCCGGGCGCAGAGCGCAGCCTCAGGCTGACCCGTCCGAGCCTCAAAAACCGGCCGGAGACTGCGTTCACCGCTATCCGTGCCACGACCGAGTGCGCGTGCGCTGAACACGCTAAGCCGGGCGGGGGAGCGAGTTGAGGCCGTCGATCGCGATGTCGGTGGCCCTTTGAACGGCTTTGTAGGTCTGCTCCGGCCGGTCTCCCCGCTTTTGGCATGCGGCGACGACGACCTTGATCGCCCCGACCAGCGAGCCCACCGCCGCGGCGGCCTCGACGAGGTCCAGCTCGGGGCAAGCGAGGTGGAGCGCTTCGGTCAGCTGTAGCTGGATGTCGAACAGCAGGTGCAGTTCGCGCGCCTGAAGTGCCGGGACCGACGCGATCAGCCGGGTCCGAGCCGGGCCGACCTTCCGCGCCAACTCCGAGTCCGTGTCCGCGAAAACACTCTGGTCGATGACGCGCCGCAGCAGGTCGGCCACCGGTTCGCCGGGCTGCCGTTCTCCGATGATCTCGACCGCGCGCTCCAGCCGCGACCTGTCGTCGAAGAAGACGATGTCGTCCTTGCTGTCGAAGTAGCTGAAGAAGGTCCGTGTCGCGATGTCTGCGGTGGCCGCGATCTCCGCCACGGTTGTCTGGTCGTAACCCTTCTCGGCGAACAATCGCAGGGCGCCTTCGATGAGCGCTTGCCTCGTGCGCATCTTCTTCCGCTGGCGCAGCCCTGGTTCGCTGGTCACGACAGCACCTTACCGCTTACCGCATGCGATGTAATTTTGCGTTCATTGACGTTTTGCATTGAGTGCTGTTTTATCGGGAGGTCCGTACCGACCGAGGAGCGGCCGATGGAGAGCACGTCCCCGGCAGTAGTCATGCCCACGGCCCGCCAGAACCCGTTCGATCCGCCCGAGGAACTGCGCCGCCGACAGGGGCTCGGCCCAATCCATCGGATGACCTACGCCGACGGTGGTCAGGGGTGGTTGGTGACCGGCTTCGCCGCAGCGCGGGCGATCCTGGCAGATCCCCGGTTCAGCGTCCGCCCGGACCATATGCGCTCACCGATCGCCCAGCCGGCAACGGCGCCCGTGCCGCCGGGATTCCTCCTCCGCATGGACCCGCCCGAGCACGACCACTATCGGCGGTTGCTCACCAGTGACTTCACGGTGCGCCGGATGAAGCTCCTCGAACCGGAGATCGAAGCGATCGTCAATGACCAGTTGAACGCGATGGAGCTCGCCGGGGGCCCGGCCGACTTGTTCAAGGCATTCGCGCTGCCGATCCCGTCACAAGTGATCGGCGAACTGCTCGGGGTGCCCTACTCCGACAGGCAGGGGTTCCAGCGGAACGCCGCCATGCTCTTGAACGTCGACCTCACACCGGAACGCCGGCAAGAGGCGGCCAGGGAGCTCATGGCATATCTACGGGACCTGCTGCGCCACAAGCGTTCCTGGCCAGAGGAAGATGTGCTCAGCGGGCTCGCTGCGCACGAGGGACTTACTGCGGACGAGAGGGCCGGACTGGCGCTCCTGCTCCTGATCGCCGGGCATGAGACGACGACGAACATGCTTGCGCTGGGTACTTTCGCTCTGCTGGCCAACCCCGCACAGCTGGCCGAGGTCCGCGACAGGGAGGAAGACGCCCCTGCGGTGGTCGAGGAGTTACTGCGTTACCTCACGATCATCCACCACGTGGTCCGTGTCGCGCTCGAGGACATCGAGCTCCACGGCTGCCTGATCAAGGCCGGCGAGTCCGTCACCGTCGCACTTTCCGCGGCGAACCGGGACGCTGACCATTTCGCCGACCCGGACGTGCTTGACCTCACCCGCTCCACGGCCGGACACCTCGCGTTCGGTCACGGCCTCCACCGGTGCCTCGGGCAGCGACTGGCCCGCGCCGAAATGCGCATCGCCCTCCCCGCACTGCTTCGCCGCTTCCCGGCACTACGTCTAACTGTCGCGTGCGAGGAAGTGCCACTGCGGCTGGCCATGCCGGTCTACGGCGTGCGTGAACTTCCGGTCACCTGGTAGGCCGATCAAGGTGCCCGTTTACGGCGCGATGAAACGGGCGGTCAACAGCCTCACCGAGTCGGCTGCCGTCACCTACGGCCCGGAAGGCATCCACGTCAACGCCATCGCCCCTGGCAACACGGCGAGCGAGATGATAAGCACCTGGGAAAAGGGATCACCCGGTCTCCGAGAGCGGCTCACGGCGCACACCCCGCTGGGCCGCGCGGCCGACCCGCAGGAGATCGCGCAGGCCGCCGCCTGGCTGCTGAGCGACCGCTCCTCCTACGTGACCGGCACGGTCCTCCGGGTCGACGGTGGCGCGCCGGCTTGAGCCAGGGACGCCTCTATCCCTGTTCACAGCCACTCGTTGATCGCCGCTACGAGGACGGTCGCCGCAGGAGCCGAGTTTCTTGCGGTTGCGGATGTGATCGGCCTTGTCCGGGATGGTGCAGTGGATCCCGCCGTCTGCGCAGGTAGGCGCGGTTCTTACGGGAGGCGTAGGCCTTGTCGGCGCGCACCCGCGTGGGCCAGGTGCATGGCCTGCCCGACCCCAGTCGTGGCACCCTGATGCGCCCCAGGACGACCTCGAACTGCGGGGAGTCGCCGCGCTGCCCGGCAGTGATCACGATGGACATGGGCTTCTGGCCCTGCTCGACGGCCAGGTGCAGCTTGGTGGTCAGGCCGCCGCGCGAGCGCCCAAGGCCGTGGTCGCCCGGCTCGGCGGAGACGCCGCCGGGCGGCTCCTTCTGCAGGTCCCCCTTTTCCGTGCCCCGGCGGCATGCTGGTGGGCACGGACAATGGTGGAGTCAACGTTGATCTCCCAGGTGATCACCTTGGCATCGGCCCGGACCTGCAGGGCTGTGAAGATCCGCTGCCAGGTGCCGTTGCGCTGCCACCACCGACGGAACAGGTCGTACACCCGGCCCCAGGGTCCGTACTCCTGCGGCATGTCCCGCCAAGGGGTGCCGGTACGGACCCGGAAGCGTATGCCGTCAACCAGCCGCCTCCTGATCCATATCGGCGGTCGGCCGAGCTTCTTGCCCCTCGGCAACCGGGGCTCCAGCACCGCCCCCTGCTCGTCTGTCAAATCTCCACGCGCTATGAACCAAGATCATCCCACGATCAAGATCCACTTTCGACACACGCCCTAGATACGGCCCACGTGGGTGTCTGGGCGTACCTCGGGAACCGTTCTCTAACCGGTCATCTCCACCGGCGTGCCGGCACGGAGCCCGCGTCGCAGCCTGCGCAACTCTCCGATCCGCGCAGCAGGTACATGATCGACGGGATCGGGAAGAGCAGCAGGGCCAGGTTGGGGATCCACCATGTCAGGGACCAGTCCCCCCGCAGCGCCCAGAAGACGACGGCCTGTAGCCCCGCGGTGCTGGTCAGGGTCAGGGAGACCAGCATGAGCGGGACCATCAGCGGGCGGTGTCGGGCCGCCCACTGGCCGGTACAGCTGCCGGCCAGGGCGAGCGAGAGGAGTCCGGTCACGCTCGCCGCGATGTCCAGCGGCAGGAACGAGTAGTTCCAGTCACTCATCACCGGGTCTCGGTAGTCCTTGTAAGCGTACTCCGCCGGGATCACCGCGAGGATGGCCGCCGACCAGTAGAGGAGGAAGCCGACGTCGGTCACGAGCATCGCCGACTTGATGTACCGCAGGCCGCGCGGTGCGGGGCCGTGCTCTGCCGTCCATGAGGGGCCGGGCGCCGTCATCAGTGTTCGAGACCTCCTCCGAGATACATCACGGCCACGCCGAGGATGACCAGGGCGATTCCGGCGAGCGTGGCGAGGCGTACCTGTTCGTCGAACAGCACGACGCCGCCGACGAACGCCCCGACCGTGCCCACGCCCGACCACACGGCATACACCGGTCCGACGTTCAGCGACTTGAGCGCCTGGGCGAGCAGGACGAACGCCAGCCCGTAGCCCACGACCACCAGGACGCTCGGGCCGAGCCGGGTAAGCCCGTGCGAGGCGCGCAGGGCCAGCGTGGCCATCACCTCCGCGAGAATCGCCCCGGCCACCATCGCGACGCCCATCAGTCCGTCCCCTCGGCCCGCTGTACCGTCAGATCCTCGATGAGTGCGCGCAGCCGACGGTGGTCCGCGCCCGTCGGCGGGGCGAGGCCGAGCAGACGCGCCGTCCACCAGCCGTCCACCGCCATGCGTACCAGGGAACTGACCCCGGGCGGCAGGCCGTCCTCGTCGAGCCGCTGCTGCCAGCGCCGGTACCGCTCCTGAAGGATGTCGAGGACCTCCGGTCCGCCGGCCGCGGCCAGCAGGGCGAGGGGGACCGCAGCCTCCTGGGGCTCGCCCTCGTCGGGCACCTCCGCCGGGATGGAGGCGTCCAGCCATGCCCGGGTGTAGGCGCCGACGGGGGCGTCGGGGCCGGGCAGTGCCGCCTCGAACCGGTCGGCGAGCCGCTTCACGACGCCCTGCACCAGGGCCGACTTGGAGGGGAAGTGGTGCAGCAGCCCGCCCTTGCTCACGTCGGCCTCGGCGGCCGCCGCGTCGAGCCGGACCGCGTCCACGCCGCCCTTCACCAGCAGTCTCTCCACTGCGTCGAGGATCCGGTCACGCACCTGCTTCACCTGTTCCTGCCGAGGTCAGAGCAATTCCCGACCGTCTGGACGGTCGTGAAAGCATAGCATGCGGCCGCGAGGCAATCTCCGGGAGCTTGACACCTGCCGCCGGAGAATCGGATTCATTACCTCCATATGAATGTGCCCCCAGGTTTCGAGTTGTCGTTGACACTCTTGACTTCCGGGGGCTAGTTTCGAAAACCACTCAAGGCTGACAGGTCCCTTCTGCGGACCGAGCCGGTGACGATCATCGGTGGCACCTTCGGGGGACGCCACGTATACGGGGGGATTGAATTGACCGGTAACTCGCCCTGAGGGGCTCAGGGCGCCACCGTCGCGTGCGATCACGCGGCGCGCCGCCGCTCCCGGCCAGTGCCGAGCGGTGATCAGGTCAATGACGACCTTTTCCTTGCTGTGTGCCGCGCCGTGTGCCGCGGATTCCCGGTGCGCCCTTCTCTGATTTCTTCCGTGCGTGCCTGCCGGCGTGCGCGGAATTCACAGCGCTCGCACCTGCGTGCCCCCTGCCCACGAGCCGTGCCCTGCGCACACGCTGCCCGGGCGCAGGGGGACGTTCGTAATCGACCTGGAATCTATCGAGGGAACGATCATGAGTGCATCCAGCGTGTTAAATCCGGGGGGCAATCCTCCCGACATTTACTCGCGGTTCTCGTCATTCACCATGGCCGACGACCTGATAAACGCAGGGCTGTATCCCTATTTCCTGCCCATGGAGGGCGGTGAAGGCCCGACCGTACGCCGTGGCGGCCGCACCCTGATCATGTGCGGTTCCAACAATTACCTGGGCCTCACCGGAGATCCCAGGGTGCTGGCCGCCGCGCGCGCCGCGCTCGACCGGTACGGCAGTTCCAGCACGGGATCCCGCTTTCTCAACGGCAACACCGACCTGCACGAGGAACTCGAGGCGGAGCTCGCCGCCTTCCTCGGCAAGCCCGCGGCCCTGGTCATGTCCACCGGTTACCAGACGAATCTCGGCGTCATCGCCGCGCTGCTCACGCCGCGCGACTACGTCGTGGTCGACCGCAGCGCACACGCCTCGCTGGTCGACGGCTGCCGGCTGAGCGGCGCCAAGTTGCGCTGGTTCCCGCACAACGACGCCGAGGGCCTGCGGCAGACCCTGGAGCGCATCCCGGACGACGCCGGACGGCTCGTCGTGGTCGACGGCGTCTACTCCATGGAAGGCGACATCTGTGACCTGCCGGCGATCGTACGGGTCTGCGCCGCCCACGGGGCGCGGCTCCTCCTGGACGACGCCCACGGCCTCGGTGTGCTGGCCGAGGGCCGAGGCACCGCCGCGCACTTCGGGCTGACCGACGAGGTCGACCTGATCACCGTGACGTTCAGCAAGTCGCTCGCCTCGCTCGGCGGTGCCGTCGCCGGCACCGAGGAGGCCATCCACTACCTCAAGCACCATGCGCGGAGCCTGATGTTCAGCGCGTCCACCACGCCCCCGAACACCGCCGCCGCGCTGGCCGCGCTACGCATCCTGCGCTCCGAACCTCACCTCGCCGCCGCGGTCCGGGACAACGCCGAGTACGTCCGGCGCGGTCTGGCCGTGGCCGGCGTGGAGACGGGCCTGAGCAACACCCCGATCGTTCCGGTCCCGACGCCCGACGCCGTCGGGACCCTGCGCATGTGGCAGCGGCTGATGAGCCGGGGCGTCTACACCAACCCCGTCCTGCCTCCGGCCGCCGAGCCCCGGATGCGCACCAGCTACATGGCGTCGCACACCACGGACCAGCTCGACCGCGTGATCGACGCCTTCGCCGGGGAGGCCGCGCACCTGCGCGATGCGGGGCGGAGCATGCGCGAGGCGAGCGTCGCATGACCGGCGCTCTGCCCCGCGGCCACGCCTCGGCCCTGGCCGCCGCGGGCCTCGCCACCGGCGTCTGCTTCACCGCGACGACGGCGTCCGCCGAGGACCTCGGCGGCGTCGCGGTGCCCGCGCTGATCGCCGTACTCGCACTGGGGGCGGGCGCGGTGCCGGCCCGGCTGTTCCGGGGCTTTTGGCCACGCCACCACGGGGCCGCCGAGGCCGGCGGCCCCGTGGTGGCCCTCGCGCTGCTCGGGCTGAGCATCGTCGTCGCGTGTCCCGGGCGTGCCCAGGCGGCGGCCGCGCAGCTCGCGCTCACCGGACTCGTCACCGGATTCCTCACCGGACTGCCGCTGACGGACCCGGAGCGCGGGACGAGCGGCCCGGCCCGGGCGGCCCGCAGTGTGACGTGGTCGGCCGGGGCGCTCGCCGCCGGCTGTGCGGCGGCCGCGTGGCAGCTGCCGGAGGCGCGCGGGGCGGCCAGCGCGCTGGCCTGTTGCTGCGCCCTCCTGCTGCTCACCCGCTCCCCACAGGTCAGCCGTCCGACGCTGCCACGGAGGCAGTGATGGGACCCCGTCAGCCGTGAACTTCCCTTTCGTACGCACCAAGGAGCCCCAATGTCCCGCTTAGGTCTCGTCGCTCGCGCGCTGCGCCTGACGATCAGCAGGTCGCACGCCGATCCCACAGCGGACTACGACGCCGCGAGTTCCGACTACGACACGTTCTTCAGCCCGGTGATGGGCGGTCACTCCACGGCGGCCCTCGCAGAGGTGCCCATCAGCCCCGGGGACACGGTGGTCGAACTCGCCTGCGGCACCGGCCACCTGACGGCGGAGATCGTACGCCGTCTGGACGGCCGCGGCACGGTCCTGGCGGTCGACAAGTCGTCCGGCATGCTGGAGGTGGCCGGCGGGAAGGTGAAGCCGCTCACCGAGGCCGCTCCCGGTCTGCGAGTGGAGCTGTCCGAGGGGGACATGGACTCCTTCATCCAGGGCATCCCGTCGGCAAGCGCCGATCTGGTGGTCGTTGGCTGGGCCATCTGCTACAGCAAGCCGCCCCGGCTCCTCGCCCAGATCGAGCGGGTGCTGCGCCCCGGCGGCCGGGTCATGGTCATCGAGACCCGGGCCGACGCCCACAAGGCACTCACCGACGGCCTGGAGCGGGTCTTCGCCGACGACCCCTCGCTGCTGACCAGTCTGATCCGGGTGTCCCTGCCCAAGAGCGCGGCAGCGGTGGCGCGCTGGTTCACCAAGGCCGGGCTCGCCGTCGACGTCCAGCGGGAGGGGGCGCAGGTCATCCCGGCCCACACCCCGGCCGCGGTCCTCGAGTGGGTGCAGCGGTCGGGCGCTGCGGCGGGCTTCAAGACCGCCGTGGACAACGACCGTGAGCAACTGGTCCTGAACCGGGTCGAGGCTGGCCTCGCCGAGATCCTCGCCCGGCAGGGCAGCCTGGACATCGAGCACACCTTCGTGGTGGTCACCGGCAGCAAGCCGGTCAGGGCCGGCGGCGGCCGCGGCGCACGTCACGACGAGGGGGTCGGAGTCGGATGACGGAGTCCCCGGCCACGAAGTCCGCCCCCAAGCCGTCGCCCGCGCCGGTGCCCGCCGCGGGTGCCGACGGCGCGGCGGGCGGCCGGGTCCACCGCGGGCTGCACCGGTTCGCACGGCAGCTCGTAGCGCGCCCCAAGACCGTCATCGCGCTGTGGGTCGTCCTCATCGCCGTCTGCATGCCCATCGGCGGACAGCTCACCTCCGAGCTCACCGACCAGGGAGCCTCCAAGGTCGTCCCCGGCACCAGCAGCGCCGACGCCGACGCGATGACCAAGCGCTCCTTCCCGCAGCGGTCGGAGCGTGAGGTCACGATGGTCGTCGAGGCCCCGGACGTCAACAGCCCGGACGCGCGCGCCTTCCTCGCCGGCCTCGACGACCGGATCGCCGCCCGGCAGAGACAGGGCGAGGTGGCGGGCACAGCCTCGGCGTACACCGTGTTCCGGGACGCGACCGAGCAGTTCCTGTCCACGATACGGACCCAGGCCCGCGAGCAGGGTGGCACGGTGGACGAGCGCCGCCGGTACGTCGACGGCCAGGTGGACCGCGGGCTGATCCCCGCCGCGCTGGCCACCGCCGCCCGCCAGGCGGTCGAGGCCACCGGCCCGGACGGGATCGCCCGCATCGCCCGGGAGACCACCGTCGACGCGGACTGGCGCCGCTTCCCGCTGCCTGTTCCCGCCGACGCCGTGGACCGGCTGATCTCCACCGACGGCCAGGTGGCCCCCGTATCGGTCGCCTACCCGATGAACGGCGAGAGCGACCCGGACGTGGAGTGGCTGCGCGACACCGCGCACGAGGTGCTCGCCTCCCAGGGAACCGGTGACGCGATCACCGTCCACGTCACCGGGGAACTCGCCCTCATCCACGACACCTATGAGAAGGCCGAGTCGGACAACGCGCTGATGGAGATGGTGGCGTACGTCATCATCTTCCTCGTCCTGCTCGTCTTCTTCCGCGCCCTCGTCCCGGCCGTCCTGACGCTGGCGGTGGTCGGCCTGTCGATGAACGTCAGCCAGGCCGCCCTGTTCGGCCTCGCCCAGCAGGTGACGCTCACCCAGTTCACCGTCACCATCATGCAGTTCGTGATGCTGGGCGCCGGCGTCGACTACAGCATGCTGCTGTCCTCCCGCTACCGGCAGGAACGGCTCGCCGGCCGCTCGCCCAAGGAGGCCGCCGTGCACGCCACCGTGCACGCCGGCGAGAGCATGCTGCTCGCGGCGGCGGCCGTGGTGCTGGCCTTCGGCGCCACCCTGCTGTCCCCGGTGGACTGGATCCCGCCGCTCGGCTACGGCGGCCTCATCGGCATCCCGATCGTGCTCGCCGCCGCCCTCACCCTTACCCCCTGCCTGCTCGTCCTGCTCGGCGACCGGTTCTTCGCGCTGGGCCGGGCACCCCTGTCCGACCTGGAGCGCAACGGCGCCATGGGCCGTCATCTGCGGCGTACGGCGGAGTTCGCCCGGCGCCGGAAGGTGGCCGTCGTCGCGGTGTTCCTCGTCGCGACCATCCCCTTCGCGGTGCTGGCGGCGGGCAACCGCTCGACGTCGGACCCGGTGAAGCTGAGCCCCGTCACCGATTCCCGGCAGGGCTTCGAGACGCTCGTGGGGGCCTGGGGCAACAGCGCGGCACTGCCGACGACCGTGGTGGGCCACGCCGCCGACGGCGTGGTCCGCGACGGCACGCTGACCGAGCAGGGCCGGCAGGAGGTGGCGCGGCTGACCGAGCAGCTCGCCGCCACCGAGGGCGTCGCCTCCGTCGACTCGGCCACCCAGCCGTTCGGCAAGCCGTGGTCCGCCGAGCAGGCGGCCCAGAACCAGGCCTTCCTCGGCGACTATGTGGCCCGCGACGGCACCCTGCGGTTCGTCGTGGTCCTGGAGGACGACCCCTACTCGTCCGCCGCGGCCGACACGATCAGCAGACTTCAGGACACGGTCTCCGACGCGCGCGCCGACGTGGGAGAGCTGGAGATCGGCGGCGCCACACAGGTGGATCTCCAGTACGGAGCGGCGCTCAACTCCAGCTTCTGGCAGATGGTGGCCCTCGTCAGCATCGGTGTGTTCATCATGCTGGCCTTCACCCTGCGCTCGCTGCTCGTCCCCGTCCGGCTGATCGCGACGATCATGATGAGCAACGTGTGGGCGGTCGGGATCACCGTGCTGATCTTCCATCAGCTGCGGGGCGAGGTGGTCATCGACGATCTGCCGATCTTCCTCACCGTCCTGATGATGGGGCTCGGCATGGACTACGAGATCTTCCTGGTCACCCGGGTCCGAGACCTCATCCGCAGCGGCATGTCCCAGGACGAGGCCACGATGGCCGCCGTCGTGGACACCGGCCGGGTGATCAACGCGGCCGGTCTGGTGATGGCGGGCAGCCTCGGCACCATGGCGCTGTCCTCCACCCTGATGCTCCAGCAGTACGGCGCCGGACTCGGCACCGCGGTGCTGCTGGACGCCACGGTGATCCGGATGCTCTTCGTGCCGGCCACCCTGCTGTTGCTGCGCCGCTACAACTGGTGGTTCCCCACCCTCCGCAGGCGCTCGCCGCAGTTGGCCAAGGCGGGGTGACCGGCGGTGGCGACGACCCGCTTCGCCTCCGGCAGCCGACGGTCACGGGCCCTGACCGGGCTGCGCCGACGCACTGCGGCGGCCCCCGTCGCCTCGGCGGCCGTGCTCTTCGCACTGCTCGCCGCGGTGCGGGTGGCCGGCGCGTTCAGCTTCCCGCTGATGGCGCTGTCGGTGGCGCTGAGCGCGGCCGTCCTGCTTGTCCTGGACCGCGACCGGTGGGCCGACGCGGGCATCCGCCGCTTCGCTGGGGTCGGTCCGGTGGTCGTGTGCGTGGTCGTGGTGGCCCTGGTGTACGCGGAAACGTTCCTGGCCACCCGTACGGCGTTCGGCGCGGACGACGACAACTGGACGGCCTGGGTGCCGAGGATCTTCGACGGGCTCGTACCCGGCGCCCGGTGGGCGGACGTGGCCGCCATGGTGCTGGCCATGGGCGTGCTGGTGCCGCTCGTCGAGGAGGTCTGCTACCGGGGCGTCCTGTACCGGGCGGTGGAGCAGCGCTGGAACACCCGCACGGCCGTGGTGTCGACGGCCGCGGGCTGGGCGCTGGTCCATCTCGGTGACTACGGCCTCAACCCGCTCAACCTGAGGGTGGTGTGCGGAGTGCTGCCCTCCGTATTCCTCATGGGCCTGGCCCTGGGCATCTGCCGCGCGGTCACCGGCTCTGCCCTGGCCTGCGCGGTGGCCCAGGGTATGTGCAACCTCCTCCTGCTCGGCGCGGTCCTGCTCTGGATCTAGGGGTGTCCGCAAAGTCAGGGCAGCCAGAGTTGTAGGCGGGCGAGGGTGACCATGGGCTGTAGTGGCGGGCTCGTTAGTCGTATCGGGTGGCCAGGGCTTTGTTGTGGTTGAGCCGGGTCCGCAGACTCAGCCCCCGCTACGAGCGCGATCCCCGTAACTACCTGGCCTTTCTCGGACTCGCGGCAGTCTTGTGCTGCTACAAGCGCCTCATCCGCCTCACCACGTAGGAAACGGTCTTAGAGGTCCTAACAAAGGCGTTGGACGTGGCGGTGGGTGATGAGGCAGGTGGCGAGGCCGAGGAAGGCTTCGTGGATGTCGTCGCGTCTCTCCCAG
>NZ_JBEXSR010000066.1:0-30110 GCF_040613735.1 Streptomyces sp. NPDC006235
GGTGGTGGTCGAACACCACATGGGCTTCGTGATGGGCCTGTGCGACAAGGTGGTCTGCCTCGACTTCGGGCGCAAGATCGCCGAGGGCTCGCCGGGAAAACCCCGTCGAGCCACCGGCAGGTACGCGGTACCGTTCTTGATGTCCCTGCCCCAACCGCAGGGCCATCGATCCCGTACCGGCGGGTCATCCGGATACACACATGTACGTGGGGACTCTGTCCTTCGACCTGCTCCTCGGCGACGTACGGTCGCTGAAGGAGAAGCGCTCCGTCGTCCGCCCCATCGTCGCCGAGCTCCAGCGCAAGTACGCGGTGAGCGCGGCCGAGGTGGATCACATGGACCTCCACCGCAGGGCCGTCATCGGCCTCGCGCTGGTGTCCGGCGACGCGGGGCACGTGAGCGAGGTCCTCGACCGGTGCGAACGGCTGGTCGCCGCCCGCCCCGAGGTGGAGCTGCTGTCCGTCAGGCGGCGCTTCCACGGCGAAGACGACTGACGAACCGAGAACGACCCAGACAGGAAAGAACGGGAGACGGACCAGTGGCCGACAACGCGCGGGCCAAGAGGCTGGCGGACCTCATCCGGGAAGTGGTGGCACAGAAGCTGCAGCGTGGGATCAAGGACCCGCGGCTCGGCTCGCACGTCACCATCACGGACACGCGGGTCACGGGCGATCTGCGGGAGGCGACCGTCTTCTACACCGTGTACGGGGACGAGGAGGAGCGGAACGCCGCCGCGGCCGGTCTGGAGAGCGCCAAGGGCATCCTGCGCTCCGAGGTCGGCCGGGCCGCCGGCGTGAAGTTCACGCCGACCCTGACCTTCGTCATGGACGCCCTCCCGGACACCGCGCGCGCCATCGAGGACCTCCTCGACAAGGCGCGCCAGTCCGACGAGAAGGTGCGCGAGGCCTCCGCGGGCGCGAAGTACGCCGGCGACGCCGACCCGTACCGCAAGCCGGACGAGGACGACGAGACGGACGACACCGCCGAATGACCCAGAAGCACACCACGCCCGACGGCCTCGTCATCGTCGACAAGCCGTCGGGCTTCACTTCGCACGACGTCGTCGCCAAGATGCGCGGCATCGCCAGAACGCGACGCGTCGGGCACGCCGGCACCCTCGACCCGATGGCGACGGGCGTCCTCGTCCTCGGCGTCGAGAAGGCCACCAAGCTCCTCGGCCACCTCGCGCTGACCGAGAAGGAGTACCTGGGCACGATCCGGCTCGGGCAGAACACCCTCACGGACGACGCCGAGGGCGAGATCACCTCCTCCGCGGACGCCTCCCAGGTCACCCGTGACGCCATCGACGCCGGCATCGCCAAGCTGACCGGCGACATCATGCAGGTGCCGTCCAAGGTCAGCGCCATCAAGATCAACGGCGTGCGCTCTTACAAGCGGGCCAGGGACGGCGAGGAGTTCGACATCCCGGCCCGGCCCGTCACGGTCTCCTCCTTCGGCGTGCACGACGTCCGGGAGGCAGTCGCGGAGGACGGCACGGCCGTACTCGACCTGGTCGTCTCCGTCGTCTGCTCCTCGGGCACGTACATCCGGGCCCTCGCCCGCGACCTGGGCGCCGACCTCGGCGTCGGCGGGCATCTCACCGCCCTGCGCCGCACCCGCGTCGGCCCGTACAAGCTGGACGCGGCCCGCACCCTGGACCAGCTCCAGCAAGAGCTGACCGTGATGCCGGTCGCCGAGGCCGCCGCGGCCGCGTTCCGCCGCTGGGACGTAGACGCCCGGCGCGCCCGGCTGCTCACCAACGGCGTACGGCTGGAGATGCCCGAGGAGTACGCGGGCTCCGGCCCCGTCGCCGTCTTCGACCCGGAGGGCCGCTTCCTCGCCCTGGTCGAGGAGCAGCGCGGCAAGGCCAAGAGCCTGGCCGTCTTCGGCTGACGGCCCGACCGGGACCGTCCGCCCGTGGAGCGGCGACCACGGGGTACCTCCACTGCCGCCGCTCCACGGTCCCCCCTCGGTTCCCCCACCCCTAGGGTGTATCCAGCCGCCCCTCTCCGTTCACCCGTCCGTGCGGGCGCTCGGAGTGAACCGGGGGAGCGGAAGGGGGCGCTTTCGCCGAGCGATCTGTCCGGCTGATCATCCCGGCCCTACCGTCGAACACAAGGGCACGGGTGTACGGCGGGGAGGCTCGACGATGACGTCGCGGAACCGGTCCGGGGAGACACAGGACAGCGCACCTGGATCCCAGGACCGCCCCGAAGCAGCGGAGCAGACGACCGAGGGGACCGACGCCGGGGCATCCGGCCCGGCCCTCGTCCGCATCCACGACCTCGCCGGCCGGCCCCGGGGCACCGGCTTCCTGGCCGACCACCACGGCACGCTCGTCACCAGCCACGAGGCGGTCGACGGCCTGCCCCGGCTCGTCCTGCACGGGGCCGGGGACCGCCGCCGGGTCGTTTCCGCCGACGCGGTGACCCCGCTGCCCGCGCTCGACCTGGCCCTCGTACGGACCGAGGGCCTCGGTGTCCCGCCGCTGCCCGTCACCGTGCGGGGCGGGGCCGGGACGGGCGCCTATGTGCGGATCGCCGCCGACGGCTGGCGCGAGGCCAGGGTGCTGGGCTCGACCGCCGTGACGTACACCGCCACGGACCGCCCCCACCGCCTCGACGGCGCGCTGGAGCTGGCGGTCGGCACGGCGGGGCGGGACGCGCTGCGGCTGGGCGGGGGAGCGGCCGGCGGCCCGGTGCTCGACGCCGCGACCGGCGCGGTCGTCGGGGTCCTCGGCACGGCACTCACCTCCGACCACAGCGACGTCGGATTCGCCGTGCCGCTGCATCCCCGGGGTCCCGGCGCGGCGGGCCCGCTCGCCGAACTGCTCGCCGAGAACGCGGCGACGGTCCCGGCGTACGGCGCCGACCTCAACCTGGCCGGCGTACTGGAGCTGACCGGCACGGCGGTGGGGCTGGACGGCCCGCCCGGCGGCACGGGACTCCCGGAGCCGGTGGAACGGGCGGCTGTGGTGGCCGAGTTCGGCGCTTTCGCGGCGGGGCCCGCGGCGGTGCTCGGTCTCGTCGGGCCGCCCGGCAGCGGCCGTACGACGGAGCTCGCGGCGCTCGCCGCCCGCCGCGCCCGCGGCGGGCATCCCACACTGTGGTTGCGCGGGTGCGATCTGCGGGGCGACGACGCCTCGGTGGCCGACGCGGCACGCCGGGCACTGATCCGGGCCGCCCCTGTCGTGGCCGCGTCTCGGCCCCGTCACCTGCCGGCCGACCTGGGCGACACCACGCCCGAGCGCCTGGCCGGACTCGCCGGCGCCCTCGGCCGGCCCCTGCTGCTGCTCCTCGACGGCCCGGAGGAGATGCCCTTGGTGCTGGCCCGCCGTCTGGCGGACTGGAGGGACGGGACGGTGCGGTGGCTAAGGGAGACGGGAGTGCGGCTGGTCGTGGCGTCCCGGGCGGAGTACTGGGAGGGGGCGGGCTTCCCGGCGGCGGTCCTGCACCGGCCTGCCGGTGCCGACGGCGGGGCCGCGTGTGTGCGCCTCGGCGATCTCACCGAGGACGAGGCCCGCGAGGCCCGCCTGCGCCATGGCATCCCGGAGAGCGCCCTCGTCGACCCCGACGCCCGGCACCCTCTCACTTTGCGACTGCTCGGCGAGGTCCGGGCGGCCCTCGCCGGCGCACCCGACCGTCCGACCGGGCCCCACGGCCCCGGCGCCACCGTCGGCCGCGACGACGTCTTCGCGGCCTACCTGGACCTGATGTCCCTGCGCATCGCTCAGCGGCTGGCCGCCGGGAGCGGTCTGTGCGGCACGGCCGTCCGGCGACTGGCCGCCAAGGTCGCCGGGCAGGTGCACGAGGCCGCCCGGCGCAGCCTGGGACCCGGGCCGGGGGAGCTGGACCGGGAGGCGTTCGAGGCGGTGTTCCCGTGGGGGCCCGCACCGGAGCGGCTCGGCGGCGGCACCGGCTGGGCGTCGGCCGTCCTCGCCGAGGGCCTGCTCGTGCCCGCCGGATCCGGTTACCGCTTCGCCCACGAGGAGCTCGCCGACTGGCTCCAGGGCCTGCACCTCGACCTCGACGAGGCCCTGCACGTCCTCGTCCACCACCGTCCGGACGCGCAGTCCGACCCCGTCCCGCACCACCGCATCGGGCCGGTCGTCCAGGCCCTGCTGTTCCTCGCCCGCCAGCACGGCACCGGTCATCTGGCCTCCCGGCTGGCGGACCTGGTGCACGCCCTGGACGCCGATCCGCGGTCCTGGTGGGCGGCCCGGCTGCTCGCCGGGACCCTGTCGGCCGTGCCCGAGGCGAGGCCGTACACGGAGGTGCTGCGGCTGCTCGCCGACCGGATCGTGGCCTGGCGGCGGCAGGGGAGGCCCGTGCCGGAGGAGGCCGGGCCCGCGTTCTGGGCCGGTGTGCGGCTGCCGGAGGGCGAGCGCTTCGCGCTGCTGAGGCGGCTGGTGCACGCCGACGGCCCGCCGTGTGAGGCCGGTCCCCGGTTCCTGGACACCGTCGCGCAGCTGCTGGCCGCCGATCCCACTGCCGTACAGCCGCTGCTGGCCCGCTGGTTCGACGACGAGCAGCCGCTGCCCGCCACCCCGCATGCGACCGTCGCCACGGCCGCGCAGGCGCTGCTGCACACCCACCGGCACAGCGCCCTGGACGACCTGGTGGACGTGCTCGTCGACCGCGCCCACCGCAGGGCCGACGAACTGCTCGCCGTGCTGGCCGAGGAGGAACCCTCGGCGGTCTGCCGGGCCGTCGACCGGTGGGCGCGCGACGAGCGCCCGGCGCGACGCAGTGCCGCGATGGCGCACGGTCTGCGCGTCGCGGCGCATGTGAGCGCCGGAGGCGACCGCGCCCTCCTGCGCTACGCGGCCCTCACCCTGCTCGCCCGCCCCGCCGACCACACCCTGCACGGCGGCGCACTCGCCCTCCTCGTCCAGGATCCGCACACCCGGGACCGTTATCTCCCCCGGGCGTTGGAGCACTTCGCGGCGGGTGACCCGCACCTCCCGCCGGACGCGCCGGCCGCCGCCCTCGCGGCCCACCCGGAGCCGGTCCTCGGCGCGTTCGCGGTGCGGCTGGAGCGGCCGGACCCGGAGGAGGCGCTGCGGGCGCTCGCCGACGCCACCCCGCCCGGCCTGGCCCGGCGCGTCGCCGCGCTGGTGGGACAGGCGGCGCAGCGGAGGCCGGAACTCGCCGGGCACGTGGCCGCGTACGTGGACCAGCGGCTCGACCGGGGACCGGCGGCCCCGGCCGTGCTCCTGCCGCTGGTCGGCGGCCTGCTGGAGGACGGCCCGGTGCGGCTGCGGTGCGCCCTCGCCGCGGTCCTCACCCCGCCCGGCATCCCCGCCTCCCGCCCGCTGCGCCGCGAGCTGCGCGACGCGCTCCTGGACCGCGAGCGCGACACCGACGTCCTGGACGCGCTGCTGCACGCCGCCGCCCGGAACGGCGGCGACGACCTGCGCGACCTCGTCCGCCGCATCGGGCTGCTCCTCGTGCGCACCGCGGAGGGCGCCGGCCGCTTCGACCGCGCCCTGATCGACCTCGGCCGGCACGTGCCCGGCTTCGCCGCCCGCGTGGCCCGCTGGCTGGCCGCCGCGCCCGAGGAGTGGGCGGCGCTGGTCGGGCCGAGTTCGCACCGGACGATCGAGAACCTGGCGGGCGCAGGCGTCCCGGCCTGACGGGATCCCGCGCAGGCCGGAGGGGACGCGGCCCCGTGCGCCCGGTCACACCCCCATGCCGATGCGGGCCGGAGGCACCCGGCATGGCACCCTTAGACCTGCGTACGAGGCAACCAGGAACAACCACGGACACGGGTTCGACGAGCTTTCGACAAGGAGCAGGCACAGTGCAGCGCTGGCGTGGCTTGGAGGACATCCCCCAGGACTGGGGGCGCAGCGTCGTCACCATCGGCTCCTACGACGGAGTCCACCGCGGACACCAGCTGATCATCCGGCATGCCGTGAACCGGGCCCGGGAGCTGGGCGTGCCCGCCGTCGTCGTCACCTTCGACCCGCATCCCAGCGAGGTCGTCCGCCCCGGCAGCCACCCGCCGCTGCTCGCCCCGCACCACCGCCGCGCCGAACTCATGGCCGATCTCGGTGTGGACGCCGTCCTGATCCTCCCCTTCACGACCGAGTTCTCGAAGCTGTCCCCGGCCGACTTCGTCGTCAAGGTGCTCGTCGACAAACTGCACGCCAAGGCGGTCGTCGAGGGCCCCAACTTCCGCTTCGGCCACAAGGCCGCGGGCAACGTGGAGTTCCTGGCCGAGCAGGGCAAGATCTACGACTTCGACGTCGAGGTCGTCGACCTGTACGTGACCGGCGAGGCGGGCGGCGGCGAGCCGTTCTCCTCGACGCTGACGCGGCGTCTGGTCGCCGAGGGCGACGTCCAGGGCGCGGCGGAGATCCTGGGCCGTCCGCACCGGGTGGAGGGCGTCGTCGTCCGGGGCGCCCAGCGCGGCCGCGAGATGGGCTTCCCGACCGCCAACGTCGAGACGCTGCCGCACACCGCCATCCCCGCCGACGGTGTCTACGCCGGCTGGTTGCACGCCCAGGGCGAGGCGATGCCGGCCGCGATCTCCGTCGGCACGAACCCGCAGTTCGACGGCACCGAGCGCACGGTGGAGGCGTACGCCATCAACCGGGTGGGCCTCGACCTGTACGGCCTCCATGTCGCCGTCGACTTCCTGGCGTTCGTGCGGGGACAGGCCAGGTTCGACACGCTGGACGCGCTGCTCGAGCAGATCGCCGAGGACGTCAAGCGCTGCCGGGAGCTGGTGGCGGCGGCCGAGCGGTCCGCCTGACGGCCCCGGCACATCCGGGCCCTCGCTATGGGTTCGCGGCCTCGTCCGGGTGGAGGGCGTCGAGGATGAGAGTGAGGCCGAAGGCGAACTCGCCGGCGTAGTCGTAGCCGGGCTTGAGGACGTGCTCGGTGGCCAGTTCGGTGAGGTGGGGGTAGGCATCGGCGGGCATGTCCCGCAGGATGGCGCCCGCGACCTCGTCCAGCTCCGCCGCGCCCCTGAACGGCAGGCTCAGCTCCTGGAGCACGAACCCGTACAGGTAGCTGTCGATCAGCGAGACGGCGTGCGCGGCCATGGGGACGGAGAATCCCCCGGCGCGCAGCGTCCCGATGACGGCGTCGTGATGGCGCAGGGTCGCCGGGCCGGGCTGGGAGCGGGAGTCCATGAGCCCGACGGCCCAGGGGTGACGCAGCAGGACGGCACGGGCGGAGTCCGCGCGGTGGCGCAGGGCACTCTTCCAGTCCATCTCGCGCGGAGGCAGGTCGATCTCGCCGAACACCGCGTCCACCATGCCGTCGAGGATGTCGTCCCGGCCCGCCACGTGGTGGTAGAGCGACATCGCCTCGACGCCCAGCGGTTCGGCGATGGCCCGCATGGTGAGCGCGGCCGCTCCCTTCTCGTCCGCCACGGCCATCGCCGTGCGGATCACGCGCTCGCGACTGAGCGGAGTGCGCGCCGACGCCCTCCGCCGGCCCTTGTTTCCCTCGCCCACCCACGGCCCTCCTTCTGAGTTCCTCGTGCGCTCCCTTGACCGCCTTACAGCATAAGGCTAGCTTGCCTTACAACATAAGGTAGGCATCCCGGTGAAAGGGGCCGCGCCATGGACACGGATCGCGTGAAGAAGGTCTGCATCATCGGGGCTTCGGGCAAGCTCGGGCAGTACATGGTCGGGCACGCCCTGGAGCGCGGCTACGAGGCGGTCGGAGTGTGCCGGGAGCGCAGCGTGCCGAAGCTGGCCGCGTTCGAAGGCCGGATGACCGTCGTCCCCGGAGACACGAACGACCCGGAGGTGATCCGGCGGGCGGTCGCCGGGTGCGACGGCGTGCTGACGGTGCTGGTGCCGTGGGGTGTGCGGCAGTACGCGTCGGGCACCGCGCAGGCGGTGCTCGACCACGCACGGCCGGGCGCGCGCCTGGTCTTCTCCTGCGGCTGGCACATCACCCGCGACGGCAAGGACAGGTACTCACGGCTGTTCACCCTGGGCGTCCGGATCGCCACCGTGCTGGCCAAGCTGGTCCGCGCCGTCGAACTCGACGACCAGGTCGAGGCGTGCCGGCGGGTGTTCGCCAGCGACACCCGGTGGACCGTGGTGCGCGGCAGCTCCCTGGAGGAGGGCGAGAGCCAGGGCCTGCCCGTGTGGAGCCGGCACGTGGGCGACCCGGTACTGGCAAGCAACCTGACGCGCCGGGTGGACTTCGCCCTGTTCATGGTGGAAGCACTCACTGACGACACCCTCGTCCAGGAGGCCCCGGCAATCGTCGGCAGCCGGACGCCCAGCGCGCTCGCTCATGTCGGGGGGACGCACTCCTAGGGCCTGTCGTTTGGATCACGCCGCAGACGCGGGGTCTGGCACGCGCATCTGCGGCGTTGTCGTCGGTTGCCGATGCTCCGCATCGACGCCCTCCTCCGCCTTGCATCTGCACGCACCAGACCCCGCTCACCGGCGCTGATCAGCGCTGTCGGTTCCCTGCGACCTGATCCAAACGACAGGCCCTAGCCGGGCTGCACGATCACGCCCCGCTCGGCCTTCAGCGTGTCGCCCAATGGCATGCCACCTGGGCCGTGCCGCTGCCGTCGAGGACCTCCGGGTCCTGGGTGCGACACGCGGCCGCGACGCCCGCGCTGTCCGCCTCGCCGCTCGCCAGGATGTGGCAGCGGGCGTGAAAGCGGCAGCCGGACGGCACCCGCGACGGGTCCGGCGGCTCGCCGGTGAGGACCACCGGGTCGCCGGGGGCCTCCGGCAGCACCGACAGCAGGGCCTGCGTGTACGGGTGACGGGGCGCGGTCAGGACCTGCTCCACCGCGCCCGTCTCCACGATCCGGCCCAGATACATCACGGCGACCCGGTCGGCCATGTTCCAGGCCAGCCCCAGGTCGTGCGTGACGACCAGCGCGGACAGGCCCAACTCGGTGCGCAGCCGCAGCAGCAGGGCGAGGATCTCCCCGCGCACGGAGGCGTCGAGGGACGCCACCGGCTCGTCGGCGACGAGGAGTTCGGGTTCCAGGACGAGCGCGCCCGCGATGACGACCCGCTGGCGCTGCCCGCCGGACAGTTCGTGCGGATAGCGCAGGAAGAAGCGCTCCGGGGGCCGCAGCCCGGCCCGTGAGAGGGCCTCGGCGACCGCCGTCCGCTCGTCACCGCCGTACCCGTGGATGCGCAGGCCCTCGGCGACCGCGTCGTACACCGTGTGCCGCGGGTTGAGCGAGCCGCTCGGGTCCTGGAGGACCAGCTGGACGCGCTTGCGGTAGGCCTTGAGGGACCGGCCGGAGTACTCCAGCGGGCGGCCGTCGAAGGTGACCCGGCCCGAGGTCGGCTCGACCAGGCCCAGCAGGCAGCGGGCCAGGGTCGTCTTTCCACAGCCGGATTCCCCGACCAGCGCGACGATCTCGCCGGGCCTGATGTCGAGGTCGACCCCGTCCACCGCGCGGGCCCGGGGGCCGCCGTGCCGGCTTGGGAAGGTGACGTGCAGGTCCTGGGCGCTCAGCAGGGGTGCCGTGGTGACCTCGGGGGCCGTGGGGGACGTGGTCATGGCGTACTCGGCCTCGCTTCTTCCATGGCGTCCGGATCCTCGCGGGCCTCGCGGGGCTCCTGAGCCGGCGACCCGACCAGGACGCACGCCGCCCGGCGCTCCGGCCCCGCCTCGGCAAGCACCGGGTCCTGCTCGGCGCACGCCTCCAGCGCCACCGGGCACCGCGGATGGAACGTACAGCCGGACGGCAGCGCCGCCGGGTCGGGCGGGTCGCCCGCCAGCCCCTGCGGCGCGAACCGGGAGGACGGGTCGCCGATGCGCGGGAACGCGGCCGACAGGGCCCTGGCGTACGGGTGCCGCGCGTCCTCGTACACCTGCCGGGCCGGGCCCTCCTCGACCACCCGGCCCGCGTACATCACCGCCAGCCGGTCACAGGTGTCGGCGAGAACCGCCAGGTCGTGGCTGATCATGATCAGGCCCAGGTCCTGGTCCGCGACGAGCTGCTCGATGAGCCGGAGGATCTGCGCCTGGATCATCACGTCGAGCGCGGTGGTCGGCTCGTCGGCGACGATCAGCCGCGGATCGCAGGCCAGTGCCATGGCGATCATGACGCGCTGGCGCTGTCCGCCGGACAGCTCGTGCGGATAGGCGTCCGCGCGGGCCGCCGGCAGACCGACCTGCTCCAGCAGCTCCCCGGCCTTCTTCTTCGCCCCGGCCGGTGTCGCCTTCTTGTGCAGCAGGATCGGCTCGGCGATCTGGTCGCCGATGCGATGCACGGCGTTGAGGGAGTGCATCGCCCCCTGGAACACCACCGAGGCCCCGGCCCAGCGGACCGCCCGCACCCGGCCCCACTTCATCGTCAGCACGTCCGCGCCGTCGAGCAGGACCTCACCCGTGATGCGGGTCCCGGCGGGCAGCAGCCGCAGCAGGGCCAGCGCCAGCGTGGACTTGCCGCAGCCGGACTCCCCGGCCAGACCGAGCTTCTGCCCGGCGTCCAGACGCAGGTCCACCCCGCGCACGGCGGCGGCCCCGCCCGGGTACGTCACCGTCAGGTCCCTGACGTCCAGCAGCGTCACCGCGACACCCCCAGCCTGGGGTTGAGGACGGACTCCACGGCCCGCCCGCACAAGGTGAACGCCAGCGCCACCACGGCGATGGCGATGCCCGGCGGCACCAGGTACCACCAGTCCCCGGCACTGACCGCGCCCGCCTCCCGCGCGTCCTGGAGCAGCCCGCCCCACGACACGACCGTGGGGTCGCCGAGCCCGAGGAAGGCCAGGGTCGCCTCGGCGAGGATGGCCGAGGAGATGATCAGGGTCGTCTGGGCCAGTACCAGCGGCATCACATTGGGCAGGACATGCCTCGACATGACGTGCCAGTGCCCGCCGCCCAGCGCCCTCGCCCGCTCGATGTACGGCCGGGTCTCCACGGCGAGGGTCTGCGCGCGCACCAGCCGGGCCGTCGTCGGCCAGGTGGTGACGCCGATCGCCACGACGGTCGTGGTCAGCGAGCGGGACATCACCGTGGCCAGGGCGATCGCCAGCACCAGCGTCGGCATGACCAGGAACCAGTCGGTGATCCGCATCATGACGGTCGCGTACCAGCCCTTGAAGTGGCCGGCCGTGACCCCGATCAGCGTGCCGATCGCCACCGACAGCACGGCCGCGAGCAGCCCGACCAGCAGCGACACCCGCGAACCCCAGACCACCAGACCCAGCAGGTCCCGCCCGAACTGGTCCGTCCCGAGCGGGAACTCCGCGCTCGGGCTCTGCATCGGACGCCCCGGCGCGTCGGTCACACTGCTCACGTCGGAGCCCACGAACAGCGGCGCGAACAGCGCCAGCAGCGCGCACAGGGCCAGTGCGGTCAGGCCGTACAGCCCCGCCCGCTCGGAGCGGTACTGCCGCCAGAAGCGCGCGACGGAGGCCCGGCGCCGCTGCCGGGCGAGGGCGCGCGGGCCCATGCCCGTGCCGGTCGTCGTCGTCATCGGGCCACCCGGGGGTCGAGCAGGGGATACACCAGGTCGGCGAGGGTGTTCATCAGGATCACCGCGGCGGCGAACACGAAGAACAGCCCCTGCACCAGCGGCAGGTCGGGCACGCTCAGCGCCTGGTAGAAGAGCCCGCCGAGGCCGGGCCAGGAGAACACCGTCTCCACGAGGATCACGCCCGCCACCGTCCGGCCGAGGTTGATGAAGATCAGCGTGACGGTCGGCAGCAGGGCGTTCGGCACGGCGTGCCGGCGCCGCACCAGGTCGTCGCGCAGCCCCTTGGCCCGCGCGGTCGTCAGATAGTCGCTGCCCATCTCGTCCAACAGCGCCGACCGCGTGACCAGCAGCGTCTGCCCGTACTCCACGGCCACCAGCGTCACCACCGGCAGCACCAGATGGTGCGCCACGTCGAGGACGTACGCGAAGCCCTCCTCGCCGCCCGACTCCATGCCGCCGGTCGGGAACATGCCCGGGACCGGGCCGATGCCCACCGCCAGCACGATGATCAGCAGCAGCCCGAGCCAGAAGGACGGGATGGAGTACAGCGTCAGCGCCAGGCCGGTGTTGATCCGGTCGCCGAGCCTGCCGTGCCGCCATGCCGAGCGCGTGCCGAGGAAGATGCCCAGCGCGGTGTAGAGGACGAAGGCGGTCCCGGTCAGCAGCAGGGTGTTCGGCAGCGCCTCGGTGATCTTGTCGACGACCGGGGCCCGGAACTGGTACGACGTCCCGAAGTCGCCGGTGAGCGCCTTGCCGCAGTAGTCCGTGAACTGCCGCCACAGCGGCAGGTCGAGCCCGAACTCCTCGCGATAGGCGGCCAGCTGCTCGGCCGAGACCTGACGGCCGCCCGTCATGGTCTTCACCGGGTCGCCGGGGATCAGCCGGAAGAGGAAGAAGCTGGTGACCAGCACGGCCAGCAGCGAGACGGCCGCGCCCGCCACCTTGCCCGCGAGGTACCGCGGATACCCGGAGCTCTGGCGTACCCGCGGCCCGGCCGCCGCGTGCTTGTCCTCGACCAGCGCGGGTGTCGCGTCAACGGTCATGAGTGTCCGTTCGCCCGCTCTACTCGCGGTCCTCGGCGGTGGAGCGCCGCCGCATCGCCGCGAAGACGCCCAGCCCGGCGAGGACCACGACACCTCCGACGATCCCAGCCACGACCCCCGTCGACGACGCGTTGTCCGAGGAACCGCTCGACTGTGCCGGGACCGCCGACCACCAGCTCCAGTAGCCGTCCTGGCCGTAGATGTTCCCCGCCTTCGCCGGCATGGTCGTGATGGACTCGATCTGGTCCGTCCGGTAGGCCTCGACCGCGTTCGGATACGCCATGACGTTCATGTACCCGAGCTCGTACAGCCGGGACTCCATCTGCTTGACGATGTCCGCCCGTTTGGCGGGGTCGTACTCGGCGAGCTGCCGGGCGTAGAGCTCGTCGTACTTCTTGTCGCAGATGAAGTTGTCGGTCGCGCCGGTCTCCTCCGGGGTGGCCGGGAGCGCGCCGCAGGTGTGGATGGACAGCACGAAGTCCGGGTCCGGGTTGACCGACCAGCCGTCGAAGGCCAGGTCGTACTTGCCGGCGAGCCAGGGGTCGGTCACGTTGTCCAGGCAGTTCAGCTGGACGCCGATGCCGAGCTCGCCCCACCACTCCTGGAGGTACTTGCCGACCGCCTTGTCGTTCGGGTCGGTGGCGTGGCACAGGACGCGGTAGGTGATGGGCTTGCCGTCCTTGCCGACGCGCTTGCCGTCGCCGTTCTTCTTGTAACCCGCCCGGTCGAGCATCCGGGCCGCCTCGGCCGGGTCGTACGTCAGCTTCTGGCCGGCGGACGGCTTCCAGAAGTACTGCGAGAAGCGCGGCGGGATGTAGCCCTCGCCCTCGACGGCGTGACCCTGGAACACCTTGTCGATGACGGCCTTGCGGTCGACGGCCTTGAACAGCGCGTTGCGCACCCGCTGGTCCAGCAGGGAAGGGTGGCCGTCGCCGAACTTCTCGCCGTTCTTCGCCTTCGCGCCCGGGTTGGTGGCGAGGGCGTAGAAACGACGTCCGGGGGCGTCGTTGACCTTGATGTTCTCCGCGCTCTCCAAGGATGCCGCCTGAGCGGGCGTCAGGGACGGCGAACCGGCGACGAACGACACCTCGCCCTTGCGCAGCGCCGACACCGCCGCGTCCTGGTCCTTGTAGTAGCGGAAGACCAGCTCGTCGAACTTCGGCGCCCCGCGCCAGAACTTCTTGTTGGCCTTGAGCCGGACGTAGCTGTCGGCCTTGTACCCGGTCAGCACGAACGGCCCGTTGCCCACCACCGGGAAGCTCTTGTCGTTGTTGAACTCGGAGAAGTCCGAGACCTTCTCCCACACGTGCTTCGGCACGATCGGCACATCGAGCGCCGTCATCGTGGCCTGCGGCTTCTTCAGCTCGATGACCAGCTTGGTGGGGCTCGGGGCCGTCACCTTCTTGAAGTTCCCGACGTAGCTGCCGTTCGCCGTGGCCGCGCCGGAGTCGGTCATCATCTTGTTGAACGTCCACGCCGCGTCCTCGGCGGTGGCCTGCTGGCCGTCCGACCACGCGGAGTTGGAGCGGATCGTGTACCTCCAGGTCAGCTTGTCCGGCGAGGGCTCCCACTTGGTGGCCAGGCCCGGGATGGCGTGGTTGTCCTTCGGGTCGTAGTTCGTCAGGTACTCGTACATGAGCCGGTGGATGCTCGTACTGAGCAGCCGGACCGCGAGGAACGGGCTGAGCGAGTCCACGCTCTGCGCCACCGCCACGGTCAGCGTCTTCTTGCCGTCGTCGGCCGCCCGGGCCTGCCGGGGCGCCGGGTCGAGCGGGGTCGCGAGACCGGCGGTGAGGGTGAGCGCGGCCGCTCCGGCCACGGCGACGAGCCTGAGGCCGCGCGGGAGGCTGCGTGTCTGATCTTTCGTGCCCATGGTCGGACCTCGCGTCATCGCTCGGACGGGAAGGACGGGTTGATCAGCTGTCAGTGGATGCTGAGTGTGTATCAGCGGCCGTCTCCACCCGTCAACGGCACGTTCACCCCTTGTGGCCTGCGGAAATAACGAATTGGCGAGCTTTTCACGGCCATTGGTCGAGACCACTGACGCGCCCCTGGCCAGGGCCTGGCAACGGATTTCGTCCCGAACGCGCCGTGGCCCGCGCCGAGTGGGAACGGCGCGGGCCACGAAGGGGACCGGCCCCTCGAAAGGGGCCGATCGGGTGAGGCGATTACTGCGACGGGGGCGGGGGCGGCGGCGTCTGACCTTGCCCGTCGGGCTGCCCGGGGTGGCCGGGGCCGGGGTGGCCGGGCTGCCCCGGCTGCGGGTAGCCGTAGCCCGGCTGCGGAGGGGCGGCCGGGGGCTGCCCGGGCTGCGGCTGCTGGGGGTACGGCTGCCCGGGCTGGCCCTGCTGCCCCGGCTGCGGGTACGGCGGCTGGCCTGCCGCCTGCGGATACGGCTGCTGCCCCGGCTGGGGGTAGGGCTGGCCGGGCTGGGGGTACGGCTGTCCCGGCTGCTGCGGGTAGGGCTGTCCCGGCTGCTGCGGATACGGGCCCGGCTGCTGCTGTCCGGGGTACGGAGGCTGGCCGGGGACGGGCTGGCCCGGGACCTGCTGGCCGGGCAGCGGCGGGGCGGCCACCGGCGGCGGGTTGCCGTCGGAGGTCCACAGGCCGTGTGCCTGCTGGTGGCGGGTGAAGTCCTCGGCGACCATCGCCGCGAGGTTGAAGTACGCCTCCCGCACCTTCGGCCGCATCATGTCGAGGTCGACCTCGGCACCGGCGGCGAGATGCTCGTCGAACGGCACGACGATGACGCCGCGGCAGCGCGTCTCGAAGTGCGACACGATGTCGTCGACCTTGATCATCTTGCCGGTCTCGCGCACACCGGAGATGACGGTGATGGACCGGGCGACGAGGTCGGCGTACCCGTGCGCCGACAGCCAGTCGAGCGTCGTACTCGCACTGCTCGCACCGTCCACCGACGGTGTCGAGATGATGATGAGCTGGTCGGCGAGGTCCAGTACACCGCGCATGGCGCTGTAGAGCAGACCGGTACCGGAGTCGGTGAGGATCACCGGGTACTGCTTGCCCAGTACGTCGATCGCGCGCCGGTAGTCCTCGTCGTTGAACGTCGTGGACACGGCCGGGTCGACGTCGTTGGCGATGATCTCCAGGCCCGACGGAGCCTGGGACGTGAACCGCCGGATGTCCATGTACGAGTTGAGGTGCGGGATCGCCTGCACGAGGTCACGGATGGTGGCCCCGGTCTCACGGCGCACGCGACGCCCCAGGGTTCCCGCGTCCGGGTTGGCGTCGATCGCGAGGATCTTGTCCTGCCGCTCGGTGGCGAGCGTGGAGCCGAGCGCGGTGGTCGTGGTCGTCTTGCCGACACCGCCCTTGAGGCTGATCACGGCGATCCGGTAGCAGGAGAGCACGGGCGTGCGGATCAGCTCCAGCTTCCGCTGCCGCTCGGCCTCCTCCTTCTTCCCACCGATCTTGAACCGCCCGCCACCGGCCACCGGACGGCTGCTCTTTGCCTTCTGCTTCTTGCTGTTGAGCAGCCGGTCGGACGACAACTCGACGGCAGCGGTGTAACCGAGCGGCGCGGCACCCGGGTTGGTCGGCTGCCGCTGGTCGTGCTGCATGGGCTGCGGCCAAGCGGCCCCGGTCCGCGGGTCCACGGGCTGCGGCTGCCCTTCAGGCTGCGGCTGGCCCTGCGGGGGCACGCCGGGGTGGGGAAAGCCGTATCCCTGGGGATGGGGAGCAGCCGGCGCGGGCGCGCCGGGGTGCGGGAAGCCGTAGCCGTCCTGCGCGTTCGGCGCGGGGGTGGGCGGGGTGTTCGGCTGCTGGGCGGGGGGTTGCGCGGCCGGCGGTTGCTGGGCGGCCGGGGGTTGGGCGGGTGCGCCGGGGTGCGGGAAGCCGTAACCGGCTTGGGGGTTGGGCCCGGGCTGCGGGAAGCCGTAGCCGTCCTGCGTGTTGGGGGCAGGGGTGGGCGGGGTGTTGGGCTGCTGGGCCGGCGGTTGCTGGGCGGCCGGGGGCTGCGCGGGGGCGCCCGGGTGCGGGAAGCCGTAGCCGCCCTGGGCGTCGGGTGCGGCCGGGGCCGGAGCCCCCGGATGCGGGAAGCCGTAGGCGCCGGGCTGCGGTCCGGGCTGGGTGGGCGGCTGGTTCGGCGGCGCCGGTGCGGCCGACGGGTTCCAGGCGGCGGGTGCGGGCTGTGGCGCCTGCGGCTGGAACGGCGGCTGGCCCTGCGCGGGAGCGTTCGGGTCCGCAGCAGCGGGCTGTGCCTGAGGCTGAGGCTGAGGCTGGGCCTGCGGCTGTGCGGGCCACTGGCTGGCCGGGGCCGGGGCGGCTGGCTGATACGACGGCGGCAGCGGCGGCATGGCCTGCGGTGCCGGGGGAGTCCAGGCGGGCTCGGCGTCGGCCGGACCCGGTACGGCGGCGTCCTGGGGAGCGGCGTCGGCGGGCACGGCGTCGGCAGGCACGGCGTCGGTGGGCTCGGAGCCCATGGGTGGGGTGTCGGTGGGCGGGGTGTCGGCGGGCTGTGCGTCGGCGGGCTGTGCGTCGGCCGGCTCACGAGCAGCCGGGGCCTCGTCCGCAGGAGCTGCGTCGGCCGGGGCCTCGTCGACAGGCACCGCATCGGCAGGGGCCTCCTCCGCAGGCACCGCATCCGCAGACACGGAGTCCTCAGGCTCGGCATCCTGCGACACGGCCGCGTCCGTCTCCGCCTCCGGAGCGGCTTCCTCCGCAGTCGCAGCCTGGTCCTCCGGAGCTTCCTCCTCCGGTGCGGTCACCGCGGCGTCCGCGTCCCCGCTGTCGGCGTCGTCGTCGGAAGCAGGACCGTCCGCACTGGGCGCGGCAGCCACGTCAACCGCGACGGCCGTGTCGGAGGAGACGTCCTCATCGGCGTCGGCGTCGGCGTCGGCCTCGTCCTCGGCGTCCTTGGGAGCGTCCTCGACGTCACCGCCGGACTCGTCACCCGGCTCCGCCCCGTCGCTCGGGCCGGAAGCGACGGCGAGACCGTCCTCGTCCCCGCCCTTGTCCTGGTCGTCGTCGGTCGACAGCCGCGCCTCGACCTCGGCGGCGCGCTCCTCGATCTCCCGCTTCAGGGCGACGGCGGAGAACCGCATCGTGGCACCGCTCTCCAGGTCACCGTCCTCCTGCTCCGCATCCTCGGAAGCAGGAGCGGCCGGAGCAGCCGAAGCGGCAGAAGCAGCCGAAGCATCGGGAGTGGCCGGAGCGGCCGGAGGCTCGGACCCCTCCGACGGAGCGGCCGGCGTCCACTGCGCCTGATACCCGCCGACGGGGATGTTCGGCACGGCCGTAGGAGAGGCCGGATCCGCCGCAGGCGCCTCGGTCCGCCCCTGCGGCTCGAACCCCACCGGAAGCCGGGGCACGGCAGCCGGCCCTCCGGCAGACGGGCCCCCGGCAGCAGGCGGAGGCGGCGTGAAGGGCGTACCCGGCGCGGGCGCGGGAGGAGAAGGAGGAGCGGGAGGCGTGAACGGAGCGCCCGGAGCGGGCGGCGGCGCGGGCGGCGTGAAAGGCGCCCCTGGAGCCGGAGATGGAGCCGGAGATGGAGCCGACGCCGGAGCCGAGCCGGCGGCCTGCCCCTGCCCGTGTCCTTGCCCCTGCCCCTGCCCGTACCCCTGCCTCGGAATGGACGCCGCCGCACCGGAAGGATTGGCATGCGGCGGGGGAGTGAGCCCCGGCAGCGGCGGAACCGGCCCGCTCGGCCCGCCGGAACCCCCACGCGCCCCGGAACTCCCGGAACCCCCGGGCGCCCCGGAAGCACTGGAGTCCTCGGACGTACCCGCCCCCTGCCCCGAGCTGGAGCTCCCCGAGGCGTTCTGCGTGTACCAGGCCGGCGGCGCGTAGTCGATGGTGAACTCGCCCGTCACCTCTGCCGCGGACTCCGCGTCGGGCTGGTCATCGCCGGGTGTCGCCCAGCCCCCGCGGTTCCCGTCCCGATCGCTGCTCACAGTGTTCCTCCTGGTTGGTCGAGCACCCTCATGCCGTGCTGGGGCGACCCTTGCTTGTCGTCCGACGTCGTACGAAGTCGTTCTGAGGCGTAAGAAGGGGTCGTCCGAGGTCGTCCGAATCCAGGCTCCCCCGCTCTCCCCCTGGGACGCCCACGCCTACTCACGGGTTCTGGCGTCGCGCCCGGTCCCAGCCTAATCACCACAAGCCCCGCCTCGGCAGGCCCGTCCACCCCCGAGCACCTGTCCGCCCTGTCACAACCTGCCCTGAAGCTGCCCGGAAGTGACGTACAGAGCACACACTTTGGTGAACAATCAGGGCGAGTACGGTGAAGAACCACGAACTCTCTTGCTTCACCGCACAAAGAAGAAGCGCGACGAGGGGTGGCCGGCCACCGGCCCGCCACCCCCTCGTCGCGCTCCGCGCGACTACTGCCGCAACTACCGCGACTACTGCACGGACTCCGCCTGCGAGCCCCCGCTGTGCGACCGCGGCTCCAGATCGAACTCCCCGTCCCGCGCTCCCAGCACGAACGCCCGCCACTCCGCCTCGGTGTAGCGCAGCACCGTATCCGGGTCGAGCGAGGACCGCATCGCCACCGCCCCCTCGGGCAGGTACGCGATCTCGACCCGCTCCTCGTGCTCCTCGGTGCCCGGCGCGCAGTGCCACTCGACACCGGAGATGTCGAGGGCGTAGAGCTCGTCCCGCTCCCGCTCCTTGCGTGCCTTGATCTCCTCAGCCGTCTCCGCCATGCCGTAGCGACCCCTTCCCGACGTACCGGTTCCGAACGTCCGGATGCCGTACGAACGATCCGAACCTGCTCACCCTAGTGGCGCGGGCCGCCCCGGCCGGCGGGTTCGGGGACCAGCGCAAAGACGGCCCTGACCGCCTGGTACCCTGGTCGACGGCCGTTTGTGTACGCACCCCCGGAGCGAGCTCTCGCCCTGGAGGCCGCGCTCAGCGGATCCCCGCCTCCCGAGTAACGGAAGCTCCCCCGAGACACAGACCGGGGGCACTCGGTGGCCATCACAGACTACGAGGAGTACGCGTGCCGCTCGACGCCGCTACGAAGAAGCAGATCATCACCGAGTTCGGCCAGAAGGAGGGCGACACCGGCTCCCCCGAGGTCCAGGTCGCCATGCTCTCGCGTCGGATCTCCGACCTGACCGAGCACCTCAAGACCCACAAGCACGACCACCACTCCCGCCGTGGTCTGCTGATCCTCGTCGGCCAGCGCCGCCGGCTGCTGCAGTACCTGGCGAAGAAGGACATCCAGCGCTTCCGTGCGCTGGTCGACCGCCTCGGCATCCGCCGCGGTGCGGCGGGCGCCAAGTAAGACGCCGTGAAGGGAGCGGTTCCCGGCAGGAAAGGGGACCGCTCCCTTTGCTGTACGTGCGGAGTGTCACCGCTGCTTTGTAGTGTGGTAGCACAACGCAATACGGACGACACAGCACGACAAGAAGAAGAGGGGAAGCGCGCCTAGCCGCCGCCGGTCCTCGGTAGTGGCCCCCGGGGGGAAGCGAGCCCCGGGTGCTTCGATCGAAGACCGGCCCGCACCGCACGGAGCGCTTCTCCGCCACCGTCCCCCTGCCACACGGGCAGCCCGGGACGAAAGACGACAAAGTAACGGAGAAAACGCTAGTGGAGAACGAGACCCACTACGCCGAGGCCGTCATCGACAACGGCACCTTCGGCACCCGCACCATCCGCTTCGAGACGGGCCGCCTGGCCAAGCAGGCCGCCGGCTCCGCCGTGGCGTACCTGGACGACGACACCATGGTGCTGTCGGCCACCACCGCCTCCAAGAACCCCAAGGACCAGCTCGACTTCTTCCCGCTCACGGTGGACGTCGAGGAGCGGATGTACGCCGCCGGCAAGATCCCCGGCAGCTTCTTCCGCCGTGAGGGCCGCCCCTCCGAGGACGCGATCCTCACCTGCCGCCTGATCGACCGCCCGCTGCGCCCCTCCTTCAAGAAGGGCCTGCGCAACGAGATCCAGGTCGTCGCCACGATCATGGCGCTCAACCCCGACCACCTGTACGACGTGGTGGCGATCAACGCCGCCTCCGCGTCCACGCAGCTGGCCGGCCTGCCCTTCTCCGGCCCGATCGGCGGCGTCCGCGTCGCGCTGATCAACGGCCAGTGGGTGGCCTTCCCGACGCACACCGAGCTCGAGGACGCCGTCTTCGACATGGTCGTCGCGGGCCGCGTCCTGGAGGACGGCGACGTCGCGATCATGATGGTCGAGGCCGAGGCCACCGAGAAGACCATCCAGCTGGTCAAGGGCGGCGCCGAGGCGCCGACCGAGGAGGTCGTCGCCGCCGGTCTGGAAGCCGCGAAGCCCTTCATCAAGGTCCTGTGCAAGGCGCAGTCGGACCTCGCCTCCAAGGCCGCCAAGCCGACCGGCGAGTTCCCGATCTTCCTGGACTACCAGGACGACGTCCTCGAGGCGCTCACCGCCGCCGTCAAGCCCGAGCTCGCCCAGGCGCTCACCATCGCCGGCAAGCAGGAGCGCGAGGCCGAGCTGGACCGCGTCAAGCAGCTCGCCGCCGAGAAGCTCCTGCCGGAGTTCGAGGGCCGCGAGAAGGAGATCTCCGCCGCGTACCGCTCGCTGACCAAGACCCTGGTCCGGGAGCGCGTCATCAAGGAGAAGAAGCGCATCGACGGCCGCGGTGTCACCGACATCCGCACGCTGGCCGCCGAGGTCGAGGCGATCCCGCGGGTCCACGGCTCCGCGGTGTTCGAGCGCGGCGAGACCCAGATCCTGGGCGTCACCACCCTGAACATGCTCCGCATGGAGCAGCAGCTGGACACGCTGTCGCCGGTGACCCGCAAGCGCTACATGCACAACTACAACTTCCCGCCGTACTCCACCGGCGAGACCGGCCGCGTCGGCTCCCCGAAGCGCCGCGAGATCGGCCACGGCGCCCTCGCCGAGCGCGCCCTGATCCCGGTCCTGCCGACGCGCGAGGAGTTCCCCTACGCGATCCGCCAGGTCTCCGAGGCGCTCAGCTCGAACGGCTCGACCTCCATGGGCTCGGTCTGCGCCTCCACCATGTCGCTGCTGAACGCCGGTGTGCCGCTGAAGGCCCCCGTCGCCGGTATCGCCATGGGCCTGATCTCCCAGGAGATCGAGGGCGAGACGCACTACGTCACCCTCACCGACATCCTCGGTGCGGAGGACGCCTTCGGCGACATGGACTTCAAGGTCGCCGGCACCAAGGAGTTCGTGACCGCCCTCCAGCTCGACACCAAGCTGGACGGCATCCCCGCCTCCGTCCTGGCCGCCGCCCTCAAGCAGGCCCGTGACGCCCGCCTCCACATCCTCGACGTGATGATGGAAGCGATCGACACGCCGGACGAGATGTCTCCGAACGCCCCGCGGATCATCACCGTCAAGATCCCCGTGGACAAGATCGGCGAGGTCATCGGCCCCAAGGGCAAGATGATCAACCAGATCCAGGAGGACACCGGCGCCGACATCACGATCGAGGACGACGGCACGATCTACATCGGCGCCGTCGACGGCCCGTCCGCCGAGGCCGCCCGTACGACGATCAACGGCATCGCCAACCCGACGATGCCCGAGGTCGGCGAGCGCTACCTGGGCACGGTCGTGAAGACGACCACCTTCGGCGCGTTCGTGTCGCTGCTCCCGGGCAAGGACGGTCTGCTGCACATCTCGCAGATCCGCAAGCTCGCCGGCGGCAAGCGCGTGGAGAACGTCGAGGACGTCCTCGGCGTCGGCGCGAAGGTCCAGGTGGAGATCGCCGAGATCGACTCGCGCGGCAAGCTCTCCCTCATCCCCGTGATCGAGGGCGAAGGCGACGACGACAAGAAGGACGACACCGACCAGTGACGTCGACCAGCTCGACGGCGACGGCCCGCACCTCCTCGGAGGCGCGGGCCGTCGCCCGTACCCAAACCCTCATCAAGGGCACCAACGGCATCGGCGTCGTCCGCAAGACCACCCTCCCCGGTGGCCTGCGCATCGTCACCGAGACCCTCCCCTCGGTCCGCTCGGCCACCTTCGGCATCTGGGCCCACGTCGGCTCCCGCGACGAGACGCCCGCGCTCAACGGCGCCACGCACTACCTCGAGCACCTGCTCTTCAAGGGCACGAACCGCAGGTCCGCCCTGGACATCTCCTCCGCGATCGACGCGGTCGGCGGCGAGATGAACGCGTTCACGGCGAAGGAGTACACGTGCTACTACGCGCGCGTGCTCGACACCGACCTGCCGCTCGCCATCGACGTCGTCAGCGACATGCTGACCGGCTCGCTCATCCTCGAGGAAGACGTCGACGTCGAGCGCGGCGCCATCCTCGAAGAGATCGCCATGACCGAGGACGACCCGGGCGACTGCGTGCACGACCTGTTCGCGCACACGATGTTCGGCGACAACCCCCTCGGCCGCCCGGTCCTCGGCACGGTCGCCACAGTCAACGCCCTGACCGCCGACCGCATCCGCCGCTTCTACAAGAAGCACTACGACCCGACTCACCTCGTGGTCGCGTGCGCCGGCAACATCGACCACGCCAAGGTCGTACGCCAGGTCCGCGCCGCCTTCGAGAAGGCCGGCGCCTTCAAGGAATCCGTCGCCGAGCCCGTCGCCCCGCGCAGCGGCCGCCGCGCCCTGCGCACCGCCGGCCGGGTCGAGCTGATCGACCGCAAGACCGAGCAGGCCCATGTCGTGCTCGGCATGCCGGGCCTGTCCCGCACGGACGAGCGCCGCTGGGCCCTGGGCGTGCTGAACACCGCCCTCGGCGGCGGCATGTCGTCCCGCCTCTTCCAGGAGGTCCGCGAGAAGCGCGGCCTGGCCTACAGCGTGTACTCGTACACCTCGGGCTTCGCCGACTGCGGCCTGTTCGGCGTGTACGCCGGGTGCAGGCCGTCGCAGGTGCACGACGTGCTGAAGATCTGCCGCGACGAACTCGACCACGTCGCCGAGCACGGCCTCTCGGACGACGAGATCGGGCGCGCGATCGGCCAGCTCCAGGGCTCCACGGTCCTCGGCCTGGAGGACACCGGCGCGCTGATGAACCGTATCGGCAAGAGCGAGCTGTGCTGGGGTGAGCAGATGTCCGTCGACGACATGCTGTCGCGGATAGCCTCGGTCACCCCGGACGACGTCCGCTCGGTCGCCCGCGAGATCCTGGGACGGCGGCCCTCCCTGTCGGTCATCGGCCCGCTGAAGGACAAACAGGCGGCCCGCCTGCACGACGCCGTCGCCTGACAACCCCTGGTGAAGGAAGCACAAGAGATGAGCAAGCTGCGCGTGGCGGTCCTCGGCGCCAAGGGCCGGATCGGCTCCGAAGCGGTCCGAGCCGTCGAGGCCGCCGAGGACATGGAACTGGTCGCCGCGCTGAGCCGCGGCGACAAGCTGGAGACGCTGGCCGAGACCGGCGCCCAGGTCGCCGTCGAACTGACCACGCCCGACTCGGTCATGGCCAACCTCGACTACTGCGTACGCCACGGCATCCACGCGGTCGTCGGTACGACGGGCTGGACCGACGAGCGCCTCGCGCAGCTGAAGGGCTGGCTGGAGCAGTCCCCGGAGACGGGCGTGCTCATCGCGCCGAACTTCTCCATCGGGGCCGTCCTGACCATGAAGTTCGCGCAGATCGCCGCCCCGTACTTCGAGTCCGTCGAGGTCGTCGAGCTGCACCACCCGAACAAGGTGGACGCCCCCTCCGGCACCGCCACGCGCACCGCCCAGCTTATCGCCGAGGCCCGCCGCAACGCGGGCTCCGCCCCGGCCCCGGACGCCACGGCCACCGCCCTCGACGGTGCCCGGGGCGCCGACGTCGACGGCGTCCCGGTCCACGCCGTCCGGCTGCGCGGCCTGCTCGCCCACCAGGAGGTCCTGCTCGGCGCGGAGGGCGAGACCCTGACGGTCCGGCACGACTCGCTGCACCACAGCAGCTTCATGCCGGGCATCCTGCTCGGCGCCCGCCGTGTGGGGAGCGTCCCGGGCCTGACGTTCGGCCTGGAACACTTCCTGGACCTGAGCTGAGTCCCTGACCGTCATGCGCGCGAAGCTCACCTACGCCCTCACGGCCGCCGTCCTGGTCGTCTACTTCGTCCTGGTCGGCAGCCGTGGCGTCCTGCTCATCGAGACCGGCACGCCCCTCACCGTCACCTTCGGCGTGGCGGTGCTGATCCTGCCGGCCATCGGCCTGTGGTTCCTGTGGAAGAACACCCAGTTCGTCCGCAGGGCCAACGCCCTCGCCGCCGAACTCGACGCCGAGGGCGGCCTGCCCGTCGACGAACTGAGGCGCACGCCCAGCGGGCGGATCGACCGGGACTCGGCCGACGAGGTCTTCGCCAAGCGCAAGGCCGAGACGGAGGCCGCTCCCGACGACTGGCGCACCTGGTTCCGCCTCGCCGTCGCCTACCACGACGCCCGCGACACCCCGCGCGCCCGCAAGGCGATGCAACGCGCGATCGCCCTGCACGACGGCAAGCAGCCAGAGACGGCCTGAACCGCACCCCGCTCCTGCCGGAACTCATGCCGGAGGGGCCGGACCGTTCGCGGTCCGGCCCCTCCGGCATGAGAATCCGGGGTCACCCGGGGGGCCTCAGTGCGGGCGGTACTCGTCGGCCCAGGCCTCGATGGAGTCCGCCGCCCGGTCGAAGGCCTCGACCCGGCCCAGGAAGTCCGCGTTGTGCGTGGTCAGCAGCGCCGGCCCACCGTCGGGCGACTGCGCCCGCCGGACGAGCAGCAGCGCCTGCCCCTGCACCGTCCGGGGCAGCCCCAGCCAGCGCACCGGCTGCTGCACCGTACGCACGGCGGCGACCTGCTCCCAGGACGCCGTACGTGTGGTGAGGAAGCCCACGTGCCGCAGCCCGCGCGCGCTCACCCACACACCCACGCGCAGCAGCCGCAGCGCCCCGGCGATGACCAGCAGCGCGAGCCCGAAGACCACACCGGCCGAGGCCGGTTCGGCCGTCGCCGCGATGATGACCGCCGCGAACAGCACGAACGAGGCGAGCAGCAGCGCCAGCGCGGCCGCCGCCACCCGCCAGGGGCCGGGCCGGTACGGCCGCCGCCAGCGGTCACGGTCGTCGTAGGGCAGCGGAATGTCGTCCGTCGCCTCGAAAACGCGGTCGGCCGTCAGGAAGGGCAGGGGCACGGCTGGTCCTCACTCGATCCATGCGTGGGCTGTGCCCGGTGAGGCTACCGATCTGTGTCCCCGGTCACCACTGGCGGGGGGCCGGATGGAGTCATCGCCGGTCTGCGGCGGCTCAGTTCTTCTGCGACGCCTGCGACTGCTGGGGCTGCGAGCCCGGGTTGTCGCCCGTCGACAGCGCGGGCGTCCCGATGACCAGGGAGCCCACGAGCCCCGCCACGATGGTCAGACCCAGCAGCCAGCGCCCGGCCATCTGGCCGGCGGACAGCCGCTCACGCGGTGGGGGAGTGACATTACTGCGGAACCTGTCGGCCTCAGCAACAAAGGCAAACGGTACGGGTTCACGCCGACCGAACATCAGGGGTGCTTCTCCCTTCGGGGATGGAACGAATCACTCTCGTCCCTGAAGACGAACGAACTCCCTCAGTGGTGCCCTGTTTCACCGACTTCATTGCGGCACGCCACCGATCGGACGGATTCCGCCGGGCCGTAGAGTGGCGTCGCCACACGACGAGATGGGAAGGCCCTGCCAACCGTGACCGACACCCCCGCCGACGACCCCAAGCCCAGCTACCGCAGCGATGTGACCGTCGAGCTGGTCAAGCACACCGCGTCCGACGCGGACGTCCTGTTCGCCGCCCGTGTCTCGACCCTCGGCGAGCAGTCCCTGGACGAGCTGAACAAGGACCCCGAGCGCTCCAAGGGCCTGATCAACTACCTGATGCGGGACCGGCACGGCAGCCCCTTCGAGCACAACTCGATGACCTTCTTCATCAGCGCCCCGATCTTCGTCTTCCGCGAGTTCATGCGGCACCGCGTCGGCTGGTCGTACAACGAGGAAAGCGGCCGCTACCGCGAGCTCCAGCCGGTCTTCTACGTCCCCGACGAGTCCCGCAAGCTCGTCCAGGAGGGCCGCCCCGGCAAGTACGTCTTCGTCGAGGGCACCCAGGCCCAGCAGGAGCTCGTCGGCCGCGTGATGGAGGACTCCTACCGTCATGCGTACGAGGCCTACCAGGAGATGCTCGCCGCCGGCGTCGCCCGCGAGGTCGCCCGCGCGGTCCTCCCGGTCGGCCTGTACTCCTCGATGTACGCCACCTGCAACGCCCGCTCGCTGATGCACTTCCTCGGCCTGCGCACCCAGCACGAGCTGGCCAAGGTCCCGTCCTTCCCGCAGCGCGAGATCGAGATGGTCGGGGAGAAGATGGAGGCCGAGTGGGCCCGGCTCATGCCGCTCACCTACGCGGCCTTCAACGCGAACGGACGCGTGGCGCCCTGACGCGCCCCGGTTCCCCGATCAGGTACAGATGTACGGTTCAGCCGCACGAAGTGTCCGTATTGCGGCATTTCGAGAAGTTCATCTAGCCTGATCAAACGGGTCCGGCACTGCTTGAACCCCCGAGCAAGCAGTGCCGGGCTCCACTTTTGTCACGACTTGTCGCCTCCCCCTAGGGCAGACCCGGTTCTGAGCAACGAGTAGCGTGTAACCCATGGCTCCGACCTCGACTCCGCAGACCCCCTTCGGGCGGGTCCTCACCGCCATGGTCACGCCCTTCAAGGCGGACGGCGCACTCGACCTCGACGGCGCGCAGCGGCTCGCCACCCACCTGGTGGACGCAGGCAACGACGGCCTGGTCATCAACGGCACCACGGGCGAGTCGCCGACGACCAGCGATGCGGAGAAAAGGGATCTCGTACGGGCGGTCCTGGAGGCGGTCGGCGACCGTGCCCATGTCGTGGCCGGGGTCGGCACCAACGACACCCACCACAGCATGGAACTCGCCCGCGCGGCGGAGCGCACCGGCGCACACGGCCTGCTCGTCGTGACCCCGTACTACAACAAGCCCCCGCAAGAGGGCCTCTACCGGCACTTCACGGCCATCGCCGACACCACCGGGCTGCCGGTCATGCTCTACGACATCCCCGGCCGCAGCGGCGTCCCGATCAACACGGAGACGCTCGTCCGCCTCGCCGAGCACCCCCGGATCGTCGCCAACAAGGACGCCAAGGGCGACCTGGGCCGGGCGAGCTGGGCCATCGCCCGCTCCGGCCTCGCCTGGTACTCCGGCGACGACATGCTGAACCTGCCCCTGCTCTCCGTGGGCGCGGTCGGCTTCGTCTCCGTCGTCGGCCACGTGGTCACCCCCGAGCTGCGCGCCCTGGTCGACGCGTACACCTCGGGCGACGTCCAGAAGGCCACCGAGATACACCAGAAGCTGCTCTCGGTCTACACGGGCATGTTCCGCACCCAGGGCGTGATGACGACCAAGGCGGCGCTCGCCCTGAAGGGCCTGCCCGGCGGGCCCCTGCGCGCCCCCATGGTCGAGTGCGCGCCGGAGGAGATCGAACAACTCAAGATCGATCTTGCCGCCGGCGGGGTACAGCTCTGACATCAGACTTCGCGCGGTCCCCCGCGCACTGGCTTCACAACTGAATAAGCGGGCCACCGGTGCCCGCACCACTCCATACGACAACTGCTTCTGCACGAACGTCACGCGCGCCACGTGCCCTACCGGTACGTGGCGCGTGTGGTGAGGAGAGTCTTTTGAGTCATCCGCATCCCGAACTCAGCCCGCCGCCGCCGCTCCCCGAAGGCGGCCTGCGGGTCACCCCGCTCGGCGGCCTCGGCGAAATCGGCCGGAACATGACGGTCTTCGAGTACGGCGGCCGCCTGTTGATCGTCGACTGCGGAGTGCTCTTCCCCGAGGAGGAGCAGCCCGGAATCGACCTGATCCTGCCGGACTTCTCGTCCATCAGGGACCGCCTCGACGACATCGAGGGCATCGTCCTCACGCACGGCCACGAGGACCACATCGGCGGCGTCCCCTATCTCCTGCGCGAGAAGCCGGACATCCCGCTGATCGGCTCCAAGCTGACCCTCGCCCTCATCGAGGCCAAGCTCCAGGAGCACCGCATCCGCCCGTACACCCTCGAGGTGGCGGAAGGACACCGCGAGCGCATCGGCCCGTTCGACTGCGAGTTCGTCGCGGTCAACCACTCCATCCCCGACGCGCTGGCCGTCGCCATCCGCACCCCCGCGGGCATGGTGGTCCACACCGGCGACTTCAAGATGGATCAGCTCCCGTTGGACAGCCGCCTCACGGACCTCCATGCATTCGCACGCCTGAGCGAGGAGGGCATCGACCTCCTGCTCTCGGACTCGACGAACGCCGAGGTCCCGGGCTTCGTCCCGCCCGAACGGGAGATCTCCAACGTCCTGCGCCAGGTCTTCGCCGGTGCCCGCAAGCGCATCATCGTCGCGAGCTTCGCCAGCCACGTCCACCGCATCCAGCAGATCCTGGACGCGGCGCACGAGTACGGTCGCCGCGTCGCCTTCGTCGGGCGCTCCATGGTCCGCAACATGGGCATCGCGCGCGACCTGGGCTACCTGAAGGTCCCCCCGGGCCTGGTCGTGGACGTCAAGACGCTCGACGACCTGCCGGACAGCGAGGTGGTCCTCGTCTGCACGGGCTCCCAGGGCGAACCCATGGCGGCCCTGTCGAGGATGGCCAACAGGGACCACCAGATCCGCATCGTCCAGGGCGACACGGTGATCCTGGCGTCGTCCCTGATCCCCGGCAACGAGAACGCGGTCTACCGCGTGATCAACGGCCTCACCCGCTGGGGCGCCAACGTGGTCCACAAGGGCAACGCCAAGGTCCACGTCTCCGGCCATGCCTCCGCGGGCGAGCTGCTGTACTTCTACAACATCTGCCGCCCGAAGAACCTGATGCCGGTGCACGGCGAATGGCGCCACCTGCGCGCCAACGCCGAGCTGGGCGCCCTGACCGGCGTTCCGCACGACCGCATCGTCATCGCTGAGGACGGCGTCGCCGTCGACCTCGTCGAGGGCAAGGCCAAGATCTCCGGCAAGGTCCAGGCGGGTTACGTCTACGTCGACGGCCTCTCGGTCGGCGACGTGGGAGAGCCGGCCCTGAAGGACCGCAAGATCCTCGGCGACGAGGGCATCATCTCGGTCTTCGTCGTCATGGACTCGTCCACCGGGAAGATCACCGGCGGCCCGCACATCCAGGCCCGCGGCTCCGGCATCGAGGACTCCGCCTTCGGCGACGTGATTCCCCGGGTCACGGAGGTACTCGAACGCTCCGCCCAGGACGGCGTGGTCGAACCCCACCAGCTCCAGCAGCTCGTTCGCCGCACGCTGGGCAAGTGGGTCTCGGACACGTACCGGCGTCGGCCGATGATCCTGCCTGTGGTCGTGGAGGTCTGACGGTCCGTCGGGCCTGAGCAGGCGCCAACTGGGAGCGGGGCTCCTCGATTTGCATCGAGGAGCCCCGCTCCAGTAGGTTTACAACTCCTTCCGAAGGGGCACCCGGCCGACTCAGGTACGGGAACCATGCCCGGCCGAGGAGGGGAAATCCGACTCAGAAACTTCTGATAAAGTCGGAACCGCCGGAAAGGGAAACGCGGAAGCGGAAACCTGGAAAGCGCCGAGGAAATCGGATCGAGGAAAGATCTGATAGAGTCGGAAACGCAAGATCGAAGGGAAGCGCCCGGAGGAAAGCCCGAGAGGGTGAGTACAAAGGAAGCGACCGTTCCTTGAGAACTCAACAGCGTGCCAAAAGTCAACGCCAG
>NZ_JBEXSR010000067.1:0-28888 GCF_040613735.1 Streptomyces sp. NPDC006235
ACCTACCCGATGCGGCCGGGCCACGAGTGGGCGGGGCGGGTGGCGGCGGTCGGTGACGGTGTCGGTCCCGCCTGGCTCGGCCGCCGCGTCATGGGGTGCCGGTCCAGTTGTGGGCGACGTCCACGACGACGCGACCGTCGAGCTGCAGCACCCGGAAGGGAAGCCGGGCGCGGACGCCGAGCCCGATCTGGGTCTCGCCCTCGAAGCTGCCGGCGAACCGGGTGTCCCGGAACGTGCGGTAGCCGGTGAGGTCCACGCCCGGCAGCGGGCGCGCGACCCGGCCGGGATACGTGGCGGCGCCGGTCTCCGGGTCGTAGGCGGGCGCTGAGACCCGGACCTCGAGGACGGCTCCGCCGGCCACGGGTATCTCCCGGCCCGAGCCGTCCTGGTAGAGCCGGTCGACGTAGCGGACCGAGTAGCCGATGTCGCTGCCCCCGCCGGGCACGTCGATGACCATCCGGTCGAAGCAGGTGTGACGGCCGGTGCGGATGTCCTTCACCGGCGCGATCGTGCCACTGGTGTCGGTCTTGGCGATGCTGCCCCAGCCGGTCGGACAGGCCGTGGCCTGGGCGGCGGTCCGGGCGGCGGCCGGTGCGGCACCGGCCGGGACGGCTGCCACGCCCACCGTGGCGCCCACGAGCGCGAGAGTCGCGCATGCTGTTCTGATTCGTACCATTACCGCCCCCGAGGCTCATGTGTTGCTGGTATGGGGTGAGACGTCCGGACGGACCGAAAGGTTGCACCCACCGCGCCGGACCGCCGACCATGGCACATCCTGGTGGGGAGCGATGGGGTCCGGTGCGTCCGTACCGGGAGGACGCGAGATGGATGAGTCAGCCGCCGTACCGGACGGGCCGCGGTCACCCGATGGCCGGAGCCGGGGCGGTGGTGACGGCCGGGCCCGGACCGGGGGCACCGGCTGGATCGAGGATGCCCTGACCGCTCCGCTGATCGAGGCCGTACGGGACCTCGGGGGCTACGGCGGACTGGTCTACCTGCGCTCCCGCGACCGGCGTTCGCTCGTCCTCGCGATGGTGACCGGGGTGCCCCGGTCGCTGCTGAAGACCTGGTGGCGGGTGCCGGTGGGCGGTGCGCTGCCCATGGCGGAGGCCTACCGGCGCAACGAGACGCTGTGGCTGCCGGACGAGCGCGCCACCATGCTGCGCTTCCCGCACTTCACCGCCGGGCTGCCGTACTCCTTCGGCTCGGCCTACCGGCCCGTCCGGGCCGGCGGCGAGACCGTGGGTGTCCTGGTCGTCCTGCGTTCGGCCGCCCGGTCGCCGATCGAAGCGGAGGCCGTGGAGCCGGCGCTGCGCCCGGCCGGGCAGGCCATGGAGGAGCGCCTGACCCGCCTCGCCGCCGGCCGGGCGGGCGCGGAATCGGCTGCGGAATCGACCGCGGAATCGGCCGCCGACCGGGTCGAGTACGACGGCGAACCCGTGGGCGTGCGGCTGCCCACGCCCGCCGTCCATCCCGTCCGGGTCGGGCTCATCGACTGGGACCTGGACAGCGACCGGTGCACGGCGGACGACGAGGCGCTCGCCCTCCTCGGCATCGGCCGGGCGGACTTCGGCGGCACGATGGCGGAGATCGTGGCCCGGGTCAGCCCCGACGACCTGCACGAACTGCGCGCGTGCCGGCACGACGCGCTCACGCTCGGCCGGGTCAGGTCCCGGCACTTCCGGGTGCGGGACGACTCCGCGGGCGAGGCGGAGGCCGGCTACCGGCCCGTCGAGCTGTGGGGACATCTCGTGCGCGGCGGAGCCGGTTCCGGCCGGATCCTGGTGGCGGCCCTCGTCGACGCGGTCAGCGGGCTCAGGGCCGCCGAGGCCGCGGAGCGGCTGCCCGACGGTGTCTTCTCCCTGGACCAGGACGGCCGCGTGACGTACGCCAACCACCGCTGCGAGGAACTGCTGGGCGGCGGCCGGGAGGCGCTCCTGGGCCGCTATCCGTGGGAGGTGATCACCTGGCTCCGCGATCCCGCGTACGAGGACCGCTACCGGGCGGCGATGCTGTCGCAGGAGCAGGTGTCGTTCCTGGTGCGGCATCCCGCCGGGAACTGGCTGAGCTTCGTGCTGTACCCGGATGTGCACGGGCTGACGGGCCGGGTCCGTCCGGCCGGGCCGCCCACCGAGACGGAGGCGGCGCGCGAGGCGGGGTCCGCCGCCGGCCCCGGACCGGGGGCCGTGGCGCCGCCGCCCGGGCCGGTCACGGCGGCGCGTGCCGGGGCGCTGTACCACGTGGTGCAGATGGCGAGCGTGCTCACCCAGGCGGTCACCGTGGAGGACGTGTGCCGGGCCGTGGCCGAGCAGCTGCTGCCCGCGTTCGGCGTCCGGGAGCTCGCCCTGTACACGGTCCGCGACGGCCGGATGTACCTGCTGTGGGAGTCGGGCTATCCCGAGGGCTTCCTCGCCCCCTTCGAGGGGGTCACCCTCGACACGCAGCTGCCCGGTGTGCACGCGCTGACCACGCGGCTGCCGCTGTTCTTCGAGTCGCCCGAGGACCTCTCCGTCGCCTACCCGGGCATCACCCTGGACCGGATGAGCGCCTGGTCGTTCCTGCCGCTGATCGCCTCCGGGCATCCCGTCGGCTCGTGCATCCTCGGCTGGGACACCCCGCACCGGTTCACGCCCGACGAGCGTTCCGCGCTCACCGCGCTGAGCGGGCTGGCCGCGCAGGCGCTGGAGCGGGCACGGCTCTACGACGCCGAGTCCGCCGTCGCCCGCGGTCTTCAGGAGGGGCTGTTGCCGCACCGGCTGCCCGCCGTCGAGGGGCTGCGCACGACTGGCCGTTACCTGCCCGGCACCCAGGGCATGGCCATCGGCGGCGACTGGTACGACGTGATCACCACGGGACGCGGGGTGGCCCTGGTCATCGGGGACGTCGAGGGTCACAGTGTCGGTGCCGCAGCGGTGATGGGCCAGCTGCGCAGTGCCGTGCACGCCTTCGCGGCGAGCGAGTGGCCACCGCAGGAGGTCATCACGCACACCAACCGGCACCTGGCCGAGCTGGAGGCGGACGTCTGCGCCACCTGCTGCTACATCGAGCTGGACCCGCGTACGGGGCGCGCGTCGGCCGTGCGGGCCGGGCATCCCCCGCCGCTGCTGCGCCACCCCGACGGGCACGCCGAGACGCTGGATCTCGCGGGCGGCGTCATGCTGGGCGTGCAGCTCGACGCGGAGTATCCCGTCACGGAGCTCACGCTGGTCCCCGGCAGCGTCCTCGCCCTCTACACCGACGGCCTCGTGGAGCAGCCCGGCAGCGACATCGAGACGGGCATCGAGGAGGTCCGCCGCTGCCTCGCCGACACCCCGGCGGACTCGGTGGAGCAGCTCGCCGACCGGCTGGTGCGCACGGCCCGCCGCGCCCGGGAGCGGCCCGACGACGTGGCGCTGCTGCTGACGGCGTATCGCTGAGCGACCGGGCTGCCGACGCACGCGACCGGTGTGTGCGGCGTGGCGCGGGGTACGGTGGGCGGGACGGGCGAGCGAGGCGGTGGTGGCGGTGGAATGGCAGCGGTACGCCGAGCAGATGGCGATGCTCGCCCGCGATCTGGTGGCGCAGGACTCGGTGCAGGCGACGCTTGACGAGATCGCGGCAGCCGCCGTGAAGCTGGTCGAGGGCTGTGACGCGGCCGGGATCCTGGCGGTGTCCAAGGGCCGGGCCCTGACGCTCTCGGTCTGCGGCGACATGGTCGAGGAGTCCGACCGGATGCAGGGCGAGCTGGGCGAGGGACCGTGCTTTGACGCGGCCCGGCGCGTGGACGGCGAGCGGCTGTTCCGCATCGCCGACATGACGAAGCCGCAGCCGTCCTGGCCGCGGTTCTCCCAGGCGGCCCGCGACCTCGGGATCGGCAGCATGACCGGTGTGCTGCTCTACACCGGCGACGAGGACTTCGGCGCCCTCAACCTGTACTCGCGCCGGCCGGGTGCCTTCGGCAAGGACATCGAGGCCGCGGGCTGGCTGCTCGCCTCCCACGCCGCCGTCGCGCTGGCCACCGCCCGCACCGTCGACCAGCTCGAGCACGCCTTGGAGACCCGGCACGCCATCGGGGAGGCCATGGGGATCCTCATGGAGCGTCACCGGATGAGCGAGGACGAGGCCTTCGAGGTGCTGCGGCGCATCTCCCAGCACCACAACATCAAGCTGCGCGACGTCGCCCAGCGCGTCCGCGTCGACGCTCCCGGCCAGACCTGACCGGAGCGCTGCGGCGACCTCACGCCGGGCGGCCGTCGGGGTGGGAGGTGCGCAGCAGGAGCACCGTGATGTCGTCGGCGTGCTGTCCGGTGGGCGTCGTGTGGTGGACGAGCCTGTCGATGAGCCGTTCCAGGTCGTGGCCGTCGCCGTCGTTCAGTTGCCCGGCCAGGTCGGAGGTGGTCCGGGTCGTGTCGGTGCCGGGGAGCTCGACGAGGCCGTCGGTGTACAGGGCGAGGGTGGTGCCGGGCGGCAGGGGCGCGGTGGTGACCGGGTAGGCGGCGCCGGTGTCGATGCCCAGCAGCGGGCCGGGTTCGACGTGGAGGACGCCGGCGGTGGCGTGGGCGGGGCGCAGCAGCGGGGGCACGTGGCCCGCGCTGGCGAAGGCCGCCTGGTGGTGTGCCAGGTCGAGATGGACGTAGAGGCAGGAGACGAGCAGCTCGGAGTCGAGGTCGGCCAGCAGCCGGTTGGTGCGGGCGAGGACTTGGCCGGGTGCGGCGCCCGCGGTGGCGTGGGCGTGGATGGCGGTGCGGACCTGGCCCATGAGCGCGGCGGCGGCGATGCTGTGGCCTTCGACGTCGCCGATGACGGCGGCCGCGGTCGTGTCGTCCAGGCGCAGGACGTCGAAGAAGTCGCCGCCGACCTCGATGGCGTGTCCTGCGGGCAGATAGCGGGCGGCGACGTCGAGGCCGTGCAGGTGCGGCAGGGCCCGGGGCAGCAGGGCGCGTTGCAGTTCGTGGACGAGTCGCTGCTGGGCGTCGTGGAGGCGGGCGCGGTCGAGGGCCTGGGCGATCAGGCCGGACAGTGAGGTGAGGACGGCGCGTTCGTCGGCGGTGAAGGTGTGCGGGTGGTCGTAGGACAGGATGCAGCAGCCGACCGGCCGGCCGGAGATGATCAGCGGGAGGAACGCCCAGGCCTGTTTGCCGCTGATCTGGGGCGCCCTGGGGTAGGTGCCGGCCATCTCGGCGGGGTCGGCGAAGAAGGCGGGGGCGCCGCTGGCGAGGACCCGGCCGGCGGGGGTGAGGTCGGTGTCCAGTGACAGGGCGTCCAGGCGCTCCATGACGTCGGCCGGGTAGCCGTGGTAGCCGGTGATCTTGAGGCGACCGGCCTCGGCGGCGGACAGCACGAGGCCCTGGGCTCCGAAGGCGGGCAGGATCTGGTGGGCGATCAGCGACACGAGGTCGCGCACGGTCACCGTCTCGGTGAGGGCGGCGGCGAGGTGCACGAGTTGGTAGAGGCGTCCCGTCGGTGCGACCGCGGGAGGCCGTGCGGCGGCGGGCGGTGACGGGGTCTCGGTCGGTTCCGCCCCCGGTACGACGCGGACGCTGATGCCGCTGGTGTCGGGGTAGAGCTGGAAGGTCAGCCACCGGTCCGGCGGGCGGAGCGCGGTGAAGGACACGGGAGCGCGGCTGACGACCGCGGTGCGGTAGTGGTCCTCGTGGACGGGGTTGTCCAGCCAGGACAGGGACTGCCAGGGCCGGGTGCCCAGCAGCCGGTCGGCGCGGCGGCCGAGCAGGCGGGCGGCGGTGGCGGTGGCGAAGGTGACGCGACCCTCCAGGTCGAGACCGAGGGCGCCCTCGGGGAGGCGCTCGAGGTAGTCGGCGGCGGCCAGGCCGGTCTGCACGGGGTGGTGTGCGGCGTCGACAGGGACGACGCGCGGCCGGTCCGGCAGGGTGGGCGGCCGGGAGGCGTCGTCCAGCAGGCGGGCCATGCGGCGGGCACTGGCGGTGATGTCGCCGCGTTCGCGGGGCGTGGCGCTGCGGGGGTGCGCGGCGGGCCACATCAGCACGACGCCGCCCCAGCAGCGCCGGACGCCGCTCAGCGGGACCGCGGCCAGGGCGAACGGGTACGGCAGGACGGTGGCGGCCCGCGGGTAGCGGCGGGCCATCTCGTCCTGGCTGCCGACGCAGACCAGGGCGTCGTCGCGGATGGCGTCGGCGACCGGGACGGGTGCCGTCAGCGGCAGGCGCTGCCACGGGGCGCTGAACGCCAGGGGCAGACCGCACAGCGCCACCAGGCGCAGCACCGGCTCCGCCTCCTCGATCAGGTAGAGGCCGCCGATCGAGGCGCCGGTACCACGCACGGTGTCGGCCAGGGCCACCCCCAGGGCGTCGTCCAGCGATCCGACGCCCCTGAGCAGCTCGTCGCTCCCGGACATGATGTCCTCCCGCTCTTACCCGGACGCTACGCCTCGCACGGCGCGGGGGCACGTCATCGGACGGGGGGGCGGGAGGGCCGGGGTAGGAGGGCTGGCCGGGCGGGGGTAGGAGGGCGTGGCCCGGCGGGAGGCAGGAGGGCGTGGCCCGGCGGGGGCCGGGGGCGTGGCCCGGCGGGAGGCAGAAGGACGTGGGCGGATGGTGCGCCGGAGGGCTTGGGCGGGTGCTCTGCCGCGGAGGGCGTGGCCGGGCGGAGCGCTGACCGGACGGCATGCCAGGGCGCTGGCCGGGCGGTGCGCCGGAGCGCTGCCGGAACGGTGCACGCGAGCGCCGGCCCCCGCCATCGAGCCGGGCCGCGCAACGCCGCGGGACATGGGTGGGCGGCGTACCGGAAGGCGTGGCCCGGCGGAGCGGGGCCGGGCGGCATGCCAGGGCGCTCGCTCGCCGGGCGGCGCTCCGGAGCACTGGCCGGGTGGTGCGCCGGAGCACTGGCCGGGCCGCATGCCGGAACACTGGCCGGGCGGCATGGCGGAAAGCGCGGCCCGGTGGAGTGCCGTGCTGGCAGAATCGGGGGCCTCGACGGCGACCGGGAGGCCGGCCTTGCAGACGCTGACATCGCGGGATCCACTGGCCGTCGCCGTCGCCGAGGCGATCCGGGGCGGTGATCTGCCCGGGTTGCGGCAGTTGCTGGCCGAGCATGCCGGTCTGGCCACCGTCCGCGTCACCGAGCACGGTGAGGATGGCCAGGGCACGCGCAGTCTGCTGCACATCGCGACCGACTGGCCCGGTCACTACCCGCACGGCCCCGAGGTGGTCGCCGCGCTGGTCGCCGCCGGGGCCGATCCCAACGCCCGCTTCGGCGGTGCGCACGAGGAGACGCCACTGCACTGGGCGGCCAGCAGCAACGACGTGCCCGTCCTGGACGCGCTCATCGCCGCCGGGGCCGACATCGAGGCCCCGGGTGCGGTGATCGCCGGCGGCACACCGCTCGCCGACGCCCGCGCCTTCGGCCAGTGGCGTGCCGCGCACCGGCTCGTCGAGCACGGCGCCCGCACCACCCTCCAGGACGCCGCCTCGCTCGGCCTGCTGGACCGGGTCCGGGCGTACGTCGAGGCCGATGAGCCGCCCCCGCCCGACGAGATCACCAGCGCCTTCTGGGGCGCCTGCCACGGCGGTCACCTGCCCACCGCGCAGTACCTCCACGGGCACGGCGCGGACATCGACTGGTGCGGCTACGACGACCTGACCCCGCTCGACATCGCCCGGGCCCAGGACGCGGACCACGTCGTGTGGTGGCTGCGCGGCCTGGGGGCGCGGAGCCGCTCGTAACGCCGCGGTGTCTCACAAGCAGTAGCGCACGAGCCACTCGTCCTGGTTGTACGCGGTGCGCGCCGGGTCGAGCACGCCGGCGGCCCGTTCCTCGACCGTGTCCTCCAGGCGCACCGGCTCCGGCAGTGTCCCGAACCGGGCCTGGCGTGCTGCGGCCTCCGCCTCGCTGCTCCGCTGCGACGTCGCGTCGTCCACGGCGATTCCCCTCTCCGGCTGGTCTCTTACGACCGATCGGCCTCCCTGGGCAATGAGTTGACGTGCGAGCCGCGCTCATGGTTCCCGCGAGGGTCGCTTGTTCGACCCTACGAACCTTCCGCTCGGCTGTTTCCCTTGCGCGGCGCGAGTGATAGTAAACCTTCCTATCAGTTCAGTCCTGCACGGCCAGCTCTTCCAACCCCCCACCCTGCTTGGAGGCCCCGTGAGACACCCCTCGACCCCGGCAGCGCGCCGCACCGTTCTGGCGCTCTTCGGCGCGACCCTCGCCGCCGCCCCGTTCCTGAAGCCGCCGCACGCCGCCGCGTCCGTCCGTGCGGCCGGGCTCGACGCCCCGGCGAAGAAGGAGATCGCCATGCAGCTCGTGTCGAGCGCGGAGAACTCCTCGCTCGACTGGAAGGCGCAGTACCAGTACATCGAGGACATCGGCGACGGCCGCGGCTACACCGCCGGCATCATCGGGTTCTGTTCCGGCACCGGCGACATGCTGGACCTCGTCGAGCTGTACACCGACCGCAGGCCGGGCAACGTCCTGGCGAAGTACCTGCCGGCGCTGCGCAGGGTCGACGGTTCCGACTCGCACGACGGGCTCGACCCCGGCTTCCCCGGCGACTGGCGCAGGGCGGCCCGCGACTCCGAGTTCCGCCGCGCCCAGGACGACGAGCGCGACCGGGTGTACTTCGGCCCGGCGGTCCGGCAGGGGAAGGCGGACGGGCTGCGGGCGCTGGGCCAGTTCGCGTACTACGACGCCATCGTCATGCACGGCGACGGCAACGATCCCCTGAGCTTCCGCAACCTCCGCAAGCGGGCGCTGCGCACGGCCAACCCGCCGGCGTGGGGCGGTGACGAGGTGACGTACCTCGACGCCTTCCTGAACGCCCGCGTGTGGGCGATGAAGCAGGAGGAGGCGCACAGCGACACCAGCAGGGTCGACACGGCGCAGCGGGTCTTCCTGCGCGAGCGCAATCTCGACCTCGACCCTCCGCTGGACTGGAAGGTCTACGGCGACAGTTACCACATCGGCTGACGACCGCGGCCCGGGCGGGATTGGTCCAGCAAGCAGGCACAGAAGTGGACCCCTTCCCGGGCCGCCCGGCTGCCTAGCGTCGCCCGTATGAACGCCACCACCACGCACGGCGCCCTTCTGGCCGCGCTCGCCTGCGTCCTCGTCGGAGGCTCCTTCACGGCCAACAGCGTCCTGGGCGACTACCCGTACGCGGGCGGCCAGTTCCTGCGGTACGGGCTGGCCTGTCTGCTGCTCGTGCCGCTGGCCGGCAAGGGCGCGGCCACCCGGCTGCGGGCGCTGACACCCCGTCAGTGGATCCGGCTCGCGCTGCTCGCCGCGGTCGGCATGGTCGGATTCAACCTGGCCGTCATCGCCGCGGAGCGCACGGCGGAGCCGGCGGTTCCGGGCGTGTTCGTGGGCTGTGCGCCGGTGGTGGTCGCGGTGCTCGTGCCCCTCCTGGACGGGCGTCGGCCTCAACGGGCCGTGTTGTACGGGGCGTTGCTCGTGGCCGTCGGTGCCTGCGTCGTCCAGGGCTGGGGGCGCACCGACGGCGCGGGCATCGCCTTCTCCGTGTGCGCCCTGGCCGGGGAGGTCGGGTTCGCCGTGCTCGCCGTGCCCGTGCTGCGGCCCCTCGGTCCCCGGCTGCTGTCCGCCACGGTGTGCGCGGTCGCCGCGCTGGAGTCGGCGGCGGCCGGACTGCTCGCCGACGGCGCCGGGTGGCTGCGGCGTCCGGACACCGTCGAGACCTGCGCGCTGCTGTGGCAGGCGGTGGTGGTCACGGTGGTCGGGTTCGTGTGCTGGTACATGGGCATGCAGCGGATCGGAGCGGAACGCGCCACCCTGTTCTCCGGCCTCATCCCGGTCGCGGCGGCCTGCACCGCACCGCTCGTCGGCGCGGGCTCCTACGGTCTCGCGCAGGCGGCGGGCAGCGCGCTGGTCGGCCTCGGTGTGGCCCTCGGGTCCGGGGCGCTGACGCGGCCGGGCAGCAGCGGGCCGCCGGTGATCCCCGCCGACGGCCGCACACCCCCGGTGGCCACCTTCCGGGGGAACAGCCGCCCCGAGGAGCGTGGTGACGCCGTGTCCGGCACGCCGGAGTGACCTCGCGCGCCTCTAATGGACGGCGACGCACGCCCCCGCCTCACACAGGAGTCCACAGCCATGCCGCACACCCGCACCGGCGCAGGGGGCGAGACGGCCGCGCGGGCGGGTCTGCTGCGGCGGCTGGGCGAGTGGTGCGCGCGTCACTTCGTGGTCGTCGTCATCGCCTGGCTCGTGGCACTGGTGGCCCTCCAGGTCGTCAGCCGCGCGGTCGGCGGCACCTACTCCGACAACTTCACCCTGCCCCAGGCGCAGTCGCAGAAGGGCCTGGACGTGCTGAAGAAGCACGATCCGCAGGCCGGCGGCTACAGCAGCCAGGTCGTGCTGCACGACGACGGGCAGGCTCTGTCCGCTCTGAGCTCCCAGATGTCCACCGCGGTCGCTGATCTGGAGAAGCTGCCGCACGTCCTGTCGGCCCAGAACCCGCTCTCCACCTCGGGCTCGTCCTCCGGCCAGTCGCAGCAGAACGTGGGGCCATTGTCGGACGACGGGAAGACGGCCTACATCACCGTCCGCTTCGACGTGCAGCCGTCGACCCTCGGCGACGACTATCTGAACGGGGTCGACGACGCCGTCCAGCCGCTGCGTTCGGCCGGGGCGGAGGTGGAGTACGGCGGACCGCTCGGCGAGCTCGCCCGGCCGGCCGCCGACGACCGGGTGAGCGAGCTGATCGGGTTCGGCGTGGCCGTCGTCGTACTGCTGGTCGGGTTCGGGAGCGTGATCGCCGCCGGTGTCCCGCTGCTGACCGCGCTGATCAGCGTCGTCGTGGGTCTCGCGATCCTCGGGCTGCTGGCCGCCGCGTTCACCTTCGCGACCGTCTCACCGACGCTGGCGACGATGATCGGGCTGGGCGTCGGGATCGACTACGCCCTGTTCCTGATCACCCGTCACCGGCAGAACCTCCTCGACGGGGCGGACCCGGTGCGGGCCGCCGGGCAGGCGGCCGCCACCAGCGGCCGCGCCGTCCTCGTCTCCGGCTGCACCGTGATCATCGCGCTGGCGGGCCTGTCCGCGTCGGGGGTCTCCTTCATCGCCAAACTCGGGTTCGCCGCGGCCGTCACGGTCGTCTCGGCCGTCGCCGGCGCGCTCACCCTGGTCCCGGCCCTGCTCGGGCTCCTCGGCCGGCACATCGACCGCTACCGGGTGCGGCGCCCCGTCGCCGAGACCGACGCCGGGGCGGGTGACGCGCCGCAGGGCACCTGGCACCGGTACGCGCAGCGGGTGGAGCGCAGGCCGCTGTGGTTCCTGGCGGCGGGTGTCGCGGTGATCGTCGTCCTGGCGATCCCGGTGCTGTCCATCCGGCTCGGCCACATCGGTGACGGCGCCGACCCGACGTCCTTCACCGACCGGCGGGCGTACGACCTGATGACCGACGCGTTCGGGCCCGGGTCCAACGGTCCGCTGACGGTCGTCATCGACCAGACGGGAGTACCGGACTCACAGCGCTCCGATCTGGCCTCGAAGGCCCAGCAGACGCTCGACTCGGCCCAAGGCGCCGCCGTCGTCACGCCCCTGACGGCCACCCAGGACGGCGACGTCCTGGTCGGCACGGTCTACTCGACGTCGTCCCCGCAGAGCGCCACGACCACGGACCTGGCCAACCGTCTGGTCGACGACACGCTGCCGGACGCCGTCCGGGGCACGGACGCCAAGGGGTACGTCACGGGCACGACGGCGGCGCAGGTCGACTTCCGCGACATCGTCGCCTCCCGGCTGGCGGTGATCATTGCCGTGGTGGTGGCCCTGGCGTTCCTGATCATCCTGGCCGTGTTCCGGGGGCTGCTCGTCGCCGTCAAGGCCGCCGTCCTGAACATCTTGTCGATCACCGCCTCGTACGGCGTGGTCGTCGCGGTGTTCCAGTGGGGCTGGGGCGGCCCCGCCCTCGGCGTCAACGGCACGGTCCCCATCGAGAGTTACGTGCCGATGATGATGTTCGCCATCATCTTCGGCCTCAGCATGGACTACGAGATCTTCCTGCTGTCCCGGGTCCACGAGGCGTGGCTGCGCACCGGGGACGCCAAGGCCTCGGTCGCACACGCCCTGGAGATCACGGCCCGGGTCATCACCTGCGCCGCGTTGATCATGGTGAGCGTGTTCGCGGCGTTCATCGTCAGCGACAGCATCGTGGTCAAGATGCTCGGCCTGGGGCTGGCCGTCAGCGTACTCATCGACGCCACCGTCGTACGCCTGCTCATGGTGCCGGCCGTGATGACGCTGCTGGGACGGCACGCCTGGTGGGCTCCGCGGTGGCTGAAGCGGGTGCTGCCGCACATCGACGCCGAGGGGGACGGTCCTGGATGAATGAGTCCGATGTGTGTGCTGGTCGCGACCATGACGAAGGGCGCCCGTTGGTCAGTGTGTGAAGACAAACCCGGACGCCCTTCTGACGGCACTGTACGTTCATCGACGACCATGTGGCGCCTTGTCGCCGGATCGGGCGACCACCGAAACTCACGGACTCCGAACTGCTGTGCCTGGCCGTCGCCCAGCTCCTGCTCGGCTTTCCCTCCGCCCGGCACTGGATCCGCTTCGCCCACGCCCGGCTGGGCCACCTCTTCCCCTACCTGCCCCAGCAGTCGGCTTACAACAAGCGCCTCAACGCCGCCGGGCCGCTGATCTGCCAGGTGATCGAGGCCCTGGCCCGGCAGGTGCCGACCTGGCGCGACAGCCTCCGGCTGATCGACTCCACCCCGCTGCCCTGCGCCACCTCCCGCGAGAGCGTCAAGCGCTCCGGCCTGGCCGGGCACGCCGGATACGGCTACTGCCGCAGCCACTCCCGGTTCTTCCGGGGGTTCCGGCTGTACCTGGTCACCACCGCCGAGGGCATGCCCGTCACATGATGCCTGGCCAACCCGAAACGGCTGCGCGCCGCGACGGCGGTGCAGACGGCCCTGGTCGCGGTGACCGTGGTGGTCACCGTCGTAGCGGACGACCGGGTCACCACCGGCGTCCGGTACACCCTGATCGTGTCCCTGGGGCTCGCCATGGGCCTGCAGAACGCGGTCGCCCGCCGGCTCGGCGTGCCGGACCTCACCACGACCGTCCTGACCGTGACTCTGACGGGTCTGGCCGCCGACTCCACCCGGGCGGGCGGCGAAGCGCCACGCCCCGGGCGCCGGATCCTCTCCGTGCTCGCCATGTTCCTCGGCGCCCTCGCCGGCGCCGGGGTCCTCCTGCACGGCGACCTCTCTTTCGCGCTGGGCCTGACGCTGCTGCTGCTCGCGGTCACCACGGTGATCACGCACCGGCTCTCGGCCACCGACGCCCCCTGGGTGCGCCCCCGGCCCTGAGCGCAACGGCATGAAGGCGGGGGCGGCAGCCCGAGGGGCCCCCTTCACCTTGTCGAGGACCGGCCGGCGATCCGCGCCCTGGTGATCGGCGAGCCGGCGCCCGCCGCCGCCAACGCCTGCCATTCCCTGGGGGACATACCGTAGGCGCCCCGGAACCTGCGGCTGAAGTGCGAGGGGCTGCTGAGGCCCCAGCGCTGCGCCACGGCGGCCACGGTTGTCCTGCGGTTCGACGTCCGGCCCAGCTCATACCTGCACGACTCCAGCCTGCGCTGCCGTACCCACTGGCCCACTGTCGTGCCGCCGTCCTGGAAGAGCTTGTGCAGGGAGCGGACGCAGATGTGATGCGCGCGTGCGATCGATTCCGGTGACAGCTCCGGCTCCATCAGATGCTCCTCGATGAAGGCACGGATCCGCGCCAGCATGTCGCCGCCGGCCTTCGGCGCACCGGAGGGTTCCTCTCCCGTCTGCGTCTGAAGGAGTTCCATGACGAGTACGGCGAGGAGGTCCACGGCGCTGCGGGCGAGCCGGTCACCGATCTTCGACGGGTGGACCTCCGCCTCGGCGGCGAGCGCGGACAGGAAGCCCGATACCAGCGCGCCCATACCTCCGCCGTGCCGCACCGGCACGCCCACGACCCGGTCCAGGTTCGGCTCGGCGACGCCCAGGTTGCGGCGGGTTATCCGGAAGTACGTCATCAGGCAGTCCTCACCGAACCGGAGGACATCACGCCTGGCCGGATCGCAGAAGACCATGTCACCCGGCTCCAGGAAGGTCCCGTCCTCGCCGGCCCGGGTGAGCGCGACCGCCCCCCGGACGTGCAGGCCCAGGTACAGGAATTCTCCCTCCCCCTCGTCGGGCATCGCGGACAGCATCCGAACGATGTCAGTTGCGCCAGTCATCGATAAGCCGGTCACACGACCTCCAACCGTTTCGTTCGCCTGGCGGCCGAAGCCCGGACTTCGTTCGTGGTCAGTTCGCCCACGTCCCCCCCTGTCGGCATCGATGTACGACATCGTCGTGCGCCGGCGGTTTCGGCCGCTACCGCGCGCCGTGGGAATCCGCCCGAGAACCGAGCCTTCGCCAAGGAGCCGGGCCGGCCGTGACATCGGCTCGGTCGACACGCTTCCGGTGACCGCCCGGCTGGAGCGCCTCTTCGCCGCCGATCTGCCCGCCCTGCCGGAGCCCACCCTTCGAGTCCTGCTCCTGGCGGCGGCCGCAGGCACCGAGCGGCTCTCGGACGTCCTGCACGCCGCGCCGGGCCTGGACGGCGTCCAGGTCTGGCGGCCCGCCGAAGAGGCCGGTCTGGTGCGCGTCGAGGGCGGCCAGGTTCGTCTGCGCCATCCGCTGGTCCGCTCCGCGATCTACCAGGCCGCCTCGTTCGCCGAACGCCGCGAGGCCCACCTGGCGCTCGCGGCCGCGTTCACGAAGGAGCCCGATCGTCGGGCCTGGCATCTGGCCGCGGCCGCGTTGGGCCCCGACGAACAGGTCGCCACCGCCCTGGCGGACAGCACGGAACGCTCCCGGCAGCGAGGCGGTCACGCGGCCGCGGCCGCCGCTCTGGAGCGCGCCGCGGAACTCACCCCGGAGCCGGAGCAGCGGGCCCGGCGCCTGCTCGGCGCCGCCGCGTCGGCCATGTTCGCCGGGCACCCGCAGTGGGTCGGGGACATCGCGACCCGGGTCGACACCCTGACGGACGACGCGCGGCTGCTCGCCGAGGCGTCCCTGCGCGCCGGGTGGTCACTGGCGGTCACCTTGCGGCACGACGACTCCTCGGCGTTCCTGCTGCACGTGGCCAAGGCCATGGCCACGCAGGCTCCCGGCCTCGCCCTGGACGCGCTGGGCACGGCCGCCACTCCGGCGTACAACTCCGGCGACCCGTTCTACCGGGCCGAACTCGAGCGGATCGACGCCCTCATCGCGCCGCAGCCGGACGAGGGGGGAAGCGACCGCCTCTGGGTGGCCGCGGTCAGCAACCCCTTCGCCGCGCGGGAGCAGGCCCTGGAGAGGATGGCCCGCGCCGTGGACGCCCGGCCGGCTCGCTGTCCGCCTTCGTCGTGCTCGGTGCCGTCGCCACGGTCCTGGACGCGACCGACCAGGCCGTGCGCCTGTACGGCCAGGCCATGGATCATCTGCGCCGGACGGCGACCGCCGGAACCAACGCGACCCTCGCACGGGCGCTCGCCCTCGTTCTGTTCGACAGCGGTGCCTGGACCGCCGCCCAGTCCGCCGCCGAGGACGCCTGCTGGACGGCGACCGAGGCAGGAGCGGACAACGTCACCGTGGGCTCGCAGCTCCTCCAGGCCACGCTGCGGGCCGCGCAGGGGGACCATGCGGCGGCGCACGCAGGGGCGAGCGGCGCGGTGCGCGGCCTCGACCTGCGCAAGTCGCGCAATCTGTACGTGCGTTACCGTCAGGCACGTGGGACGGCGTTCCTCGCGGAGAGCGATCACCAGTCGGCGTACGAGCAGCTCCGCCAGGTCTTCACCCGCGACTTCCACACGGAACCCGTGCACTACCACGTCTCGCTGTACTGCCTCTCCGATCTCGCCGCAGCCGCCGTCCGCGCCGGGCAGGTGGCCGACGCCCGCGTCGTGCTGCACGCCGCCGAACGGGCCATGGGCGCATCCCGTTCCGTCCGTCTGGACGCGATCGTGCACCGTGCCTCGGCCCTGCTGGGCGATGCCGACGAGGCGGAGTCCCATTTCCGCGCGGCGACGGACCCGGTCACCGCCCGCTGGCCGTTCGAGCACGCCCTCGCGTGACTTCGGCGAATGGCTGCGGCGCCGTCGACGGTCCGTCGAGGCACGGCCTCTGCTCGGCACCGCCCTGGAGATCTTCGAACGGCTGGACGCCCGCCCCTGGGTCGAGCGCACCGCCGCCGAACTCCGCGCGGCCGGCGTGGCGGTGGCCCCCGGCGCGGCGCCAGACGCCGTAGCCGGCCTGACACCGCAGGAACTGCAGATCGCCCAACTGGCGGCGAGGTCCTGACCAACCGGGACATCGGTGCCCGGCTGTACTTGTCTCCGCGCACCATCGGCTTCCACCTGCACAAGATCTCTCCCAAGCTCGGCATCACCGGCCGCGCCCAACTGCGCGACGTCCTATGACCTGGCTCGCGCGCACACCGGCTCGGTCGGCAGGTCGGCGAGGTGGCGCCGCGGTTGGGCGGCACTCGAGCGGTTCACCGAACGCGAGGACCATGCACGGACGCCCTACGGCCACAGGGCCCCCGGCCCGTACCCCCTGGAGCAATGGGTGGCAGAACAGCGAAGGGCCTACAGGGCCGGGCAGATGACCGGCCAGCACGCCCAGGCGGTGGAGAAACTCGGCATAGCCCGGTCACCGGCCGATGAACGGTTCCAGGAGAACCCGGAAGCCGCCAAGGCGTACTACGACCAGCACTGGACCCTGTGCGCGCCGAGGTCCGCGACAGCCCTGGATCGGCCCGTGGGCAATGGCTGTCCAACCTTCGGCAGCCCGGTGCTCTGGACGGCCACCCCGAGTGGAAGACGACGCTGCAGGCCGTGGAACGAGCACTGGAACCCGGCATGGCCGACCACCGCCGGGCGTCACCGTCCACGGCATAGACGACGGCCAAAGGCTCCACAGGCAGCGCCAGCACGTCATCACAGCCGGCCCGGACCCTCTCTGCATCGACATGTTCGGGAGGGCGGGGGATGCACGTCAACACCGCCGCCGGACGCCGAGCCCACACCGAACGCCCACGCGTCCTCACCCTCCACGGCAATCACCTGACCAAACCGGACGACCCGGGCAAACACCAGGGCCCTGCGCCCTCGTCGCTCCTGGCGGGTTCACCGGGAGCCGAGCGTGGATGCGGCCGCGAGGCGGGTGCCCTGTCGCCAGACCGAGCGAATCGACAGGCTGTCGTTGATGGTCGTGGTGGGATCACCGTCGACCAGGACGAGATCTGCCCGCAGGCCTTGCTCGACGCGGCCCCGATCGTGGAGGCCGAACCGTCGTGCTGTCAGTGAAGTCGCCGAGCGCAGGGCTTCGGTGGGGCTGAAACCGGCCTGTACGAGCAGTTGCAGCTCGCCGTGCAGACTTGCTCCGTGGGTCACGCCGCGCACGGCCAGAGCCGCGGCGTCGGTGCCTGCGATCACGTCGACCCCAGCCTGGCGCAGGGCTGCGATCGTGGCCAGTGCCATGTCGAAGTGCGAGGCGGGCAAGCCGCCGAACGTGTCGGAGAGGTGCGCCCGCAATTCTGGCGCAAGCTTTCCCGCAACGCGGGGATCTTGCGCCAGGTCCGTGCTGTGCGACAGCCCGACGATGGAGGCAAGGGGAGTCAGTGTCGGCACCACGAACACGTTCGCGCTTGCGATGCGGTCGACGATCTCCGGGGTGTGGGCCGTGTCGGCGAACAGATGGGCGAGGCCGTCGGCGCCGACGTCGACCATCTGTTCGGTCTCGTGCAGCGTCATGGCGTGGGCCATCACCATCTTCCCGCGAGCGTGCGCCTCGGCGATCACGGCGGCGTGAATCTCCAGTGGTACGTGCGGCAACTGGAAGCCGAACGCCCCGCCACTCTCGGCTATCAGCTTGATGTAGTCGGCGCCCTCGCTGATCCGATCGTCGACGAACCCGGCCGCCTCCGCCACCGTGGTCGCGGTCGGCCAGACCGGATCGTTGAGGCCCTTCCGGAACTGATGAGGGTGGCCGTCGAGGTGGGTAAGCGAAAAAGAGGCGCTCCGCACGTCCGCGAAAGTCCGGTCGGCCTCGACTTCGGCGCGCAGCGGAATCATGGTGGCGGGGACCGAGCCCATGTCGAGTTCGGTGGTGACGCCGAAGGTCAGTGCCTGGCGCAGCATCGCGGCGTCTGTGTGGGTGTGTGCGTCGATCAGGCCCGGCAGCAGGGTTGCGCCGGTGGCGTCGACGACTTCCACCCCGGTGACACGCGGCCCGCCCACCGAGACAATGACGCCGTCGGCGACGTGCACCTCGACCTGGCCCAGGTTCTTCTCGCCGTCGAACACCTTCGCACCGACGATGACGAACTCGTTCATCGGACTCTCCTCGCAATGCTGGACATGTACTGGTTCGGGCTTCACGGCTACGACGTCTGCCGGACCGGCACGATGACAGCCGAAGGGTGTCCGGGGGCGTGGCGACCGTCTGTTCGGCCAGGTGGGCGACGGCGACCCCACGGGGGTCGCCGTTCCGCACAGACTGGGCCTACCGGCCCCGTCGTGCGGGTGGGATGGGAATCGGCTCGACTCCTGGCACGACGCGGGTGGTCAGGGTGCCGAGTTGTTCGACGGTGACGGTGACGACGTCGCCGGGTTGCAGGGGGCGGTGGGCGTTCAGGCCTTCGCGACCCCACAGTTCGGCGAGGCAGCCGCCGCCGCAGGTGCCGGAGCCGAGGACGTCGCCGGGGCGGATCTCGGTGCCATGGGAAGCGTAGGCGATCATGTCGGCGTAGGAGAACGCCATGGACGACCAGCGGTCCTGCCCCAGCCGTTCGCCGTTGATGTCGACGGTCATCGTCAGGTCGAACGAGGTGTCGGTGCGCCAGGGTTGCAGCTCGTCGGAGGTGACCAGGACCGGTCCGAGGGTGGTGGCGGTGTCCTTGCCCTTGGTGGGGCCGAGCCGGACCTGCATCTCGGCGAACTGGACGTCGCGGGCCGACCAGTCGACGAGGATGGTGTAGCCGGCGACGTAGGCGTCGGCGTCGTCGGGGTGGATGTCGCGGCCGGTGCGGCCGATGACGGCGGCGACCTCCAGCTCCAGGTCGAACATCCGGCTGCCGGGCGGTACAGGGACGTCGTCGGCGGGCCCGAGGATCGCGTAGGGGTTGGTGAAGTAGAACGCGGGTGCCTCGTACCAGCGTTCGGGAACGGTCGCGTCGGTTCCGCCGAGTCTGGAGACACCTTCGACGTGCCGTTCGAAGTTCATGAAGTCCCGCACAGCGGGAGGATCGGGGATCGGCGCGCGCAGCCGAAGGTCGCCGACCGCCCGGGTCGCGGCAGGCGCGGCCAGGGCCTGCTCCCTGGCCGCCCGCAGGGTGCCGTCGCGCAGGAGGCCGAGCATCGTGACGCCGCGACCCAGGGGATGGACCTGGTCGTGGTGGAGGACGCCGACCCGATCACCGTCGTCGTCGGCGTAGGTCACGAACCGCACAGTCGCGCTTCCCTTCAGACGGAGGTGTGCATCGGGCGGCCGAGCCAGGCGACCGCGTCCCCGAAGGCGGCGATCACGTCGAGGTCCCGGCCGGCGTGGTCGGCGTAGGGGCGGTGCAGGTTCAGTACGATCCGTTCGGCGTCGGCCCAGCCCGTGAACTCGCCCAGGTCGACCTGGCGGGCGGCCTGCAGGGGCGTCAGACCCCGGGAGAGCCCGTCCTGGGCGGTGTCGAGGATGAGCCGGTAATAGCGGCGGTGCTCGTCCAGGACCCGGGTGATGCCGGTGCCGGTGAGGACCGGGCCGTGGCCGGGGACGATGACGTCGGGCTGCAGGGACTCCAGCCAGTCGACCGCGGCGAGGGCCCCGTCCACCGAGCCCATGAAGACCAGCGGGGTGAGTCCGGCGAACACCAGATCGCCGGAGAACAGCACGCGTTCTTCGGGCAGCCAGGCGATCAGATCTCCGGTGGTGTGCGCCGGGCGGCCGGGGTGCAGCAGCTCGATCCGCCGACCTGCGACGTGCAGGGTGAGTGCGGAGCCGGCCGAGATGTCGGGAAGCCTGCGGGTCACCGGCCCCCAGTCCGGGACCGGGTTCCACAGCGGTGGGCAGCCGTCGATGACCGGGTCGGCCTGAAGCCCTTCCCGCATCCGGCTGTGCCCGACGATCACTGTCGTGGAGGGGAGGAGGCTGTTGCCGTAGGTGTGGTCACCGTGCTGATGGGTGTTCACCGCCAGCCGGACGGACGCCCCGCCGGTGGCCGTGTCCACGGCGTCGAGAAACCGGCGGGTGCGAGCCGCGGTGGCACAGGTGTCGATCACCAGGACCCCGTCGTCGCCGGCCACCGCGCCGGCGTTGTTGACCCACCAGGTCCCGTCCGGCTGCACCCAGGCATGGATCCCGGGAAGCAACTCCTGGAGTTCCGCCGCGTCCGCTGTGGGAGGAGGAGCGGAGTTCGTGTCCGGGGTGTCGGTCATGACCCGGCCTGTCCGTCGTCCTTCACGGTGGCGACGCGGCTGCGGCCGGGCTGTTCGTACGGGGCGAAGCGCATGGCATTCCTTGGGAGCTGGGTGGGTTGACGCAGGCCGGGGGCTCGGCGGCCTGGCAGGGCGGGGGAGTGCGCCGGGCCCCCGGTGCCATGGGGTCAGACCGGCGGAGCGACGAAGACGCCGCGGTCGACGTCGTTGAGCATCTCCTTGGCGACCATCTCGTTCATCGGGTTGGACGTGCCCCACTGGTCGGCGTTCTCGGGCTTCGTCAGGTCGTAGATGTGCGGGTGCCAGGTGTCCTCGTCCAGCTTTTCGAGCTCGGTGGTGTACTCCACTCCTCGTCCCAGCGCTCCAGGAGCGCGAGCGTGGTCAACGCAGGTTCGTCCAGTGCCGTACGCAGGTCGAGCGCTCGGCCGTCCGGGGCCATGAGGCCCCGGAACCTGGTCTCGCCCGCTGCCGAAAGGGTGCCGATGGCGAACGGTCCGGAGAGGGGGATGAAGGGTGCAGACGCGGCTGCAGATGTCACGGAGACGTCCTCCCGATTGCGGTCCCACTAATCTGGCCCGTAGATCGCAAGCAGGGAAATCGATTTCCTGTATACAAAAATCCAGCCGGTGAATACTTGTGGTGTCGGCTCCGGAATTGGGCCAGGGTCCTGTCGTTTGCCCGCGTCGTCCGGTTTGATCAGGTGATGCCGTAGAGGGTGAGGACGCGGGGGCGTTCGGTGTGGGCTCGTCGTCCGGCGGCGGTGTTGACGTAGCCGGCGAGCTTGAGCGCGCTGCGGATCAGGTCGCGGAGGGTAGCGAGTACGGCGGGCGCGTTGTGGGTCCTGACCTGGGACTTGTCCTCGTTGAAGGTGACATCTCGACACCAGTGGACGGTATTTTCCACGGTCCAGTGCCCGCGAGCCCAGGACGCGATGTCGGCTGCGTTCGCTGCCTCGGCGGGCAGGTCGGTGATGGCGTAGACGGTCTCGGTGGACCATTTTTTCGCCCCGTAGAGACGGCGACGGCGCTGGATCCGCAGGACCTGGGCCGCGTGCGGGAAGAGCAGGCCCTCGACGGTGACGACCTGCACGAGCCGCTGCTCGTGACGGCCGTGGCCCCGGGCGTCGTCGCGGTGGATCACGGTGATCTCCTTCCAGGGCAAGGCGTGGAGTTGACGGGCCTTGGCCGCGCTGGTTGTTCTTGATGGTCAGCAGGTGGTGAGCGCCGCGTTCGCGCAGGGTCGAGGTGACCTCCTCGTGTCGGACCTTGTGCTGCCCCGAGCCCGGCGGGCCAGGTGTGTGCGGCCCCGCCTGGCTTTGTTCACGAGCAGGGCTTCTCGTTGCTTCGAGCGGTAGTTTGGAGGAGGCTGCTCAACGCGTGCTGCTACCTGAGTTCGACGGCGTACGGGGCGCCCGGGAACTCCCATCCGTCGGTGCCTTCGCCGATGTCCGCCACGATGACGTCGTCGATGAAGTGGTCCTCGAACTCGTCATCCGCGAGCTCGCCGGCCAACCAGAGTTCCTCGATTGCGTCCCAGTCGCCGCGGCCCCCGTCGATGCGTAGGGGCGCTGCCCGGCGGTTGCCGCGTTCGCGTTCGTCGTCGCCGGTCTTGACGATGCCGCTGATCTCGAACTGACCGTTCTTGACGTGGTCGGGGATCGGGTCGGCGGGGACGATGGCGGCGTTCTCGTAGGCGGTGTGGATGAGGTCGCGTTCGGCGGCGAGGAGGTCAAGGAGGGTTTCGCGTTCGTCGGCTTTTCGCTCCGGTCAGGGCGAAGGCGATGGGCAGGCCCTGGAGGGTACACACCAGGTGCAGGCGCAGGCCCCAGGAAGAAGCGGCTGTGGCTGGCGCAGTAGCCGTATTGGGCCCATCCGACCAGGTCGGAGCGCTTGACGGTCTCCCGGGAGCGTCCGCACTCGACCGGGGTGGAGTCCACGACCCATACGTCGTCGCTCCATAGCGAGGTGCTGACGGCCAGGATGCGGGTGATCCGGCGCATGAGGTCGGCGGCTTTGCGTAGCCGCTTGTTGTAGCCAGGCTGCTGCGGCAGGTAGGGAAAGAGGTGTCGCAGGTGGGGGCGGGCGTGGCGGAGCCACTTGACCTCGGAGGTGAAGCCGAGCACGGCTTGCATCATCGCGAGGGTGACCAGTTCGGCATCGCTCAGGCGGGGAGCAATCCCGACCTGAGGACGCCGAGGCGCCAGGCCGGGATGCTCCTTCAGCAGGTCATTCGTCGTCGCGTAGAATGCGGTCGCGAGGGTGTCTAGGCTGTTCGTCACAAAACGATCTTCGACACCTTCGTTCTCGTCTCCGCAGGCACCCCTTGGGATAGATCATCCAGCTCGCACGACGCGTACTGGTCTGCCAATGACCGAGCGTGCGCGGGATTCCCCCCAACCATGAATGCTCGCCGGCTATCTGATCTTGATGATCACCTTTCCGAACGGGCTGGCCGATTCGTAGTACCCGTACGCTGCCACGGCTTCTTCGAACGGGAACACCTGGTCGAGGACTGGTCGGAGCCGATGCGCGGTGATGACGTTGTTCATTGAGGTGAACTGGGCGCGACTGCCGACGGCCAATGCGCGGACCGTAGCGGCGACGCCGAACAGCAGACGAGGGTCGACCGGTGGCCAGTTGCCGGAGACGGACCCGACAAAGGCGATGTGTCCGTCGACGGCGACTGACTTCAGCGACTGCTCCAGCTTTCCGGCGGTGTCGACGACGCGGTCGACCCCTCGCCCGGCGGTAAGTTCACGGGTGGCGGTGTGCCAGTTCGGGATGTTGCGGTAGTTGATGACGTCGTCGGCTCCCAGATCGCGAAGGCGCTGTTCCTTGTCCGCGCGGCTTGTCGTGGCGATTACTCTCGCGCCCAGGAGTTTGGCGAACTGCACCGTGAACAGCGACACGCCGCCGGAGCCGGTGGCCAGCACGGTCTGTCCGCGCTGGATTCCGCGGCCGTCGCCGGTCAGGGCGTTCCATGCCGTGACGGCGGCGCAGGGAAGAGTTGCCGCCTCGGCGTAGGAGAGGTGGTCGGGGATGTGCGCGAGGGCGTCCTCGGGGAGGATGGCCAGCTCGGTCAGCATTCCGTCGAGTGAGCCACCCAGTTGCGGCAGGTATGCCGGTTCCAGCGGGCCGTCCAGCCACCGCGGGAACAGTGCGGCGGTGACGCGGTCACCTGGGCGCACTCGCCGGACATCCGGCCCAACGGCGACGACCTGCCGGCACCGTCCGAGACCGGTATGACGCCCGGTTTGACGGGCAGCACGTATTCCCCCCGTAGCACCAGAAGTTCGCGGAAGCTGAGCGAGGCAGCGTGGACCGCGACCGCGACCTCCCCCTCCTTGGGTGTGCGTGGTTCGTGCGTGCGCAGCGCCAGGCCATCGATACCGACGCCGGTGCTGACGTGGTAACTGCGCACCATCGATGGGAGCATTGCCATCATCCCTCGATGAACTGGTAATCGCTGACGATGCGGCCGTCGGGGCCGAGCATGAGGATCTCCAGCCCGACGCCGGCGACCTCACCACCGTCCCGCGGCGCCATCTCCCAGTTGAACTTGACGACATCATGGAGCCGGTCGGTGTTGCCGCGCGACCGGAAGACGAAGGTACCCAAGTAGCACCGCTGGGTTTCGGCGCCGTGATTGGTGGTGGCGCCAACGCTGCTCTCGCCGCTTTGCACGTGTGGGCCGCTCGTCGTGCATTTGGCCCACCCCCGGCGTCGTGGTCATCGCCTACGCGCGGTATGCCGCTCACGTCCGAGGACTCGCTCGGCTGACCCCCGGTGCGCTTGAAGCGCGCCGGGGCCGACTCCGGTGGCGGAGCCAGCCACGACGCCGAACGCACTGGCCCCCCTGGAGTCGGAGGGCGGGCGCCGTATTGGGACGACTCCAGCATGCCGCGACAGAGACGTGGCGGGCGTGACGTGAGCCCTACGGTCGGTGGTGTTCCCGCCAGGCGCGGCACAGTGCGTTGAACTCCTCCTGCCGTTCGGCAAGGAGGTCCTGGGGCTGCTGCAGGTGGCAGTCCAGGATGTGTACACCCTCCTGGAAGGGCTCGAAGCCGCTCCGCTGCCATACGCGGCCCAATGTGGCGGCGGCTTCGCGATGCTGGGCTTCGGTCAGCTCGCGGCCGTCGGCAGATCCGGGCTCGCACGCCACCGCGACACAGTCTTGCGAGAGGCGGCGGATGGCGGCACCTGCCAGTACCGGGCCCAGGCCCAGTCCGCGCCCCGGTGGTTCGAGGATGACTCAGTCCATGACGAGCAGGTCGCCGACTGGGTGCGCGAGCGCGGCCTCGAAGGCCGGCTCCCATCGGCCGTCAGCGACGTCCAGCACCACCTCGCCGATGCGGGAGACGTCCCCGGTGTAGGAGTCCATCGCCTCGAAGGGATGGTCCGGGCCGAACATCCGCACCCGCACGAACGACATCCTGCCCACCGTGACGTCCTGCACCGCGTCCAGCGACTCCTGGTCCATCTCGCTGTAGGCGGCCAGGTCCTCCGCCAGGACGTCCGTGTCAATCCGGGCGGACACCGTCCACGCCTCCAGCGTGTTCTCGAACTCGTACGCCTAGACGGGGTGTTCGTGGTGGTAATCGAGGCTAATCAACGACGGATCGACGGGCAGCTGGGCAATCTGGGGAGCCAAGAGGGTCACCGTGCCAGCGTAGTTCTGTCCGGCCGGCGCATGCCGGGGAACAGCGCGCTCTCACCCTTCGGCGAGGCTCGCTTGCAGCACCCGCGGTTGAAGCACGACGCTGATCTCTTGGCGTCTCGCCTCTTGGCCGGTCTCACTTCACGCGGACGAGGCTGATGAACACGTCTGCGTCGGCGCCTTCGCAGATTGTCGATCAGCCCGACCAACAGCCTTGCCGCGGCACACTCCGCCACGGGTTGCCCGGGCGAGCCCCCTGCCGGATTGGACCGTGCCAGACCTGTCCGGGATGCCAAAGGCTTGCAGGAGATCTCGCATCCTGCGGCCGGGGCCGAACAGCACGGGCCATGGACCGTGACAGTCGGCTGACCGTGACTGGGAAGGCGGTATGGCGAAGAGGTTCGAGAGTGCCAGCGTGGTGCTGGGTCCGATCGGCGGCCGGTCGTCGGCGTTGTGCCGGTTCGCCGGTCACGTCAACGTTGTCGCCAGGCTGCTGGACGCGCTGCGGGATGTCGGGGCGGACGAGCAGGTCACCGCACTGGCCGAACGTCTTCCCGCCGCAGGGCACTTCGGTCTGTTCATCAACCACGGAGGACACCGAGAGCAGTTCCAGTTCGGCCGTGAGCCTGATGGGAGTGCCGCCTCTTCGTGGACCTGGAACGACCTGGACTGAACAAGCACAGGCCCCGAAACAGATCAACGGATCCCATTGATGGCCAACATGCCTGAACCCCTCGGATAGCTGTCAGGCATGTTCTTTGCTGTACTCCAACATGTCTCACGTGCCTTCTCGAACTACCGGAGCGTCCCGTGATCAGGTGACGGGACGATCAGTCCCGAGGGGAAGGGCCGGTATGGGCCGGAGAACGGCGGTGAACGACGGGGGTGTTAGCTTCCTGCCCGTGTTAGAACACCAGGATGAGACCAGGGCGGCCTACGACGGGGTCGTCGAGCTATATGCGTCGATGTTCACTAGTCGGTTGGAGACGCGGCCGTTCGCCCGGAACATGATCGGCACCTTCGCCGAGCTCGTGCGTGATAGGGGGAACTTGCGGGTAGCCGACGTCGGGTGCGGTCCCGGTCATCTGACGGCCATGCTGCACGAGTTGGGGCTGGACGCCTTCGGGATCGACCTCTCCCCGGCCATGGTCGACCACGCTCGGCGGGCCCAGCCGACGCTGCGGTTCGACGAAGCGCGAATGGAGGCCCTGCCGGTCGAGGACGGCGCGCTCGGTGGAGTGCTGGCCCACTACTCGATGATCCATACCCCACCTGAAGAACTGCCCGCGCTACTCGCTGAGCAGGTGCGTGTTCTGGCACCAGGGGGTCTGCTCCTGGTGTCCATCTTCGGCACCGAGGGGCCGGAGCCGGTCCGCTTCGATCACAAGGTTGCGCCTGCCTATAGCTGGCCGGCGGAGCAGTTTGCCGAGTTGCTGGTTGAGGCCGGGCTCGTCACGGTGGCTCGGTTGCTTCACGACCCAGCGTCCGAGCGCGGCTTCCTCGACACACACTTGCTGGCCCGCCGCCCGTAGAGACTGACCTGCGAGAACTCTTGAGTCAGTTCGGTCAACATGCCTGTCGACCACTCGACACCCGAGATAATCTCCTTAGTCGCGCGTCAGGGGCGTTAGGCGCTCGGCCCTTCACTGTCGGGCGGGCTGAGGCTGCGGTGTAGGACCTCGGCGATCGTGTCGAGGGCTGTCCGGACGGCCCTGTGGTCTGCGCCGGTCAACTCATCCAGCGGCCGGTTGCTGTCGAGCACGGTCCATCCGGCGGGCGGGAAATCGCTGAACTGGGCATGCCTCTAGGGAGCCGGGGCAGGACACCAGGGCCGTGCCGTACAAGCGGCGCCGCCGGGCGGATCGTGACGCCAGAATCTTCACGCCCACCAGTGTGCCCGGCCGGTGTGGTGCGGCGTCCCGGTGCAGCCGTGGGTGGGGCCGCGGTGCGGCATATCCCCCTGCCGGGTCTCGTCGACGCCCCTGGTCGGCTCCGATGCGCTCCGGCGGGCCACCCTCAACCCGGGCTGCGGCCACTCGTACGAGAGGGTGCGGACTCTCCTGTCCCCGAGCAGGTCGACCTCCACCTGGTAGCGGACGGTGCCGTCGGGCCAGTTCTGCCGCGCCCGGACCGGCGCGTACCGCCACTCCCCTGCCGACATCACCCCAGTGCCGGCCGGCCGGTGGTGGGGCAGGTCCACACCTCGGGGCGCGGCCCGTCCTCCGGCCGCCACGGGCGGGCTGGCTGCGCGTCGGGGAGGCTGCTCATACCCCGACTGTAGACACCCGGGGACGGGCCTCGTCAGCCGATACGCCGCCCCTACTTCCCTACCTGCACCATAGCGGGAAGCTGCTCCAGAAGGTTGGCCCCGGCGTCCACGATCGGGGTCTGAGGGCCGGCTGCGATGAGCTGACCAGTTCTCCCACGATTTCGGCTCGCTGATCGTCGGTGAGCTCCACGACGTTGAGCTTTAGAACTCCGGGGATCCCGTCACATCCCGCCCAGTCCGCACCCGGTAGGAGATTCGCAACCCTTCAGGCCCGGAAGCCCGAATGCTGCCCCAAGGAATGGTCTGCCCGAACTTGAGCCCTGCGAAGTTGGGGTCGTCCACCACATCCAGCTTCACCCCATTCAGGCGCCGAGTGAGAGCGAGGGTATCGCGGGGTTCCTTGATCTCGACTGTGCACTGCCTGGACACGGCAATGTCAAGCACTTCCAGACCGCTGCGCCCAATAGTGCGTACTTTGTCGTGGACCGCCATAACGAGTCCTTTCGGTCCGGCACCGCCGACAGCCAAGAGCTACCTCTGAGCCTGTACGGCGCCTGGCGGCGGCGCGCACCAGGACACCCGAACGGGTGACAGTCACCGAGCGGCCGGTCCGCCTGGCTAACTGATCACCCGATCCTCCGCCCGTACCAGTCAGACCGCCGGGCTACCAGTGGCGCCCCCTGTGGAAGCCCTGGGCGGCACCGTTGCGGGCAGCGGCGTGGCGGCGCTGTCGGGCCTCCTCGGGGATCTCGGCGACCTGGTCCAGGGCCTCACGGATTTCGGCTGCTGTCGCCGCCGGGCTCCCGGTGGCCGCCTCGAACTCAGCGAGCAGACCGGTGACGAGTCGCGCGAGCCGGGTAATGCGCGGGTCCCGCAACCGCTCGCGCGGCACCCTGACGTACGCCGCGAACTCCTCCTCGGAGATTTTGATTGGCGATGCGTCCCGGTCGGTGCGCCATTGCCCGGTGTCCGGGTCCTGGACCGCGGGCTGAAGGACGCAAACGGGCAGGTCGTAGGGGCGGCTCTGCACTCAGGACTCGTGTGACGGGTGGCAAAGCCAGCCTTGTCGGTGCCGAGAACAAGCTCAAGCAACGTGATGCCCAGGTATCTCAGGCCCAGCGTGCCGTTCACCTCGGAATGCCCGGTTGAGTCTCCTGTGGGGGAGAGACATCAAGCTGGAGGCATGGACAGCGACCCGCTCGATTCCATCGGAGAACTATCCCGCCGGACCGGTCCGACGGTAAAGACCATCCGGCACTACTCCGACCAGGGCAGTCCCGCCGACGGAGCGCAGCCCGGCGGGCTACCGGCCTTACGGGCATCAGTGGAGCACTCTCCCGCGCGGCGTGGAAGCCCAGCCTTGACCTCAGAGATCCGGCCTGACCCCTCTCCCCCGCCAACACGGCTAGGCGGTTTCGTTTGGATCATCGGGCGGACCAGAGGAAGATGCCCGCGATGTGGAGTCCGGCTAGGTAGATGGTGGCGGTCTTCTCGTAGCGGGTGGCGATGCCGCGCCACTGCTTGAGGCGGTTGATGCACCGCTCGACGGTGTTGCGCTGCTTGTA
>NZ_JBEXSR010000068.1:0-27907 GCF_040613735.1 Streptomyces sp. NPDC006235
GACCGATACCGGACCTTGTACGGATGAGGACACTTCGACCACCGCGACCGCGGATGCTCACACTCCTTGAAAAACGACCCCATCCCACGAACCAAGGCATTGGAACTCACGGTGGCAGACCCCTCCAGGACCGATGCTGACAGTTTGCTAACCGTCAGCGGTCCGGAACGCTGCTGACCTGCGCTGAAGCGCGCGGGATTCGCTATGTTCTGGAACTGGATCGGGCGGTCGCAGGAAGAGATCGTACAGGCCCGTCAGGACTGGATGGAGGGATCCCGGTTCGGGGAGGTGAAGGGGTACGACGGCGCGCCACTGCCTGCACCGGACCTGCCGCCGGTGCCGTTGAAGCCACGAGGGAGAGTGCGCTGACCTGCTGAAACGCGTCTGCGTTGGTGGCCGCAAGGCGGAAGGCGGTCGGGTAATTCTCACTGTCTTCCACCTGCTTGCCGGGAGGCGTCTGAACAGCTGGCTCGCTCCGGCCGGTGCGGTTGGCGATTCCACAGTGTGGCTGTCTGTGGGCGGCTGTGGCAGGACTCTTGCTGGCCTAATGTGCGATCGCCGTTTCGACGACGTCCTCAAGGCTCGGAGCCTGGCTAAGCCGCGCGGCGAGCCGGCTGATCCGGTGAACGAGGGACAGACTCGCCGACTCGAGCAGAGTTTCCTGTTCCGTGGGTCTGGCCAGGATGAATCTCGGCCCCGGGGGTCCCGCCTGCGCGGGGACAGGCCGCCTTGTCGCTGCAGCCTGCGGGAGAGTTCCTGTGCCAGGGTCTCGCAGCGGTTCCGCACTCGTGCGGAGACGCCCGTCCGGTCGACGGGGTCGGCCCAGATCAGGACCAGGACCCCGAACGATCGCTCCGCGTGGCTGACCAACGGTGTGGCGACGATCGCATACGGGAACGGCATGGCCGGGCGGACACCGCTGGGGGTCTCACTCCGCACGCGTACGCACTGGCGGCCCGTGCGGTAGGCGACGGATCCGGTGTACCGCTCATCGTCCACCGGGTGGCAGTCCGCCACGGTGAAGACCGCCAGGGGACCACCCCCCGCGACGACGTTGGCCAGCGTCCGGCCGTCCTCGAGCGGGACCATTGCGGTACCGGCGGTCGCCCCGAGCTCATGCACCGCACCGTTGAGTGAAGACCGCGGCTGCCTGTTCCGGCGCACCGTGCCGGCCTACGCCCACGGCCAGGGTTCTGAACCTGGGTAACCACCGCACCGCTGACGGGGCCACGTCGTGAGAGTAGTGCCAGGAAACCGGCTCTGACCTCCGTGAATGGAACGTTTTCCGCGCACAAAGATGCGTCAGTTCGTCGTTGACCGCCACTCCTCGGCGGGGTCAGGGTGAGGGAGCCGGACCGGATGCCTGACACCACTTTTCCGGTCCCCCTTTTCCGGTCGTCGAACTGAGCGCAGGAGGTCGTGATGCTCCACACGGACACCCGTGAAACCACTGAGTGCGCGGAGTGCGAAGTGGCTGCCGCCACCACGACCGCGCCCGCCGTGCCGGCCGCACCGGCGGTCGGCCACGAGCTGTTCTTCCAGCGGTGCCTCTGGTGCGGCACCCCCGCCTACCGACGCTCGTTCTGCCGGGCCTGCGGATGCACGGGCTTCCGACGCGAGCGCAGCGCCGGCGCCGGAGCCGTCGTCCGTCGAACCGGCCACGCTCCGCATCACACGTGGTTCGTCGCGATGGACGAAGGCTTCAACCTGCTCTGCCAGGTCACGGGGACGGCGCCGGTCGTGGTCGGGATCGGCGCCAGGGTGAGGTTCGTACGGACGGCCGCCCCTGTCGGTCAGGGCCTGCCCGTCGTCGAGCTCACCCACCCGGCGACGTCTTTGGAGCGCTGGTGGTGAGGGCTGACGGCTCGGACACGGTGTTCGCAGGCCGGTACGACGAGAGAGGAGGGTGCGTGGGCACCCAGTACGACGCGCCGGACGAACGGGCTGGCATCGGCCGCGAAGGTGCGGGGCGCGGTGCGCTGGAAGGGCTGCGCATCGCCGACTTCTCCCGGGTTCTCGCAGGGCCCTACGCCACGATGCTCCTCGCCGATCTCGGCGCCGAGGTGGTGAAGGTGGAGAGGCCGGGTGCCGGGGACGAGACCAGGGCCTGGCACCCGCCGGCGGACCACGACGGCACCTCTACGTACTTCCTGAGCGTGAACCGGAACAAGAAGTCCGTCGTCCTGGACCTCACGACCGAGGCCGGTCTGGAACAGGCCCGTGCCCTGGTCGCCGAGTCCGACGTGCTGGTGGAGAACTTCCGTCCCGGCACGATGGAGCGGCTGGGGCTGGGTCCTGGCGAACTGCGCGCCCGGCACCCGGGGCTGGTCTACTGCTCGATCAGTGGCTTCGGCAGCGGTGCGGGCGCGGCGATCCCAGGATACGACCTGCTCGTGCAGGCCGTCGGCGGTCTGATGAGCGTCACCGGAGACGCGGCCGGGGAGCCGGTGAAGGCCGGCGTGGCACTCGTCGACGTGATCACCGGCCTGCACGCCTCGCTGGGCGTCCTGGCGGCCCTCCGGCACCGGGACGCCACCGGGGAGGGCCAACTGGTCGAGGTGAACCTGCTCGGCTCGCTGCTGTCGGCCATGGTCAACCAGGCGTCGGCGTTCGCTGTCGCCGGCGTGGTGCCGGGCCGTCTGGGCAACGCGCACCCCAGCATCGCCCCGTACGAGACCTTCCCGGCCGCCGATCGCCCGATCGCGATCGCGGTGGGCAACGACCGGCAGTTCGCGGCGCTCGCCGAGGTCGTCGGGGATCCCGGTCTCGCGCTGGACGACCGCTTCCGCACCAACGCCGACCGCGTCGCCCACCGCGCCGAACTCAAGGAGCTGCTGACCGAACGGCTGGGCGTCGTCGGCGCCGACCACTGGTCGGCCGTCCTGCTGGCCGCGGGCGTGCCCGCCGGACCGGTCAACACCCTCGATGAGGCATTCGCCTTCGCGGCGAAGCTCGGCCTCCCCGGCATCGTCGACATCCCCGCCGCACCCGCCGACAGGACGGAGGACAGGCCCTCCCGTCAGGTCGCGAACCCCATCGCGCTGAGCGGCACACCCGCGCAGTACCGCCTGCCGCCGCCACGCCTTGGTCAGCACACTGCGGCCATCCTCGACCGTCTTTCCGACTCCGTCACCGAACCGGAGGGATCGGTCACGTGACCGACCTCCGCCTCGACACCAATACCCCGACATCACCCACCACCGTCACCGCCAGGAGCCCACGATGAGCCGCAAGCCGCTGAAGGACCCGCTCGAACTGCTCGACTTCTCCTCCACCCTCACCGACGAGGAACGGGAGATCCAGGCCACCGTCGCCAAGTTCCTCGCCGACCGGGTGCGCCCGCACCTCGGCGAGTGGTTCGAGAACGCGCACTTCGCCCGCGAACTCGCCCCTGAACTCGGCAAGCTGGGCGTACTCGGCATGCATCTGGAGGGCTACGGCTGCGCCGGCACCAACGCCGTCTCATACGGCCTGGCCTGCCTGGAGCTGGAGGCGGCGGACTCCGGTTTCCGCAGCTTCGTCTCCGTGCAGGGATCGCTGTCGATGTTCTCCATCTGGAAGTGGGGTTCTGAGGAGCAGAAGCTTCAGTGGCTGCCCCGGCTGGCCGCCGGTGAGGCGATCGGCTGCTTCGGCCTGACCGAGCCCGACTTCGGCAGCAACCCCGCCGGGATGCGCACTCGGGCGGTCCGCGACGGCGGCGACTGGATCCTGAACGGCTCCAAGATGTGGATTACCAATGGCGGCATCGCCGATGTGGCCACCGTCTGGGCGCAGACCGAGGACGGCGTCCGTGGCTTCCTCGTCCCGCGCGGCACTCCCGGCTTCACCACGCAGGACATCAAGCAGAAGATGTCGCTGCGCGCCTCGATCACCTCCGAGCTGTACTTCGACAACGTACGGCTGCCGGAATCGGCGCGGCTGCCGCTGGCGGAGGGCCTGCGCGGACCGCTGTCCTGCCTGAACGAGGCCCGCTTCGGCATCCTGTTCGGCGCGGTCGGCGCCGCCCGTGACTCCCTCCAGGCGGCCATCGAGTACGCCGACTCCCGCGTGCAGTTCGACAAACCGATCAGCGCCTTCCAGCTCACCCAGAAGAAGCTCACCGACATGAGCGTGTCCCTGGGCAACGCCGCACTGCTCGCCGTCCATCTGGGCCGGCTCAAGGACCAGCACCGCATCCGGCCCGAGCAGATCAGCGTCGGCAAGCTCAACAACGTGCGGGAAGCGATCGCCATCGCCCGCGAATGCCGCACCGTGCTGGGGGCCAACGGCATCTCCCTGGAGTACTCGCCGCTGCGCCACGCCAACAACCTGGAGTCGGTGATGACCTACGAAGGCACCAACGAGATGCACACGCTGGTCGTCGGTCAGGCGATCACCGGATACCCGGCGTTCCGCTGACCGCCCCGGCTGAAGGAAGACGCCCGTGAACATCGTCGTACTCGTCAAGCAGGTCCCGGACACCGGAGCCGCGCGCACCCTGTCCGCCGACGACCACACCCTTGACCGCGCGGGTGCCGACCTGGTGCTCGACGAAATCAATGAACGCGCCGCGGAAGAGGCCCTGCGGCTGAAGGAGACCTCGGACGCCGAGGTCACCGTCGTGTCCATGGGGCCCGACTCCGCGCTCGACGCCATCCGCAAGGTGCTGGCGATGGGTGCCGACCGGGCGATCCACATCTGCGACGACCGACTCCACGGCGCCGACGTGGTGACCACCGCCAAGGTGCTGGCGGCCGCCGTGCGGACGGTGGAGGAGGTCGATCTGGTCCTGGCGGGCGACGCGACCACCGACGGACAGGCGAGCGCGGTCCCCGCCATCGTTGCCGACCTGCTCGGTCTGCCGCAGCTGACGCATGCGCGCGAACTGGACGTGGACGGGGGACGCGTGCGAGCCGAACGCGAGACCGACAGTGGCGAGGTGACGCTGGAGGCATCGCTGCCCGCGCTGGTCAGCGTCACCGAGAAGATCAACGAGCCGCGCTACCCCTCGTTCAAGGGGATCATGGCCGCCAAGAAGAAGCCGGTGGAGACGGCCGACCTCGACGACCTGTTCCCCGACGCGGATGACACCGGGTTCCGAGTGACCCGCACCCGCGTGGTGGAGGCCGTCCCGCGTCCGGCCCGGGCCGCAGGGATCCGTGTCACGGACGACGGCTCGGCCGGCCGGCAGCTCATCGAACACCTGATTGCCCAGAAGCTCCTCTGAATCGAATCGCTCCGCAACAAGAAGCAGGCACCCCATGCCCGATGTCCTCGTCCTCGTCGACCACGACGGGGAACGCGTCCACAAGCCCACGTACGAACTCCTGGCCGCAGCAAGGCGGTTGGGTGACCCGGCCGCGGTCGTCGTGGGTACCCCCGGCACAGCGGCCCGCCTCGCGGAGTCCTTGGCCCGGTACGGCGCCACGACCGTCCACGCGGCGGAATCCACCGACGCGGCCGAGTTCCTGGCCACGCCCGCTGTCGATGCCCTTCAGCTCGTGGTCGGGGAAGCCTCTCCCGCCGCCGTTCTGGTCTCCGCGACGGCGGACGGCAACGAGGTGGCCGGGCGTCTCGCCGCGCGGCTGGACGCCGGGCTGCTGATCGACGCGGTCGACCTCGACTCCTCCGCGGTGGCCACTCAGATCGTCTTCGGAGGGTCGTACACTGTGCGATCGCAAGTCACCCAGGGCGTACCGGTGATCACCGTACGCCCGGGGGCCATCGAACCGGAGGAGCGTCCGGGGCAGGCCGTGCAGCGGACGCTCGCCCTGCCGGCGGCCGACCCCGCCGCGTCCGCCCGTGTCACTGCCCGGCGCGCCGCATCCACGGGCGACCGGCCGGGGCTCACCGAGGCGAGCGTCGTCGTTTCCGGCGGCCGTGGTGTCGGGGGAGCGGACGGCTTCAAGGTGGTGGAGGAGCTGGCCGACGCCCTGGGCGGTGCGGTGGGCGCCTCGCGCGCCGCGGTCGACGCCGGGTACTACCCGCACCAGTTCCAGGTCGGGCAGACCGGAAAGTCCGTCTCCCCGCAGCTGTACGTCGCCCTGGGTATCTCCGGGGCCATCCAGCACCTCGCCGGGATGCAGACCTCCAAGACGATCGTCGCCGTCAACAAGGACCCAGAGGCCCCCATCCTCGACCTGGCCGACTACGGCGTGGTGGGAGACCTGTTCGCGGTGGCGCCCCAGCTCACGCAGGAAGTGGCAGCCCGCCGCGCAGTCGGCTGACGTGGTGCGCCGTCGGCCGGGAAGCCGGCTGGGCGGTGGTAGATGCTCCAAGCCCCCGCAGAGGGTCGGCCCCCGGACCAACCGCCTGTGCAGTGGAGCCCAACCCGACCCGGACCAGCCGACAACACCTCGACGAAGCGGTGACGCACCCATGCCCACTGAGCACGCCTGCCAGAGTGCGGCTGAATCGGCCGCGCAGGCCCTCGACTCACTCCGTCCCTTCCTCCAGCCCGGCCCTCCACGAGGGGCGGGTGGGGGCGACGACTGGGCGACGGGAGCGGCGGCCCTGCTCGTCGTTCTCGCCGGCCTTCAAGCCGATCGGCCCGGTGAGCTGACACTGTGGCACGCCCGCATCCGCGATCAGCTCCACGAAGCCCTCGGCCTGCCCATCGCCGGGGCCGAGGGACTCCGGCCGGTACTCCGTTCACGGGGATGGGACGCGCTGGCCGCTGTGCAGCACAAGGCACGAGAGCTGCTGACCGATCTGGCGGGCGACGGCCGCCCGGGCCGGCCGGCCGAGCTGTTGAGACAGCTGGATCTGGTAGAGGACGCGTGCGCCGGGGCCCTGCGGCGGATGGCTGTCCCGCCGGAGGCGGCAGTGCGATGCGCCGAGGCGTTCGCGGAGGCCGCCGGTTCGCTTTTCGGTCTGCACCCCGCCCCGCCGTCCCGCTACACCCCGCCTCCGCCCGCGGCCGCACGGGCCACCGCGTCGTCCTTCCCACCCGACTGGACGACGAGCATCCTGTTCTAGATGCCGCAGCGCCGCCAGTGCCGGAAGCCCGCGGGAGCTCCTCGACCTGGGGTGCGTGCACGAAGCAGGCCGGGGAGCTCCCGCGGGCCGGTCAACCGGTCGTCATACGGCCAGGCGCCGGAAGCGACTGCCGTGGAAGACCAGCGGCGCACGGTCGGGTTCGGCCTTCAGGCCGTGGATCTCCAGCACGACGATGGTGTGGTCCCCTCCGGGGAACTCCGCGTGGAGCGAGCAGTCCAACCAGAGGTTGGCGCGGCGGATGTACACGCTGCCATCCTCGCCGGCCTCCCAGTCGACCTCCGCGAACCGGTCCATGCCTTTCCCGGCCAGCGAACGGCAGACCAGGTCCTGTCCCTCGGCCAGCACACTCAGGCCCAGACGGCTCTGCCTGCGCAACTTCGGCCAGGTCGACGAGGTGTCCTGGACACAGACCGACACCAGAGGGGGATCGAGGGAGACCGGGGTGAACGTACTCGCGGCCATGCCCACCGGCGTCCCGGAGTCGAGCGCGCACAGGGCTGTCACCCCGGATGGGAAACAGCCGAACGCCTGGCGCAGCACGGCAGGATCCATCGGTGTCGCGACGAGCGGGCTCATCCGGTGACCTCCTGACCCGACAGGACCGCGCCCAGACGACGCATCGAACCGTTGTTGCCGGCCACGTGCTGGGAGACACAGCGGACATCGCGCCAGCGACGCTGCAGAGGGCTGGAGCTGTAGAGCCCGGAGCTGCCCGACAGCGTCATGATCTCGTTGAGTATCCGGATGCCCTCATGATGGATGTGCTGATGGCTGCCGGTGTAGCCGAACCACTCGGCCGGGGTGGGCTCGTCCCCTGCCAAGGCCCGGTCCATGACCGTACGGCCGGTCCGCTCCAACAGGGCGTTGAGTGCCGTCGTACGCAGGTGCAGCTCGGCGAACCTCTCCTGGAACACCGGATCCTCACCGATGACCACTCTCGGGTTGAACGCCGGCCGCTTGGTGGCGGCCAGTTCGGCCAAGTCGCCCAGCGCACCCTCCAGACAGCCGACGATGACGGCGTCGTGCGAGGCGCCCGTTGCCGTGTACGGCAGGTTGTAGAAGGGAGCGGGGATGTTGTTGCCGCCCGACAGAGGGCCCGTGAAGCGCTCCGGCACGAAGACGTCGTCCATGGTGAAGTCGGTGCTCTGCGTCGCGCGCAGGCCCACCGCGTCCCACGTGTCGAGGAAGGTCACGTGCTCGGGGCGGATCAGCGCGACGCGCATCTCGGGGCGCCCGTCGGGGAGCGGGGGCGCGCCCTCGACCACGAAGCCCGCGAGCATCCAGTCCGGGGTGAACGAGCCGCTGGCCAGCGGCCAGCGGCCACTGATCCGGTAGCCGCCCGCCACCGCCGTCGCCGTCCCCTTCGGGGCGATCGCCCCACGGAGCATCAGGTTGGCGCCGTCGCCGAAGACCTCCTTCTCGAGCGTCTCCCCAGGCAGCGACCGCACGAAGAACCAAGCCATCGAGGCCGCCTGCACGGTCCACCCCGTCGAGCCGTCGGCACGCGAGATCTCCCGGACCACTCGTGCGCTCTCCACCAGGTCGAGCTGCGAGCCGCCCCATGCCGTGGGCAGGCTCATGCGGAACACGCCGGAGTGACGCAGGGCCGTGATGATCTCCGCGGGAACCGACCGGGCCGCCTCGGCCTCGGCCGACCGCGCCGCGATCTCGGGCAGGTGCGCGCGGACACGGCCGAGCACGCTGTCGTCGGTTGCCCGGTCGGATGGCGCGGAGGGCTGGAGCAATGTCGTCATGATGTGTCCTTGTGAGTGCCTGCGGTCGGAGACGACCGCCGGTGACTGAAGGGGAATCCCGGGTGCCGCTGGTTACGAAACGTTGTGGCGAAGCACCTTCCGGACCGCGCGGGGCGGTCGGGATGTCGGCACGGCCGTTCCTGCGGGAGGCGGAGGGCGGTCCAAGAGCCGCCGACGCGTCCCGTTCACTGCCCGAATGATGTGGGGCGGAGCACAGGCCCCGCTTGTATGCGGGGGCACAGGTTTTTGCTTGGCTGAGAACAGCTCCTGGGCGGCCACGGTGGAGGAACGTCCCGAAAGGGCGGTCGGTCGCAGAGCGGGTCGGATATCGCCCGGAGTGTCCTACACTCCGGCCAGGAGGAGGGCCATATGCCCCGGATGACGACGCCGAGCGATGCCACAGCCGGCGAGAGACTGGAATCCTGGCGGGACGCCGTCAGCCGGAGTCTCGTGCCCATGGCGGTCCTGCCGCGCGAGTGCTCCGACTTCCGCGCTTCGTTGCACGCCGCGCAGGTGGGTCAGGTGCAAATGTCGGTCATCACGGCCGAACCGCACAGCGTCGCGCGCACCCGACGGCACATCGCCTCCGACGCGCCCGACCTCCTCCAGCTCACGCTACAGCTCAGCGGGCAGGGAGTGCTCACCCAGAAAGATCGTCAGGCCCAGGTGCGTCCGGGCGAACTGGTGGTCTACGACACCCGCTCGCCCTTCACGTACGACCTGCGGCAGTCCCACACCGGCCTCGTCCTGATGTTCCCCCGCACCATGCTGCGCATCATGGAACGTGATCTGGCGCGGGTGACGGCGACACCGGTGCCATGCCACGACGGGCTCGGCCAAGTCGTACAGCCCCTCCTGTACGGGCTGGCGCGGCAGATGACACACCTGGAGTCCTCTGGCACGCCCCGGCTCGCCGACCACGTGGTCGGCCTGATAGGAGCCCTGCTCGCGGAGCAGGCGGGCGCGGACCGGAGCATCGAGGAGGACGGCCCGGGCGTGCTCACCCAGCGCCTCCTCGCCTACATGGACGAGCGGCTCGCCGACCCCGGGCTGAGCCCCGAAGGCATAGCGGCCGCCCACCGCATCTCACGCCGGTACCTGTACAAGTTGCTGGCCGCACAGGGACACACCGTCTCGGGCTGGATCCGGGAACAGCGTCTGGACCGGTGCCGGCGCGACCTCGCCGATCCGGCCTTGGACCACCTTCCGGTCGGCGCCATCGGCGGACGCTGGGGCTTTTCCGACCCGGCCCACTTCAGCCACGCCTTCAAGGCGGCCTATGGCATGAGCCCCCGGGCTGCGCGGGCGGCTGGACGACGGCGTCAAGGGCCGTAGTGCGAGAACCCCGGCCGTTGGGGCGGCTGCTGAGGGGGCAGGAGATGACGACGGCGGACGCATGGTGCTCAGGCCGTGCGGGACAGCATGTGGCCGGTTCCCTCAGGCCACCTGGCAGTTCCCTCAGGCCACCTGGTAGTTGAAGAACCCCTGTCCCGACTTGCGTCCCAGCAGGCCCGACTCGACCATGCGGCGCAGCAGCGGGGGCGGGGCGTACAGCGGTTCGCGGTACTCCTCGTACAGGGCCTCGCCTATCGCCGCCACCGTGTCCAGGCCGATGAGGTCGGCGAGGCGCAGCGGGCCCATGGGGTGGGCGCAGCCGGCGGTCATGCCCGTGTCGATGTCCTCGGCCGTCGCGGTGCCGGAACTGACCATGCGCACCGCTGCCAACAGGTAGGGAATCAGCAAGGAGTTGACCACGAACCCCGCACGGTCCTGAGTGACGATCGTCTTCTTGCCCAGGGTCTCGGCGGCGAAGGCGCGTACGCGCTGTTCCGTGGCCCTGGAGGTGCGCATCGAGGGGATCACCTCGACCAGCGGCATGGCGGGGACCGGGTTGAAGAAGTGCAGGCCCACCACAGCCTGCGGACGTCCGGTCACGGCCGCGAGCCGGGCGATGGGGATCGAGGACGTGTTGCTGGCCAGCACGGCGGACGGGTTGGTGACCACCCTGTCCAACTGCTGGAACAGCTCTGTCTTGGCCCGCTCGTCCTCGACGGCGGCCTCGATCACCAGGTCAGTGCCGGACAGCGAGGAGAGGTCGGCGGTGACCGAGATTCCGGCGAGGGCGTGGGCGCGGTCTTCCGGGCCGATGGCGCCGTGCTTCTCTGCCTTGAGCAGTGAGTCGGCGACGCCCGCCAGCCCGGCGCGGGCCCTGTCCTCGGTGACGTCGCACAAGGTGACGTGCAGCCCGGCCCGGGCGCAGACCTCGGTGATGCCCCGGCCCATCTGCCCGGCGCCGACGACGCCCACGTGCTTGATCGATGTCATGTGCTCCTCCGCCTGTTCCCGCGTCCGGCGGCGGTTGGCCGACGCCGTGACGGTCTGTGCTGCGGTGTCGAGCGTAGGCCGGGGAACACCTCTCTGACCTGCTCTGATGATGCGTTTTCCGCGCACAAACATGCGTCGGCACGGTGTCGGTCCGGCGCGTTGAGAGGAGCCGTCCCGATCACGACCAGGACGGGCACGTCGGCCGGGGCGCGAGCACGAGGAGGAGGGCGCGGACAGCGGGGCCGGCGCCCTCGGGGACAGACATGATGGAGCTGCCGAGGTCCCCTGGACAGACTCCGGACGCGGCCCCCCGTCGGCGAGGCGTCCGGCGGCCAGGGCGGACCAGAGGGGCCCACGCGCCGGCCGGGCGTCGGCAGGTGGCCGGACGCCCGGCGGAAAGCGGCGGTATCAGCCGGCGGTGACAGGGGCGGCAGCCGCCTCCCGCAGACGGCGGATCACACCGCGCACCGCGGGTGAAGTCTCGCCCCTGCGGAAGGCGCCGACCAGACTGGTCGTCAGCGCCACGTCGGCCAGTGGACGGTAGGCCACCCCCGGGATCTGGACGCGGCGCAGCGAATCGGGGACCAGGGCGACCGCGAGACCACCGCCGACCATGGTCAGAGCCGCGATGAAGTCCCGTACCGGGGGAGCACACCGCGGGCTGAAGCCCCCGCGCTCCGCCACTTCGAGGATCTGGCCGCGGCAGCCGTACTCCTCGTCGAAGTGCGGGGCGACGAAGCACTCGTCGCGCAACTGTGCCGCCGGTACCGCCTCGTAGGCCGCCAGCGGGGCGCCGGCCGGCAGGGCCAGGACGACGTCCTCGGTGAGCAGGCGGGTGGCCGTGACCTCGGGCGGGTACTCCGGCCTGAAGCGCAGGAATCCGACGTCGATGTCCCCGCAGACCAGCGCCTCCAGTTGGGCGGGTGTCTCCAGCTCGCGGACCTGCACGGTCAGTTCGGTGCCGGGAGCGGCGCAGCGGGTGAGGACGTCGGTGAGCACCCCGGAGAACGCGGCCGAGGCGACGTAGGCGATCTGGGCGTGACCCAGTTCCCCACGACCGGCGCGCCGGCCAATGGCCTCGGCCCTGGCGGCCTGGGCGAGGGTCAGCCGCGCCTCTTCGAGGAACAGCAGTCCGGCGCTGGTGAGCGCGGGGCGGGTGCGCCGTCCGCGGTCGATGAGCCGCACACCGAGGTGTGACTCCAGTGCCCTGACCTGGGCGCTGAGAGCCGAGGGGGCCAGGTGCAGACGGTCGGCCGCCCGTGCGAAGTGCAGTTCCTCCGCGACGATGACGAACGATTCCAGCCAGCGCAGTTCCATCGGCTCCTCCATCCCGCTGGGCCCGTTCCGAGGAGGGAGCGGGCTGTGTGTACGGCCTGTGGTGAGCACACCCCGCGGCGCTCGTCAGGGCAGAACAGGATCGCCGCGGGGTGAGTATGGGGTAGGGGCCGTCGGCAGCATGGCCGGTGGCGGTTCAGGGAATGACGACGTAGTTGCTGAATCCGCCGTCGCGGTCCTCGAGTCCCGAGATCGCCTCGTTGACCCTGGCCAGCGGGAAGGGCTTGGTCTGAAGGTACGACAGGTCCAGGGCGCCGGTGGCCACCATGTCGGCGAGTTCCTGCCCCTGCGCGGTGGAGAACCAGTTGGAGCCGATCAGCTGCACCTGTTCGTCCATGAGCCACTTCACGTCCACGGGCAGCCGGTCGGCGACACCGCCGACGTTGACGACCCTGCCGCCGCGGCGGACGCCCTGCATGGAGTCGAGCATCGTCTCCACGGGGGCCTTGGCGCCCAGCGCGCTGATCACGTAGTCCGCGCCCTCGCCGCCGGTGCGGGACTTGGCCCACTCACCGGTGGAGCCGTCGCCGAGCCGCATGACCTCGATCCGCTTCGGATCCAATTCCCGGACGCGCTTGAGGAGTTCCTCGTTGCGGCCGGTCCCGAGGACGCGGGAGGCGCCGGAGGCGAGCGCGAGCAGGGTCGACGCGACCCCGAGGGTGCCGGTGATCCCGTCGATGAGGGCGACCTGGCCGGGGCCGGCGGCGGCGTTCCTGAGGGCGCCGTAGGACGTGCCGATGTAGCCGAGCTTTCCGGCCTGCTCGAACGTCATGTTGTCGGGGAGGTTGACGATCGAGGACTGGGGGGCGGTCATGTACTGCGAGAAACCGCCGTACGGATACAGGTCGAAGATCCGCTGACCGTCGCGGGAGGTGCTGAAGTAGCCGTTCAGCGTGAAGTAGCGGCAGCGGCTCAGTTCACCGCCCCGGCACACCTGACAACTGCCGCAGCCGCGCAGCGGGTTGACGTACACCCGGTCGCCTGGCTTGGTGTGCAGCACCGCCTCGCCGACCGCCTCGACCACACCCGCGGCGTCCAGACCGAAGATCGCGGGGAGCTTGGGCAGCGGCTGGTGCGGGAACCAGGTGGGCCAATTGTTGATCACGTTGGCCATGTTCGGCACGATCCCGCACGCCTTGACCCGCACCAGCACGTCGGTCGCCCGCGGGGTGGGCACGTCGATGCTGTCGATCGACATCGGCTCACCGAGCGCGTGCAGTCGTGCAGCGAGCATTTTCGCCATCGAAATACTCCTTGGAAATACTCCGTCCCGACGGTCGGGGACGGAGGAAATTTTTTCGGCGACCGAGGCGGCGGACCGGCGGCTCGGCTGTCACTTCTCACATATCGAGGGGCCTTTACGGGGCCGACTTCTACGATTTCGGGAAGGGATTCGGGTAATTTTCCTCGAGGTCGATGTCCAGCAGCCCCATGATGCGGACACCGGAGTTGTACCAGGCGATGGACAAGGACAGTTCGACCATCTGCCGGTCCGTCAGCAGGTCGGCGGCGGCACGCCAGGTCTGCTCGCAGACGTCGACCTGGAGCGTGGACTCCTTGGCGAGGCGCATCACCGCCTTCTCCGTGTCATCGAACAGGCCCGAAGACTCGAAGTCGGGCACCGCCGCGAGCTGTTCCTCGGTGAGCCCGGCCTTGAGCCCGTGCGACTGGTGGTGCGCGACCTCGTACACGGACCGGGTCGCGTATCCGACGGTCAGGATGGCCAGCTCTCGCAAGCGGGGGCTGAGGTCGGCGGCTCGCAGCGAGTTGGCGTAGGTCAGGAAGGCGTCCAGCTGGGCCGGCGCGTTGGCCAGGGCGAGGAAGATGTTCGCCGTCGGTACCTTGCGTTCGGCTTCCAGCCGGTCGTACAGGGGTTTCTGTGCCGGGTCCGCGTCCTCGCGGTCCAGGTAGGGCACTCGTGCCATGGTGTCTCCTCGGGTGACGCAGGGGTGAAAAGGCCGGGCCGGGTCAGGGGGCGGACTGCTCCAATAGGAATCGTTCGAGGGACATCGGCTTCGGCAGCTCGGCCGGCGGGATCAGCGGCGCGTCGACGAAGGGCGACGCCTCGAAGTACCACTTCTCCAGGGCAGGCAGACCCCAGCGGGCGTTGGTGCTCAGTGACGCGGCGTCCCAGCGGACGGGCTCGATCTCGGTGTCGATCGTCTGGTAGTGGCTGTTGAAGACCTCCACCCGGTGCCCGTCGGGGTCGCGGAGGTAGGCGAAGAGCATTCCGCCCGGCCCGTGCCGGCCGGGGCCGCGCTCCACCCCGTCGCCGTAGCCGAGGATGCCCGCCCAGTCGCAGGCGGTGAAGATGTCGTGGCTCTCGGAGACGGTGTAGGCGAAGTGGTGCAGGGCGGGCCCGGTGTTCTCGACGATCGCGAGGTCGAGGCAGGTGCCTTTGCGGTACATGAACGCGCCCAGCAGTTTGTCGCCGTGCTCCAGGTACTCCGAGTTGCGGAAGCCGAGCTCGCTGTAGAAGGCGCACAGCTCGTAGGTGTCGGGCGCGAAGATCTGGTAGTGGTCCAGCCGCTGCGCGTGGGCGCCCTTGTGGGACGCGAAGTCGATGTGCAGCCGAGGCCGGGTCTCCATGTGCGCGCACAGTTCGAGCGGGGTGCCGATGGGGTCGCTGACGTGCAGGGTGCGGCCCTGGTACGGGGCGTCGACCCACTCGGCGGGCAGCCCCCGCTCACGGAACCAGGCGTACGCGAGGTCCAGGTCCTCGTCGAAGAAGACCCGGTAACCGACCCGCCTGCACGATCCGGCCCTCTCCTCGTCCAGCTCCAGCACGAGGCTGTGGTGGCACGCCTCGGCCAGGCCGCGCAGGTAGCAGGTGCGGTCGTCCTCGTCGCTGACGACGAGGCCCAGCGCCTTCACGTAGAAGTTCCGGCTCTCGGCCAGATCGGCGACCGTGAGACGGACGTGACTGGAGCGGGTGATGTTGAAATTCGGGCGCAGATTGACGGGTGGCAGCATGCTGGTCTCCGTGCTCGGATCGGCTCTTGGAATTCGAATGACTTTAATGCTCCGAAGCCGATTCAGGGCCTGGACGCAAAGGACGCGGGGTCGGCGAACGGGAACGCCGACCAGCCGCTGAATTCGGCGGAATCACCGAGTGACTCCTCGATGCGCAGAACCTCGTTCCACTTCGCCATGCGCTCGGAGCGGGTGAACGATCCCACCTTGAGCTGGCCGGCGTCCCAGCCGACGCTCAGATGGGCGATGGTGATGTCCTCGGTCTCCCCGGAACGGGCGGAGACGATCGTGCCGAAGCCGGCCTCCTTACCGGCCCGCAGGGCCTGGAACGCCTCGGTGACCGTGCCGGCCTGGTTCGGCTTGACGAGGACGGCGTTCGCCGCTCCGACGGTGGCCGCGGCCTCCACCCGCTTGGCGTTCGTGACGAGGTAGTCGTCGCCGATCACCTGGCAGTGGCGGCCGTGGCGCCGGGTGAACTCCAGCATGCCGTCGTGATCGTCCTCACCCACCGGGTCCTCGACGGACAGGATCGGGTACTGCCTGATCCAGCCGCCCAGCATGTCGATCAGCGCCTCGGTGTCCAGTGTGCGGTCGTCCAGGGCCAGGGTGTACTTGCCGGCACTGCCGAACTGCGAGGCCGCGACGTCCAGCGAGATGCCGACCTGGGTGGCGGGAGCGAACCCCGCGCTCTCGATGGCGAGGCTCAGCGTCTCCAGCGCTTCCTCGTTGGAGTCGAAGGCGGGCCAGAAGCCGCCCTCGTCGGCGACGCCCTGGGCCTTGCCGGCGGCGCGCATCAGGCTGCCGGCCGCCCGGTAGATCTCCGCCGTCCAGTCCAGCGCCTCGGAGAAGCTCCGCGCCGCGGGGCAGACCACCATGAAGTCCTGGACGTCGACGCGGCGGTCCGCGTGGGCGCCGCCGCCGAAGATCTGGATCTCGGGCAGCGGGATGCGGACCGGCCGCCCACCCGCCAGGTGCCGCCACAGTGGTACGCCCGCCGAAGCGGCGCCGGCGTGCAGGACCGCCATGGACGCGGCCACGATCGCGTTGCCGCCGAGACGGCCGCGGTCGGGGGTTCCGTCCAGGTCCACCAGAAGGCGGTCGACGGCCTCCTGGTCGGCAGCGTCGAGGTCCAGCAGAGCGGGCGTGATCTCGCGGTTGACCGAAGCCACCGCGCGCCGGACGTCGAGTCCGCCGAAGCGGTCGCCGCCGTCGCGCAGATCGAGCGCTTCGCCCTGGCCCGTCGAGGCCCCCGCGGGTGCGATGGCCCGCCCGATCGCGCCGTCCGCCAGGTGGACCTCGACCTCGACGGTCGGCCGGCCGCGTGAGTCCCACACCCTGCGGCCGTGGAGCTTGGTGATCCGCGTGTCTGTCATGACGGTGAGACCTTTCGGAGTTCGGGGCGATGAGCGGGGGCCGGTGCCGGCGTCCGTGCCCGCCGTGGCGGGACGGATTCCCGCAGCAGGAGGCGAAGGGAGGAACCCTGGCCGACCGGCAGCGGGAGAGGGCGGGCCCCACGGTGCGACACCCGGACCGGTACCGCGACGCCGGACACGGGAGAAGGGCCGTACAGCTCTCTTCATGGTCCCGGCGCGGCCGGCGACGGAATCCGGGGCACAGGGCGATGACGGGGGTTGCCCGGCCATCGCGACTGACCAATGCTAACGATAGCGCAATCCTGCGAAGAGCTGGCAGTCCTGTCAAGGGGCAGGCGACATCAGGTTCGGTGTGGCTGTTGATTGTTCTTGCGGTACTGGCGCGACTTCGAGTGAGTGCTATCGTTCGCATAATCCGTCGCACCCCCGGCAACGGATACTCCGGCGGACCCGTACTCCTCCTGGACGGACGGACAGCACAGGCGGGCGCGGGTTCGCCGGGCCGGATCGTTGCCGACATGGAAAGTGAGCCCCCTATGGCATCGGGGCCCTCGGCGCCCCCGATGACCCTCACCACAGTTGTCGCCAGCACACGTCCCGGACGCGTGGGCAGATCCGTCGCGGACTGGTTCACCGCCAGGGCCGCGGAACACGACGGGTTCGAGTCGCACCTCGTCGATCTGCGCGAACTCGCTCTGCCCTTCTACGACGAGCCGCACCCGCCGGCGCTGCGGCAGTACACCAAGAGCCATACCGTGGAGTGGAGCCGGATCGTGGACGCGTCGGACGCGTTCGTCTTTGTCACCCCGGAGTACAACGGCGGCTTTCCGGCCCCGCTGAAGAACGCTTGGGACTACCTCGTCGTGGAGTGGCAGCACAAGCCGGCCGCGTTTGTCAGCTATGGAGGGGTATCGGCGGGCACCCGGGCCGTGCAGATGGCCAAGCAGGTGGTGGCGAACCTCAGGATGCTTCCGATCGGCCCGACCGTGAGCATTCCGTTCGTCAATGAAGTCGTCGCGGACGGCGTCTTCCGGCCCGGCAAGATACATGAGACCGCCGCCGAGCAGGTGCTCGACGAACTCGCCCGTACCGCCGGCGTCATGCGCGGGTTGCGTTGCGGAACGTACTGATGACGTATTGACGTGAACCGGCTTTAACGACGTGACCGACGACGCGAAGGGTGCCCGGAGCGATGCGCTCCGGGCACCCTTCGCGTTGTGCGTGCAGGCGGACCGAGTGGCCGGGTGGGGGAGCCGGTCCATGAATCGGGGGGCCGGGTCGTGGCCTTGCTCCCCGGCCCATGGGCCGACAGCGCAGCTACCGCATGGACCGGAGGCCCGAACCCGGCAGTGGCTCAGCCGCGCCCGGAGGCGGTCGTCGCCGGGCCAGGGGGCGCCGTACTGCCGCGCAGGACCAGCGACCCGAGGGAGACCGACGTGTACGGTCCGTCGTTGTCCGGCTTGGTCTTGAGGCGGCGCATCAGCCACAGCGCACAGCCGGTGGCCATCTCCTGGATCGGCAGACCGGTCGTGGTGAGCCCCGGCCCCCACCAGGAGAAACCCGGTTCGTCCCCGAACCCGACCACGGACAGCTCCCCGGGCACTTTCACGCCCTGTTCGGACAACTCCTCCAGCACACCCAGGGTGAGCTGGGTCGATCCCAGGACGAGTGCCGTGGGCACGTCCGGGCCGTCCAGCAGCCGGCGCGTCGCCCGGCGGCCGTGGTCCACGGACGAGGGGGGCCACAGCTCTGCGCGCCCGGCGTCGTCCGGCAGGCCGCCTTCGCGCAGGGCGCTGCGAAATCCGCGCAGCCGTTCGGCGCCCGTGGGCAGTTCCTCGGGGCCGCCCATATAGGCGATGCGGGTGTGGCCCAGCTCCACCAGGTGGGCGGTGGCCTGACGCAGGGCCTCGTGGTCGTCCACGCCGAACCACTGGGAGCCGAGGGCGGGGTGGCGGCGCAGTAGTTGCAGGTGCGGCAGGGTGCGCAGAAGCTTGACGGAATCGCCGTGCGGGCGCGCAGTGGGCACGATGATGACGCCCGCGACGCGGTTGGCGGACAGCTCCCGCAGATGGCGCAGCTCCACCATCCGGTCGTCGTCGGTCTCCGAGAGCATCAGCTGGAAGCCCTCGGCCTGCATGTTCTTCGACAGCTGATGCGCGATGGTCGAGTAGAAGCTGTTGCGGATGTCCGGGATCACCAGCGCGACCACGTTGCTCGACGCTCCCCGCATCATTCGCGCCGCACGGTTCCCCACGTAACCCATCTCGGACGCGGCCTGGCGGACCCGGAACTTGGTCTCCTCGCTGATGCGGGGGTCGTCGGAGAGCGCCCGGCCGACCGTCGAGACGGAGACCCCGAGGCGTTCGGCGATGTCCCTGGTCGTGATCACGTAAGCGGCTCCCTCAGGCGGCTGGTCCGGTGCCATTGCTTTCCGCGTGCCAACGGTAGCAATCCCATCGCGCTCCGCGGTCGGAAGGTGGGGACAGCGGAGTTGATCACTGTCTCATGCTAACGTTAGCACTATGGGAGGGGCCCTTGCAGCCGCCGCAAGCGGCTGCCTAGTTGCGGAGGTTTCCGTGAGGATCGTCAGGTATGCCGTCGATGGTGTGCGTCACTACGGAGAATTCGAAGACGGTGACGCCAGAATCGTGAGATGCGAAGGCGATCCCTTTACCGGGTTGTCCCTCACGGGGCAGGTCGACGAAGTCGGCGACGTGGTCGTTCTCCCGCCTCTCGAAAGGCCGCGGATCTTCGGGTTCGCCTACAACTACGCCGCACACATCGACGAGACCGACCGGGACGTCCCGGAGGTTCCCGTGTGTTTCATGAAGCCGAGTACCGCTGTCATCGGACCCGGCGATGCCATCGTCTATCCGGCGGACGGTGAACTCATACATTTCGAAGGCGAGTTGGTCGCTGTCATCGGAAAGGAAGCCCGCCATGTGAAAGCTTCCGAGGCCCATGAGTACATCCTCGGCTACACATGCGGCAATGACGTCAGCGACCGTATCGTCCAGCGCAGGGAAAGCGCATTCGGGACCCTGCTGATCGGGAAGGGGCAGGACACGTTCGCTCCTCTCGGACCGGTCATCGCCACCGGACTCGACCCCTCGGACCTGTCGCTGACGACCCGGGTGAACGGCGCCGTCGCGCAGTCGGCGAGCACGGCCGACCTGCTGCTCGCCGTGCCCGACCTCGTCGCCTACCTGAGCCGCTATCTGACGCTGCTGCCCGGAGACGCGATCATGACCGGAACGCCCTCCGGTGTCGGACCGATCCGGCCCGGGGACGAGGTCGAGGTGGAGATCGAGGGCATCGGCGTCCTGCGCAACCCGGTCGTGGCCGAGAGCGCCTGAACGGCGAATGCCCACCGGGTCGACCGCTCGCCAGGGCCTGTTCCTCCGCTCGGTGGTGGAACAGGCCCTGTGGTGTGTCGGCGCAGGGCCCACCTCTGCCACTGGAAAGCCCGTGTCGCACCAGCCGATCGGCCGGTGCGACACGGGCTTTCCAGTGGCAGAGGGGCCGGCCCGTCAGCGGACCGCGTTGTTGAACAGTGAGGTGCGGACGAAGGCCAGCGCGGCGACGCCCACCAACGGCAGCATCGTGACCTGCAGCAACCCGGCCCGGCTCCAGCCGAAGGAGTCCACCAGGGCGGCGAAGAGCAGGCCCGAGAAGGCTGCCGTTCCGTAGTAGCTGGTGACGAAGATGCCGGAGGCGCGTCCGATCTGCGCGGGACGGACGGCCCGCTGCATCGCGCTGTTGGTGTTCGGATAGATGAAGCCGAGGCCGAAGGCGCCCATGAGGAAGGCCAACACGCACTGGAGGCCGACTCCGGCTTGGGTCGTGTAGATGCACACGCTGACCGCGGAGACGGCCAGCAGACTCACGATCAGCAGGGTGCGCTGGTTGACACGGTCGCCGAGCCAGCCGCCGAAGATGGCCGTCATGCCCCCGAAGCCGAGGAGGCTCATGGCCAGTGCAGCCTGCTCAGGGCTGTAGTGCAGCGAGGTGATGAGGTACGTCGGATAGAGGCCGAGGAACCCGTAGAGGGCCACACCGCTGACGACCGAGTGGACGACCAGCGCGATGGTGTTGCGGTTGTAGGGGGAGGCCGGCATGTACTCGTAGGTCCTGGTCGAGACGGTCTTCTCCACGGAGTGCTCCGTCAGACCGGCCTTCACGAGGAACAGGCAGGCGGCGGCGATCAGCAGACCGGCCGCGCCGAACAGATAGAAGGGCGAGTGCCAGGTGCCGTGCGCGTTCATCAGGCGGACGCCGATGAGCGGGGCGATGAACACGCCAAGGGAATAGCCCACCCCGATGATTCCAAAGGCGAGGCCGCGGCGGTGAGCGAAGAAGGCGCCGATCGCCGCGAAGATGGCGGCGGACTGCATGCCCTCGCCGAAGCCGGAGACGACCCGGTACAGGGTCATGTCGGCGAATCCGGTCGCCAGCGGTGTGGCCATCGTGCCCAGGGAGTAGATCACGATGCTTACCAGCAGCACGGTCTTGCGGCGGAAGCGATCCAGCAGGTAGCCGGCGGGCAGGCCCGCCAGGGCCATGCCGAGAGTGAAGTTCGTCGCCAGCAGCCCGCCCTGCTCCAGGGAGAACCCGTACTCCGCACGGATGGCGGGCAGCAGCGGGGGAAAGACCTGGCGGTCCATAGCGTTGACCATGTAGGAGAGGACCACCAGAAGGAAGCCGACCCCGATCATGAGGCGGGAAATGGGGAGACGACTGCTTTCCTGTGCGTCGCCGACAGGCCCTGCACTGGTGTCGACTTGCGCTGCGTGAGTCATAGCGGCTCCTGAGAGGGAATGGGCCGCGGCAGTGCCGCCGCGGATCCACCACCGGTACGGGGCGCGTACGGGAGGTGACGAGAAGCGGTGAGCTGAACACGGACTCGTGTCGGCGAGGGCGAAATGCTGCCGACAGCCGGCGGATCGGGGGCGGTGGGTTGCCGCGCGGTCGGACACCGTCTGCGGAATTCAGCCCGTCATTTGCCCGTCGGGGACGTCCGTGGCTATGGCGTCTTCGACAGCCGGACATCGTGCGGACACCTGGCGGTCGCACGGTCGGCGTTGGCAGAAACCATGTAGGCAAGCACCCGGCGCGTCAAGACATGAGGCGAGGATTTCTTCACCGGTATTCGCTTTCATCAGGAGTATCGGCATCCGTGCTGCGGCAGAGAGCCCGCCGAGGGGGGGATCCCGGGAGCACATGCCGAAACCTTGACGTGTTGCAGACTCCTGATGCTATCGTTAGCATCAACGTGGCTATGACAGATTGATGCGACGTGCCCCGGCTTCTCGTGACCCGTTCCAGGGACGTACCGCGGCGCCCGGACCGACCACAAGTCGGCGAGCGCCGGCACCACCGACTTCAGCGACTCAACCCTCTCTCCGCTCCACCCGTGGTGACCGGCAGTCCCGTCGGACAGGCTGCTGGCCCCTTGCGGGCGGCGATCACACCGCTCACCGGCCGCGACCGGGCCCGACACCCGCCGCGGCCGTACGATTCCTGCGAGGACGACCTGCCATGACTTCACCGAGCCGCCTGGGCACCGTGCTGCTCACCGACTACGCCTGGCCCGACGACTCCGTCGAGCGATCGGTCATCGAGAGGGCGGGCCACACCCTGGTGACCGGCCCCGCCGAGCCCGCCTCCGCCGAGATGATCGAGGAACTGGTCGCCGAGCACCGGCCCGCCGGAATCCTCACCTGCTGGGCCCCCGTCTCCGCCACCGCGATCGGAGCCGCACCCGACCTGCGCATCGTGGCCAGACTCGGCGTCGGCCTGGACAACATCGCCGTGGAAGCCGCCACCGAGCGGGGCGCGTGGGTCACCAACGTTCCGGACTACTGCGTGGAGGAGGTCTCCGACCACGCCGTCGGCATGGTGCTCGCCTGGACGCGGGGCCTGGCGGTGTTCGACCGCGAGGTCAGAGCCGGACGATGGGACCCCGCAAGCGCCCGGCTGCGCCGGTTGTCCACGCTGACCTGCGGCATCGTCGGCTACGGACGCATCGGACGGGCCACCGCGGCCAAGCTCGGCGCGTTCGGCTGCCGGATCCTGGCCCACGACCCCTTCCCGCCGAAGGACGCCCCGGGGGTGGAGTCGGCGGGCCTGGAGGAACTGCTGCGCCGCAGCGACGTGGTGATCCTCCACGTTCCGCTCACCCCCGGCACGCACCACATCATCGGCGCCGAGCAGCTGGCGCTCATGAAGCCGGGCGGCCTGCTGGTCAACGTCAGCAGGGGGCCTTTGGTGGACACCGACGCGGTCGTCAAGGCGCTCGACAGCGGGCACCTCGACTCAGCCGCGTTCGACGTACTGGAGTCCGAACCGCACGTGCCCGCCGCGCTGCTGGACCAGCCGGGCGCGCTGATCACTCCCCACGTCGCCTTCTCCTCCGACGCCTCGGTGACGGAACTGCGCCGCCGCGCAGCCGAAGAAGTCGTACGGATCCTGGTGGGCGAGCCGCCGGCCCACGCCTGCAACAGCCCCCGTGGCCTGACCACCGGGCCGGGTGAGCGGCGATGAGTCCCGCCTCCGTGCAGGCATGTCCGGACCCTGCACTGTCCGGCTTTCTGACCGCCCACGAACTCGCCCGCCCTGATGAGAGCGCACGCTGGACCCCGCTCGCCGGCGGTGTCTCGTCCGACCTGTGGCGGGTGGACCTGCCGGGACGATCCCTCTGCATCAAGCGTGCCCTGGCCCGGCTGAAGGTAGCCGCCGACTGGCAGGCACCGGTGTCGCGCAACGCCTACGAATGGGCGTGGATGCGGTTCGCGTCCCGGCACCGACCGGAGACCGTGCCGGAACTCCTGGCCCACGATTCCGGAGCCGGCCTCTTCGCCATGGCGTATCTGCCCCCCGAGCGGTACCCGGTGTGGAAGGCGCGACTGCTCCACGGCGAGGTGGACGTGGCGACCGCCGCGGCCGTCGGAGAGGCGCTCGGCATGCTGCACGCGGCGAGCGCGGGCGACGCGTCCCTCGCCGCCGAGTTCGCCACCGACGACAACTTCCACGCACTGCGCATCGAGCCGTACCTGCTCGCCACCGCGGCCGCCCACCCGACCCTGAGCGACATCCTGCACAGCCTCGCCGAGCGCACGACCGCCACCCGCCTGGCGCTGGTCCACGGCGACGTCAGCCCCAAGAACATCCTTGTCGGCCCGTCAGGTCCCGTGCTGCTGGACGCCGAGTGCGCCTGGTACGGAGACCCGGCCTTCGACCTCGCCTTCTGCGTCAACCACCTGCTCCTCAAGAGCCTCGTGCTGCCCAGGCACCGAGCCGGCCTCCTGCGGTCCGCCCGCACGCTGGCCGAGGCATACGTCCGGTGCGTCGACTGGGAGCCTCGGCCTGCCGTCGAGGCACGAGCCGCGTCCCTGTTGCCCGCGCTGCTGCTCGCGCGCGTGGACGGCAAGTCCCCGGTGGAGTACCTGACGGAGGACCGGCACCGGCTGTTCGTCCGCACGGTGGCATCCGCCCTGCTCCGGGCACCGGCCCCGACGGTGGAGGACGTGCTGGACGCCTGGACCACCGCGCTGACGACCCTGACCGAGCCCGGCACCGACCGGCCCGACTGACCGACGGGTTCGATACATCCGGCGGACCCGACCGAGGAGAGACACATGCGCAGAGTCGTCACCGGCCACGACGAGGACGGAAGGTCGGTCGTCGTCAGCGACGGCCCCGTCCCGCGCAGCCGCGAGTTCACCAGCCTGCCGGGCTGGGTGTCCCGCCTGCCGTGGGCCACCGACCCCGGCGGATCCCTCAGCAGGGCGGGGGAGGATCCCACGCCGAAGGTGACCAGCCTGCTCCCGGCCCCAGGCGGCACACGGTTCATCGTGCTGACCTTTCCGCCGGACACCGCGATGGCCGACCCGGCCTTCGACCCCGTCGCCTTCGACCGGGAGCAGCGGGCCGACTCGCCCGGCATCGCGGAACTCATCGAGCCCGACGGCATGCACACCACGCCGACCGTCGACTACGGCATCGTGCTCCAGGGCGAGATCGTCCTCGAACTCGACGACGGCCACCGCACCCGGCTCTCGGCAGGGGACATCGTGATCCAGAACGGGACCCGCCACGCCTGGCGCAACCACGGCGACCGACCGGCCACGATGGCCTTCGTCCTCGTCGGCGTTCCGCACGACGGCGAACGAGCCTGAGCGCAGACGGTGCTCGGCGAGCCGGTTCCCACAAGGCCGAGTCTCATTGGCGAGGCACCTGTGGCTCGTGGGTCACACAGTGACACCGAGCCCGGGGTCGGAGACCGCCTGAGCCCCTGCTCGGAGGCGGTATGCCCGGCAGTGGGCCGCTGGCCGTCGCCGCGCTGATGGTGATGCATGTGGTGGTCGCGGTCGTCGCCGTCGCCGCCTACCGGCGCGTCCTGCCGCTGCCTGTCCGCTGACGCTGCCCTGCGTGCGCGACGTGTCGGCTGCCGGCAGCCGACGGTGTCCCGGAGGCCGGGACGACAGAGCTCCGGGGCACCGCTGTTCGCTCGCAGGAACGGTCGTGCACGTCTTCCGGCTGCGTGACGGTTGCCCATCCCATCCACAGCGTGGATGACCCGGATACGGGATTCGGATCGCGCAGGGGATGGCACCGGCGCTTTGGCGCGCCCATAGTCGTCGCTACCGCACGCCGCTGTTCGGATGCCGCCGGCGTGCGAGCTTCCCCAGCATGCCGTGCGCCGTCGGCGCCGTGAGGCATGCCCACTCCCTTACACCGCCCCCTGGAGTCGCCATGCCCGGTTCCGTGCCCCCGTCGCCTCACGCGGCGGTCGATGCCACCACTGCGTCAGCCGTCGCCGTCTCGGGCCCGGCCCATCTGCTGCGGGTGACCCTTCTGATGGCGGGCAGCTGTCTGCCGATCCTGGGGGCGGTGCTGATCGCCCCGGTACTGCCGAAGATGCAGGACCACTTCGCGTCGGTCCCGGGGGCCAAGGCGCTGGTGCCCCTCGCGCTGACCGTCCCGGCGCTGGCGCTGGCGCTGCTGGCCCCGTTCGCCGGTGTGATCGTGGACCGGGTGGGCCGCAAGCGCCTGCTGGTCGTGGCGACCGTCCTGTACGCGCTGTTCGGCACGGCACCGTTGTGGCTGGACTCGCTGGGCGGCATCATCGCCAGCCGCGCCCTGGTCGGAGTCGCCGAGGCCGCGATCATGACCTGCTGCACGACTCTGATCGGCGACTACTACAGCGGTCACCGGCGGGTGAAGTACCTCGCCCTGCAGACCATGTGCGCCTCCGCGTCGGCCACCGTCTTCTTCGTGCTCGGCGGCGCCGCCGGATCGGCGGGCTGGCGCGTGCCCTTCTGGATCTACGCCGTGAGCCTGGCGCTCGCCCCGCTGATGGCAACCGCCCTGCCCAACCCGGCGGCCCGTGCGGACGGCGAGGAGACTCCGGCCGAGACGGAGGCCCGCCGCTCGTTCCCCTGGCGGCAGTTGGGCGGCCTCTGTGCCCTCACCTTCTTCGGGGCGATGGTCTTCTACACCGTCCCGGTGGAGATGTCGTACCTGCTCGACGACCTCGGGGTGGAGAACACCGGCGTGATCGGACTGGCCACCGCGATCGCCAGTGCCGCGACCGTGGGCGGAGCGGTCACCTTCGCCCGGCTCAAGCGTTCTCCCGACCCGATGCTGCCCGCCGTCTTCGCGGTCTGCGCGGCCGGCTTCGGGGTGATGTTCCTCGCGGGCAATGCCCCGCTGCTGGTCATCGGGGCGGTCGTCAACTGTGTGGGCACCGGCATGCTGCTGCCCGCCCTTCTCACCAGTGCCATGTCCCGCCTGGCGTTCGAGGACCGCGGCCGCGGGACGGGGCTGTGGACGGCGGCCTTCTTCGGCGGTGAGTTCATCTGCCCGTTGGTGCTGCTCGCCGGGGAGTCCGCGGTCGGCAGTCTCGCCGGTGCGGTGGGTGTGCTGGGGCTGGCCGCCGCCCTCGTCGCGGCGGGGCTGTGGGCGGCCCGCCGCCGGGTGGGCGCCGTCGGTCCCCGGCCGTTGCCGGAGCAGTTGGCCTGAGGGTGTGCGGGAAGACCAAGAGCGCGTCGATCACGGGTTGCCGCCGGCCCGGTCAGAGCCGGCCCGGCGGCAACCCCGCGCTCTGGTCGACGGGCACGGCCTTCCCTGGGCCCTTGCCATGGCTGTAGCCGTTGCCCGCCAGCGTCGCGCCCACTTCCGCGGCCTTCTGCCGCAGCCAGATGTGGCCCGCGTCCTGAGCGTGCACCGGGTGCCACCACATCGCCTCCCGCACCGGTACCGCCTCGAAGGGGCAGGGCAGGACGCGCACCGCGGCGGATCGGACCGCCTTGCGTGCCAGGCGCTCCTGGATCATCGCGATCCGGCGGGTGCCCTCGACCATGAGGGGCAGCAGCTGGAAGGTCTGCACGGACACCTCCACCTGGGGACTGATCCCTATCATGCTGAGCTGGCGGGCGGCCGGGGCGTCGTAGGGACGCTGGTAGACGGCCCAAGGCAGACGCCCCAGCTGGTCCAGGGAGAGTTCGTCACCGATCTCGGGGTGATCGTCGGCCACCAGGAACAGCCAGCGGTCCTGGTGGAGGTCGACGGCGGGCAAGCCGTCGATGATGCCGTGCGGCATCAGCAGTCCGTCGACGGTGCTCAGCACCGCGGCGGTGTTCTCCACGACGGAAGGTGCCGGGTGCTGGAAGGTGAGCCGGATGCCGGGCGCCTCCTCGTGCAGGGTGCGGGCGAGTGCGGCACCGAACACGGCCGCCCCGTAGTCGGAGGCGAGCAGGGTGAACTCACGTGACTCCGCCGCCGGGTCGAAGTCGGCCTGGCTGGCGAAGACCCGCTCCAGCAGGTCGCACGCGGTGGCGCTGCGGTCGCGCAGGGCGGCGCCGAGCGGAGTCAGCTCGTAGGCGTTGCCGGTGCGGGCGAGCAATTCGTCGTCGAAATGGCGGCGCAGCCGGGACAGCGCGGCGCTCATGGCCGGCTGGCTGAGGCCGATGCGCTCGCCGGCGCGGGTGACATTGCGCTCCTCCAGCAGCGCGCGAAGGGCGAGGACCAGATTGAGGTCGAGTCGGGAGAGGTTCACCGGCAACCACCTAGCTGTATTGATCACGAGCGTTGTTAACACTGGCCGGGCTTGATCATGGCGAAGGCCCCCGTGTGTGGTGGAGGTGTCGAATCTTCACCGCACGGAGG
>NZ_JBEXSR010000069.1:0-27652 GCF_040613735.1 Streptomyces sp. NPDC006235
GGTCCCGCGGTGAAGTCTGCCCCCACCCGGCGTCGAGCACCAGTACAGCGGACCCCCTCTCCAGGGGGCGCCCGGAGCACACACGCAAGTGACCGTCCGTCGCGCCACCGCCTTGTCCGCATACGTTCGTCCCGCTGCGAGCCGCCGGGCAACGGCGGCTCCTGATACGGGAGATCGGGGGTGCACTCGTGCGCATCGGACTGCTTACGGAAGGTGGCTATCCGTACGTGAGCGGTGACGCCAGGCTCTGGTGCGACCGGCTGGTGCGCGGGCTCGGACAGCACGAGTTCGACGTCTACGCGCTCAGTCGCAGCCGGCACCAGGAGGACGAGGGCTGGCTCCCGCTTCCGCCGAACGTCCGCAGGGTGCGCACCGCGCCGATGTGGACGGCCGAGGACGACGAGGTGGTCCTGGGCCGCCGCGCACGTCGGCGGTTCACCGAGTGCTTCGGCGAACTGGCGGCCGTGCTGAGTGGGGCGGCCGGAGGGGTGCCGGGTGTCGCCCAGGGGGCTGCAGGGAGTGCGTCGGGTCCTGCCCAAGGGGCTGCCGGGGGTGCGTCGGGCGTTGCCGAGGGCCCGTCGGCCGCCGCCCAGGGGATTTCCGCGGGTGTGTCGGGCCCCGAGGCGGACCGTTTCGCCAACGCTCTGTACGGGCTCGCCGAACTCGCCCGCGAGACGGGCGGCCTGGGGGGAGCCCTCCGCTCCGAGACCGCAGTACGCACACTGGAACGCGCCTGTCGTGCGCCCGGCGCCCACCGCGCGGCGCGCGAGGCACGCGTACCGGATCTGCTCGCCGTGGCCGCACACCTGGAACACGCCCTGCGCCCCCTCTCGCTCGACTGGTACGAGGACGACGGACTGGGCGCGGTCGACCTCTGCCACGCCGCGTCCGGCGGCCCGGCCGCCCTGCCGGGCCTGCTCGCCCGTCACTTCACCGGCGTCCCCCTGCTGGTCACCGAGTACGGCGTGCGCCTGCGCACGCACTACCTCAGCGCCCCGGACGCCCCGCCCGTCGTACGGTCCCTGCTGGCGGCCTTCCACGGCAGGCTCGCGGCCGAGGCCTACGCACGGGCCGAGATCGTCACCGCCGGCAACGCGCACGCTCGCCGCTGGCAGGAGCGCTGCGGCGCCGACCGCGAGAAGCTGCGCACGGTCTACCCCGGCATGGACGCCCGGCCCTTCGCCGAGGTCGGCGAGTCCCCCGAGTGCGCCGACCCGGACACGCTCGTCTGGGTCGGGCGCGTCGAGCCCGCCAAGGACCTGGTCTCGCTGCTGCACGCCTTCGCGGAGATCCGCAAGCGTCAGCCGAAGACCCGCCTGCGCATCGTCGGAGCGCCCGCCGGTGCCGAGGGCGCGGCCTACCTCGGCCACTGCCGGACCCTGGCCGCCCAGCTCTTCCCCGACGAAGCCGACGGGCCGCACGCCGCCGGCGACAACCCGGTGTCCTTCGAGGAGATCGGCGGGCCCGACCTCCCGGCCCTCGCCGACGCCTACGCCTCGGGCGCCGTGACCGTGCTCTCCAGCGTCGTCGAGGGCTTCCCGATCAGCCTCGTCGAGGCCATGCTCTGCGGACGCGTGACCGTGTCGACGGACGTCGGCGCGGTCGTGGAGGTCATCGGCGGCACCGGGCTCGTCGTACCGCCGCGCAACCCGCGGGCGCTCGCGGAGGCGTGCGTGGCGCTGCTGCGTGACCCCGCGCGCCGCGCGCGCCTGGGTGCCGCCGCCCGCGCCCGTGCCCTCGAACTGTTCACGGTCGAGCAGAACATCGAGGCATTTCACGGCATTTACCTGGAGATCGTCTCGCGCGCGCCGATCCGCCGTGTGGTCCTCGACGAAGCGGGGGCGCCGCTGCCCTTCGCGGTACCCGCCGAGGCCCACGTCCCGATCCGCTGGGCCGCCCCGTCACCCAGCCTCGTCGTCCGCGGCCCCGGCTGGGCGACGGCCAGACCCGTACGCGCCACCACACCGGCCCCCGCCCCGGAGGGAGCCCGATGAGCGGCCTGGGCGAACTGGACCGCTCGGAGAGCCCCGCCGCCCCGCGCCGCGGTGCCGCCGACCCCGTGAAGGCGCTGATGCACCGTCACCGGGAGCTCTGCCAACGCGCGGTGGACCCCCTCGAGATCGCGGCGGGCCTGGAGGCGCACGGCATCACCGACCGGACCGCCGCCCGCTTCCGCCACCGGGACGTCTTCTCCCTCGCGGAGGAGATGTACGCGCGAGCCTCCCGGGACGGGGACGCGCCCCCGCCCGCCGCGCCCTCCGCTCCCCGGGTACGCGCCGACTGGGCCCTGCTGACGCTCCTGCCGGGCACGCTGTGCGCCGCCGTCGTGACCGCCGTGCACCTCACCCACGGCCAGTCGCGCCTGATCGCTGCCGCAGCCGGCACCCTCGCCGTGGCCCTGGCCCTCCGCGCGGCACTGCGCCGAGGCCCCCTGAGCAGACCCGACCGCACCGCCCCCGGAAGAGCCACGACCTGGACCACCTGGCTCATCGTCTACGCCCTCCTGGGCGACGGCCTGCTCGACAGTGCCGTCGCCGGAGGCCCCGACGACTTCCCCACCGGCGCGGCCGACGGCCCCTGGCCCCTCACCGCCGCCCCCGTCCTGGCCCTCACCCTGGCCTGCGGGCCCGCCGCCTGGACCGCCCACCTCTTCACCGCACGTGCCCGCCGCAAACTCGCGGCCAGTCGCGGCCTGGAGGACTTCGCCGCCGCCGTACGACCACTCCTGCTCGGCGCCTTCGCCCTCTTTTTGGGCGCCCTGGCGGCCCTGCTCACCCTCTGTGCCGCGGTCCTCGACGAGCCCGCTCCTTACGCCGAGACCCTCACCCTGGGCGCCCTCCTCTTCCTGGCCCGCCTCCTCACCACCCACGGTTTCGCCTACGCCCCGGCCGTGGTCCTCGCCGCCACGGCCACGCTCCACGCGGCCGCCCTCGCCGCGGTCTTCACCTCCCGCCTGCCCGGTTGCGGCTTCCTGGCCACGCCCGTCGAAGCCCTCGTCACCACCTGGGGTGCCGGCACCGTCCCCACCCTGGCCTGCGGCGCGGCGGCCCTGGCCCTCCTGTTCCACGCGAGCCGCAAGCTGACCAGGGCCTCGGCCCACGCACCGCCGGAACCCTCCCGGTGACCCCCGCTGCCAGCGGCCCCGTCCGCACCGGCAGCACCCGCACATGCCTCCCTTCCCGCCTCAAGGAGAACCCGCATGACCACCCGCCCAGCAGCCCCGGCCGCCCCGGGAGCCGCGCGATGAGAGTCCTGCTGATCGGAGCCAACGGCTATATCGGCCGCTTCGTCGCCGACCGCCTGCTCGCCGACCCGGCCGTACAGCTCACCGCCCTCGGCCGGGGCGACGACGCCGACGTCCGCTTCGACCTCGCGTCCGGCAGCCCCGGCGCCCTCACCCGCTTCCTCGACGCGGTCCACCCGGGCGTCGTCGTCAACTGCGCCGGCGCCACCCGCGGTGGTGCCCGCGAACTCACCCGCCACAACACCGTGGCCGTGGCCACCGTTTGCGAGGCTCTGCGCCGCAGCGGCTGCGGTGCCCGTCTGGTGCAGATCGGTTGCAGCGCCGAGTACGGCCCCAGCCAGCCCGGTTCCTCCACGGCGGAGGACGCCGTCCCCCGGCCCGGCGGCCCGTACGGCGTCAGCAAACTCGCCGCCACCGAGCTCGTCCTCGGCTCCGGCCTGGACGCCGTCGTCCTGCGCGTCTTCTCACCGGCCGGACCCGGCACGCCCGCCGGCTCCCCGCTGGGCCGCCTCGCCGAGGCCATGCGCCGCGCCATGCAGTCCGGCGACGGCGAGCTGAAACTCGGCGGCCTCGGCGCACAGCGCGACTTCGTCGACGTCAGGGACGTGGCCCGCGCCGTGCACGCCGCCTCGCTCTCCGCCGCGCAGGGTGTCATCAACATCGGCTCCGGCCGCGCCGTCCGCCTGCGCGACGCCGCCGCGGTCCTCGCCCGCGTGGCCGGATACGGCGGCGCCCTCCACGAACTCGACGGCCCTCCCGGCGCCCTGCGCCCGGCCATCGGCCACCCCCGCCCCGACCCGGACCACGCGCCCCCGGTCGCGTACCCGTACCCGGACGGCTGCGGAAGCTGGCAGCAGGCCGATGTGCGCACCGCCCGCGACCGGCTCGGCTGGCGACCCCGGATCGGCCTGGAGGAGTCCCTCGCCGACATCTGGATGGAGGCGGCATGCCGCATCTGACCAGCACCCGGCCACGCACCTCCGGCACGGAACTCCGCCCCGGCGTCGGCGTCCCCGGCTACGCGCACCCCCTCCTCGCCCCCGCCGAGTGGGGCGAACTCACCCGCCCCGGCACCCCGCTGCACTGGGTGGTCCTCAACGTGTCCGACGGTCCCGGCACCCGCCCCGACCCGCACTGCCTGGAAGCGGTCGGCCGCCTGCGCAACGCGGGCATCCGCGTCCTCGGTCACCTCGACACCCGGTACGGCACCCGGAACTTCGGGGAGCTGATCTCCGACGCCCACCGGTTCGTCGATTGGTACCAGGTCGACGGCTTCCTCCTGGACCGCTGCCCGGCGGACCACGCCGGGCTGCCCGAGGTGCGCCGCACGGTCGCCACGCTCCGCGTGATCCGTGACGAGGCCCACACCGTCCTCGGCCACGGCATCCACCCGCACCCGGGCTACGCCCAGCTCGCCGACCAGCTGGTCACCTTCTCCGGCCCCTGGAGCGACTACCGCTGGTCCCAGGTGGCCGAGTGGACCGCCGACCATCCGCCCGAGCGCTTCTGCCACTTCGTCCATGGAGTGCCCCGCCCGCACCTGGAGGAGGCACTGCGCATCGCCCGCTGGCAGGGCGCCGCGACGGTCTGGTTCACCGACCGCACGGACCGGGACGGCCGCACCGACCCCTGGGAGGCCATGCCCGGCTACTGGGACGAAGTCGTCTCGCTGGTCGGAACAGGTGTCTCGGAATGAAAAAGCGCATGGCACTGTTACGGGGAGAACAACCGTAGTGATTGACCGACCAACGGAGTCCCCGTGTCGCTGCCACCCCTGGTCGAGCCGGCTTCCGAGCTCACCGTAGACGAGGTCCGCAGGTACTCCCGCCACCTGATCATCCCCGACGTCGGGATGGACGGGCAGAAGCGGCTGAAGAACGCCAAGGTGCTGTGTGTGGGCGCCGGCGGCCTGGGCTCGCCGGCGCTGATGTACCTGGCCGCCGCGGGCGTCGGCACCCTCGGCATCGTGGAGTTCGACGAGGTCGACGAGTCGAACCTGCAGCGCCAGATCATCCACAGCCAGGCTGACATCGGCCGCCCCAAGGCGGAGTCCGCCCGTGACAGCGTCAAGGGCATCAACCCGTACGTGAACGTGATCCTTCACGAGGAGCGGCTCGAGGCCGACAACGTGATGGAGATCTTCAGCCAGTACGACCTGATCGTCGACGGCACGGACAACTTCGCGACCCGCTACCTGGTCAACGACGCCTGCGTGCTGCTGAACAAGCCGTACGTGTGGGGCTCGATCTACCGCTTCGACGGCCAGGCCTCCGTCTTCTGGTCCGAGCACGGCCCCTGCTACCGCTGCCTGTACCCGGAGCCCCCGCCCCCCGGCATGGTCCCCTCCTGCGCCGAGGGCGGCGTCCTGGGCGTGCTGTGCGCGTCCATCGGCTCCATCCAGGTCAACGAGGCCATCAAGCTGCTCGCCGGCATCGGTGAGCCGCTGGTCGGCCGGCTGATGATCTACGACGCCCTGGAGATGCAGTATCGCCAGGTCAAGGTCCGCAAGGACCCGGACTGCGCGGTCTGCGGCGAGAACCCGACCGTCACCGAGCTCATCGACTACGAGGCCTTCTGCGGCGTCGTGTCCGAGGAGGCCCAGGCGGCGGCCGCCGACTCCACGATCACTCCCAAGCAGCTCAAGGAGTGGATCGACGACGGCGAGAGCATCGACATCATCGACGTCCGCGAGCCGAACGAGTACGAGATCGTCTCCATTCCGGGCGCCCGGCTGATCCCGAAGAACGAGTTCCTCATGGGCACCGCCCTGGAGAGCCTCCCGCAGGACAAGAAGATCGTCCTGCACTGCAAGACGGGTGTCCGCAGTGCGGAAGTCCTCGCGGTCCTGAAGTCCGCGGGCTTCTCGGACGCGGTCCACGTCGGCGGCGGCGTGATCGGCTGGGTCAACCAGATCGAGCCGGACAAGCCGGTGTACTGACCGGACGCGCCGGCATACCGAGCCGTATCCGGCCTTCCTTCGCGAGCGGCGGAGGCTTCGCGCACCACGGGTGCCCGGAGCCCCCGCCGTCGTCATGAGCAGACCTTGCCGTCCTTCGGCACCGAGCCGTCCAGGAGATACGCGTTCACCGTGGAGTCGACACAGTCGCTGCCACTGCCGTACGCGCCATGTCCCTCGCCCCGCCAGGTGAGCATCACTCCGACGCCCTTGCCCAGCTCGTCCGCCATCCTCCGGGCGCCCTCGTACGGGGTGGCCGGGTCGCCGGTGTTGCCGACCACCAGGACCGGCGCCGCGCCGGGGGCGCTCACCTCCGGGGTGTCGTGCTGCCCGGGCACCGGCCAGTCGTGGCACCAGCCGGCCGTGTCCCAGCCGAGGAACGTCCCGAAGACCGGGGAGATCCTCTCGAACTGAGGCAGCAGCTTCCTGGTGGTCGCCGCGGTCGGCCGCTGCCTGTCGTCCAGGCACGATATGACCCGTTGCGCGTGGGTCGTCGCGCCGTAGCGTCCCGACGCGTCGCGTTCGTTGTAGCGGTCGGCGAGGGTCAGCAGTTCCGAGCCGTCTCCCCGCTCGGCCGCGTCGAGGGCGCTGGTCAGCGTCGGCCAGCTGTCCTTGCTGTAGAGCGGCAGGATGATGCCGGTGACGGCGAGGGTCTGGGTGAGCTTCCGCCCGGGCGTGCCCGCGGGCAGGGGCCGGGCGTCGATCCGTCGCAGCAGGTCCGCGATCTTCCGCGAGCCCTCCGCCGGGTCCTGGCCCGTGGACTTCAGGTAGCCATTCAGTGCGCGCTGGAAGCCCCTGGCCTGGTTCCGGGCGTGCCCCACGGCGTCGGCGCCGGGGTCCACGACCGCGTCCAGGGTCATCCGCCCCACGTTCTTCGGGAACAGGTGCGCATACGTGCCGCCCAGTTCGGTGCCGTAGGAGATGCCGAAGTAGTGCATCTTCTCGTCGCCCAGGACCTCTCGGATGCGGTCCATGTCGCGGGCCGAGTCGGCGGTCGACACGTGCGCCATGAGCTTCCCGGCGTCCTTCTGGCAGCCCTTGGCGAAGTCGGCGGCGTCCTGGAAATACGCCTTCTCCTCCGCGGGTGTGTCCGGGGTGACGTCCACCGATTCGGCCGCCTGGATCTCCTTGTCGCCGCGGCAGCGCACGCCCTCGCTGGCGCCGACTCCTCGCGGGTCCCAGCTCACCAGGTCGTACCGCTCGCGCAGTGAGGACACGGTCGGGGCGTACGACGGCATCATGGACACGCCGGAGGCGCCGGGACCGCCGAAGTTGAACAGGAGCGAGCCCACGCGGTCGTCACCGCGGGCCTTGGCGCGGATCAGCGCCAGCCCTATCGTCTCGCCGTCCGGCTTCGACCAGTCCAGCGGCACCTTCAGCGTCGCGCACTGCCAGTCACTGCTCGGCGCGAGACCGTCGTCGGTGGCCTTGCAACGGCCCCAGGAGAGCCCGCTCTTGTCGTCGTCCGACGAGCCGCCGCTGCACCCCGCGGCGAGCAGCGCCGAGGCGACCGCGAGAGCGGTCCACCGTGCGAAACGCGTCATTGCCCATCCCCCCTCGAAGGCCGTCCGCACGTGCCGCGGATGGCGGTCAGGCCATGGTAGGCAGATCGCGCACCGGCCGCGGCAGCCTGTGGATAACCCTCTGACCTGCGTGTTTTATCGAGGCGGGCCTGAGGTCAGGTGCAGACGGTCCCCGCCCGCGGCACCTTTCCGTTCAGCAGGTAGCCGTCCACCGCGCCCCGCACGCACTTGTTCTTGCTGTCGTACGCGCCGTGTCCCTGCCCCCGGTACGTCAGCTCGACCCCGACCCCCTTGCCCAGCGCCTCCACCATCTTCCGCGCGCCCTCGTACGGGGTGGCCGGGTCGCCGGTGTTGCCGACGACCAGGATCGGCGCCGACCCCGGCGCGCTCACGTCCGGGTGGTCGGCGGCGCCCGGCACGGGCCAGTCGGTGCAGCTGATCATGCCCCAGGCCAGGAAGTCGCCGAACAGGTCGGAGGCCGCCCGGAATTCGGGCAGTTTCCGCTCCACGAAGGCGGTGTCGTAGCGGGCTTTGTCGTCCGCGCAGTTGATGGCGACGTTGGCGGCGGTGCTGTTGTCGTACTCGCCGTTCTCCTCGCGCCCGTTCATCGTGTCCGACAGCAGCATCAGGATGCTGCCGTCGCCGTCGTACGCCTGTTGCAGGCCCTCGGTGAGGTACTCCCAGAAGTCCTTCGAGTACAGCGCCTGGAGGATGCCGCTCGCGGCCGCGGTCTGGGTCAGCTGGCGCGGGAAGATACCCGGGATCGGCGTGCGGTCGAGGTCTTCCAGCAGTCCGGCGATACGGTCCTTCACGTCCTGCGCGCTGTCGCCGAGGGGGCACTCCTCGGCCTTCGACACGCAGTCCTCGGCGAAGTTGTCCAGCGCCAGCTGGAAGCCCTTGGTCTGCCCGAGCGAGCCCTGTTCGGCGTTCTGCGTGGGATCGACGACGGCGTCGAACACGGCACGGCCGACCCGCTCGGGGAACAGGTGGGCGTAGACGCCGCCGAGTTCGGTGCCGTAGGAGATGCCGAAGTAGTGCAGTTTCTCGTCGCCGAGGACCTGGCGCATCAGATCCAGGTCGCGGGCCGCGTCGGTGGTGCGCACGTGCGGCAGGATCTTCTCGGAGTTCTGCTCGCAGGCGTCGTTGAACTCCTTGGTGCTGTCCAGGAGTTCCGTGCGTTCGGTGGGGTCGTCGGGCGTGGCGTCCTGCTGGAAGTACGCGTCGAGCTGCTGGTCGTTCTCACAGATGACGGGGGCGCTGCGGCCGACTCCGCGGGGGTCGAAGCTGACCAGGTCGTAGCGGGTGCGCAGGGTGCCGTAGTCCTCGGCGAAGGCCGGCAGCGAGGTGACGCCCGAGCCGCCGGGGCCGCCGAAGTTGAAGATGAGCGAGCCGATGCGGGCGCTCTCGTCGCCGCTGCTCCTGGCCCGGATGAGTTCGAGGCCGATCGTGTCGCCCTTGGGGTCGTCCCAGTCGAGCGGGGCCTTCATGGTGGCGCACTGCCACTCGCCGCCGTCCGGCAGCGGTGAGGGCGCGGTGCCTCCTCCCTGTGCGTCGGACGGGGTCGGGCAGTCCTTCCAGCTCAGTTCCTGCCGCGTCAGGTCCTCCTCCTTGGCGTCGTCCTCACCGCAGCCCGCCAGCACGGCGGACAGCAGCACGGCGGTGGCGGTCAGGGCGGCGGCACGCAGCCGGAGGAGGGTCGGCATGGTTCCATCCTGCGGCGGCGGAGGGCCGCCCGCGCGGGACGCGTGCCGTACGAGGTAAGCGGGGCGGATGGTGCTTCGGTGGTGCTGAAGGGCCTGGACAGGCCGGGTCAGAGGGCCTGCTTGCGCGTGAGGTGGTTGAAGGCCAGCCAGCCCGGCAGCACGGGCAGCCACAGCGTCAGCAGGCGGAACAGCAGGACCGCCGGTGCCGCGACCTCCTTCGGCAGCCCGACGGCGATCAGGCCGACGGTCAGGGTCGCCTCGACCGCGCCGACGCCGCCCGGGGTCGGCGCCGCGGACCCCAGGGCGTTGCCCGCGAGGAAGACGACGGCGACGCTGGCGAGGCTGATCGACGTGGACTCGTCGCCGAACGCGCGGATCGACGCGTCCAGGCACATCACGAAGCAGGCGGTCAGCAGCAGCATGCCGCCGATGCCGGTGACCAGCTTCTGCGGCCGCTGGAGCACGTCCAGCATGCGCGGCACGACCCCCGCGAACAGCGACCTCACGCGCGTGACGACGAACTTCCGCAGGAACGGCACCGAGGTCACCACGAGCACGAGCACCGCCACCGTCAGCAGACCGGCGATGACCGTCCGGGACGGCGACAGGGACGGCGTCTTCTCTGTTCCGGTCAGATAGCCGAAGGACAGGAGCATCAGGATGTGACAGCCGAGCCCGAACAGCTGCGACGCTCCGACGCTCGCCACCGCGAGCCCCGGCCGCACTCCCGCGCGCTGGAGGAAGCGCGTGTTGAGGGCGACACCGCCCACCGCCGCCGGGGCGACGATCTTCACGAACGACCCGGCGACCTGCGCCGCCACGGTCCGCACGAACGGCACCCGCTCGGGCACGAACCCCAGCAGAGCCATCGCCGCAGCCACGTAGCTGAACATCGAGAACAGCACGGCCGCGGCGACCCAGCCCCACTCGGCGTTCGCGATGAGCGGCCCGAACTCGATGTGCGTGAGCTGCGTCAGCAGGAAGTACGCGCCGATCGCGCCGGCCATGAAACTGATCAGCGTGCGCGGGCGCACCCGCTCCAGCCGGGCCGGCTCGACGGGTGCCTGCGGCCTGATCCGCAGCACCTCGTGCCGGATCTGCGTGAGCAGGTCCTCCTCGCGCGCCTCCTCCAGGGCCTCGTCGATGGCCCGCTTCTCGGCCCGCTGTTCGGCCCGTACGGCCTTCTTGTCAGGTTTCTCCAGGACCGGCACGGCCTCGTCCGAGGCGTCCTCCAGGCGCGCCTGCTTGGCCTGCCGGGACGCCTCCAGGACCGCCTCGCGCTCGCGCTGTGCCCGCTCCCGGGCCAGCCTGCGCAGCGTCGCGCGCGTGGAGCGGCTGAGCGCGATGGGCTGGAGCATCGGCAGGCAGTCCGCCACCGCGTCGGGGCCGAGCACCTCCACGGCCGAGGCGACCGCCCGCTCGGCGCCCACCCGGAGACCGAGGGTCACCAGCAGCTGGGACGTGTCCATCCGCAGCAGCAGGTCACCGGCCGCGATCTCGCCGACGCGCAGATCGGTGAGGATCACCGTGCCGGAACGATCCACCAGAATCGCGTCGCCGACCAGCCTGCGGTGCGCGATGCGCCGGGACTGGAGCGCCTTAACCTGGTGCCAGGTGTCGCTCAGCAGGTCGTCGGTGATCTCCTCGTCCGGCAGCGAGTCCAGGGTGCGGCCGCCGCTGTGCTCGTAGACGAGCATCACCGCGTCGGGACCCAGCTCGGAGGTGGCGATCAGCTTGGGCGCGTTGGCACCGGCCGCGATCGCCGCGTACGCCAGCAGCGCCTCCTGCTCCAGGGCCTGACGCAGCGACTGGAGGCTGCTGCGGGTGGCGAAGCCCCGCAGGGTCAGGTTGCGCCACGCGCGGTAGAAGAAGCCCTGGGCCTGCTGCTCCCGGTCGACCACCGTCACGTCCAGCGGCGGGCCGTCCTCGAGCGTGACGAAGTAGCGGCGGCCCCGGTCGCCGGCGTCCGGGTTGTCCGAGGTGTCCTCGCGGGACGCGCTGACCGGGCGGAAGCCGACGGTCCGCAGGCCCGCCATCAGCGTCTGTCCCGTGGGCCGGACGTTGGGCGAGCCGACCGCGTAGAGCGTGCCGTAGGCCACGGTCCAGCCGATCAGCACCGTCAGGATGATCGAGAACGGTGTCGTGTACCCGGTGACGAGCATCGAGAAGGCGTCGAGGAGCAGCACGACCCACAGCACCGTGCGCCATCTGGGCCGGCGCGACATGCCGACGGCCGTCATGTACGCGATGACCGGGGCCAGGTAACCGTGCACCGGGTCGGTCAGCGCGTGGATGTCACCGGGGGAGGGCTGCGTGAGCGCCTCCTGGATCGAGCCGGGGGCGGCGCGGGCGACCCACAGGTCGGTGGCGAGGGTCACACCGTGGGCGAGGACGGCCGCGAGCACGCCGTCGGCGATTCTGAGGCCGTCGCGCTTGATCAGCCGCTCGATGGCGAACGCGACCGGCACCAGCAGGATCGCGATGCTGGAGGCCAGCCCCGCGATCTTGATGAGCAGGTCGGGGGCCTGGCCCGTGCCCTTGTTGATGTCCTGTTCGAGGCCCGAGGTGGTGCCGTGCGCGAACGCGGCGATGCCGATCAGCAAAGCGACGGCGAGCACGCCCACCAGGAGCCGCATCAGGTCGGACGGGCGGTGCACGCGCGCGGGGAGCAGCGGTTCGTCGCCCTCCACCTCGTCGATGTGCACGGTCTCCTCGTCATCCGCGGACGCCGGGATCCTCTTGCCGGACTTCTCGGAGGACGCGGTGGCCTTCCTGCCGGATGCCGGGGCCTTCCCGCCGGACTTCGCGGCGGTCGTCGGCGCCTTGTCGCCGGACTGCTGCGCGGCCGTCGGAGCCTTGTCGCCGGACTTCTGCGCGGCCGTCCCGGCCTGCTCACCGGCCGGTTCCGGGCCGTCGTCCGGAGTGCCCGGGCGCGACGAAGCGTCAGAGGTGCCCTCCGGGTCCTCGGGGTGCGCACCCTGCTGCTTCATCGTCTCTTCTTGGTCTCGTATCACCGGTCACCGCCCGCACGATGGTGGCATGCCGCACCGACACACGGGGGCATCAGGGTGCACATGCGGGGGCGGACAGTCTGCCCGACGCGCTCCCGCCGGGTGAGGAAAACGCTCCGGAGCACACCCGTCCCGTTGTCGGTGGGGTGGGGCAGGATGGGGCGGATGAGCGAGGAGAGCCTTCCGCAGGACGCCGGCGCGCGGGGCGCCCGCACGGGGTACGGCGACACCCGTGAGGAGCCCGGGGAAGCGCTGCCCGCGTACGCCGAGCGGGTCCTGGACGTCGCCGAAATGATCCCGCCGGGCCGTGTGATGACATACGGGGACGTCGCCGAGTGGCTGGAGGAGGGCGGTCCGCGGCAGGTCGGCCGCGTGATGGCCCTCTACGGCGGAGCCGTTCCCTGGTGGCGTGTCGTCCGCGCGGACGGTGTCCTGCTGCCGGGGCACGAGCAGCGGGCGCTCGGCCACTACCGCGCGGAGGGCACCCCCCTGAAGGAGGCGAGCCGGGCCGCCGAGGGCCATCTGCCGCGCCTCGACATGAGACGGGCGCGCTGGGACGGCGGCGAACGCGCGGAGGGTCACACCTGACAGCTTCCGGCATCGGACGCCCTTCCGTGTGACCCGTGATCCGGACGGGGGAAACGGGGCACGTCGGCGAGATGACGTACGTTCGTGAGATGAGGGACATGAGTGCCGCAAGCGCATCCAGTGCCATGAGGGCCTCGGGTGACTGGCGGGAAGAAGGGGAAGCCCTGCTTCCGCCTCACTCGTCGGCGTAGCGTCGGCTGCACGCGTCCCCGTCACCCCGCGGTCACCGCCCGCCACGCGCGGTGGCCCGCCAACCAGCACTTCCACCAGGACCGGCGAACCACGTGAGCTCCTCTTCCTCCACCAGCGGCCTGTCGCACCCCCGGGTACGGCAGGGGGGTCGTGGCGCTTACCGACTGGTACGTACCCCTCCTGACCGGCAGGACCCCCCTCTTTTGGACGCCGCGCAGCGTTCCGTGGTTGACCACACCACCGGCCCGCTGCTCGTTCTCGCAGGTCCGGGCACGGGCAAGACCACCACACTCGTCGAGTCCGTGGCCGAGCGCATCGCCCGGGGAGGAGACCCCGACCGCGTCCTGGTGCTCACCTTCAGCCGCAGGGCGGCCGTCGAACTGCGCGACCGCATGGCCCTGCGCAGCGGCGCGGCCCACGCGCCCCAGGCGACCACCTTCCACTCGTTCTGCTACGCCCTGGTCCGCGCCCACCAGGACAGTGACCTGTTCGTCGAGCCGTTGCGGCTGCTGTCCGGCCCCGAGCAGGACGTCTCGGTCCGGGAGCTGCTGGCCGGCCAGGTGGACCTGGAGCGGCTCGGTCTCGCGCACGTGCGCTGGCCGGACGAACTGCGCGCTTGCCTGACCACCCGTGGTTTCGCCGACGAGGTCCGCGCGGTCCTCGCCCGCACCCGTGAACTGGGTCTCGGGCCGGACGCCCTGGACGCCTTCGCCCGCCGCACGGGACGCCCCGACTGGCGTGCCGCGGCCGCCTTCCTCGCCGAGTACCTGGACGTGCTCGACCTCCAGGGCGTGATCGACTACGCGGAACTCGTCCACCGCGCGGTGCTCCTCGCCCGTCGGCCCGAGGTGGCCGCTCGGCTCGCCGCCCGGTACGACGCCGTCTACGTCGACGAGTACCAGGACACGGATCCCGCTCAGGTACGGCTCCTCCACGCGCTGGCCGGCGGTGGCCGCACGCTCGTCGCCTTCGGTGACCCCGACCAGTCGATCTACGCGTTCCGCGGGGCGGACGTGAACGGCATCCTCGACTTCCCGCACGCCTTCCCGCGCGCGGACGGCCGCCCGGCCCCCGTCGCGGTGCTGCGCACGTCCCGCCGCTCCGGTGCCGCCCTGCTGGCCGCCACCCGGCTGCTGACCCAGCGCATGCCGCTGACCCGCCTGCCCGCCGAGAAGGTGCGCGCCCACCGCGAACTCGCGCCCGTACGGGACGGCGGCCGCGTCGAGGCGTACACGTACCCGACGCCCGGGACGGAGCTGGACAACATCGCCGACATCCTCCGCAGGGCCCACCTGGAGGACGGCGTCCCCTGGATTGAGATGGCCGTCCTGGTGCGCGCCGGCTCCCGCACCATCCCGACGGTCCGCCGCGCCCTCACGGCGGCCGGCGTCCCCGTGGACATCGACGGTGACGACGTGCCCCTGCGTCACGAACCGGCGGTGGCACCGCTGCTGACGGCGCTGCGGGCGGTGGCCGCGGCGGAGGCAGGGGCTTGGGAGACGGGACCTGCCGAGTCTCAGGACTCCGAGAGGGACGCCCCCTCCGAGGACGCCGCTTCCGCGCAGCCGGACACCTGCTGGCTGGACACCGAGACCGCCCTCACCCTCCTCACCTCCCCGCTCGCGAGCATGGACGCCGCCGACCTGCGCCGCCTCGGCCGGGCCCTGCGCGACGAGGAGCGGGCGGCGGGCAACCCGCTCCCGCCGCCGTCCGACGTCCTGCTCGCGCAGGCACTCGCCGAGCCGGAGCGCCTCGCCGTGCACGACCCCACGTACGCGCGTGGCGCCCAGCGCCTCGGCGCGCTGTTGCGCAAGGCCCGTGAGCGACTGGCGGGCGGCGGTACGGCCGAGGAGGCGCTGTGGGACCTGTGGGAGGGCACGCCGTGGCCCACGCGGCTGGAGCGGGCCGCACGCCGAGGCGGCGCCGCCGGGCGCAACGCGGACCGCGATCTGGACGCCGTCTGCGCGCTGTTCGCCACCGCTGCCCGTGCCGAGGAGCGCACCGGCGGACGGGGCGCCCTCAACTTCCTGGAGGAGATCGAGGCGGAGGACATCGCCGCCGACACCCTCACGCGCCGTGCCGTACGCCCCGACGCCGTCCGCCTGATGACCGCGCACCGCTCCAAGGGCCTGGAATGGCGCCTCGTGGTCGTCGCGGGCGTCCAGGAGGGCCTGTGGCCGGATCTTCGCCGCCGCGGCTCCCTGCTGGAGGCCGACCGCATCGGCCGCGACGGACTCGCCGAACCCCTCACGCCCGGCGCGCTGCTCGCCGAGGAGCGCCGCCTGTTCTACGTGGCCGCCACGCGCGCGCGTGAACGCCTCGTCGTGACCGCCGTCAAGGCCCCGGCGGACGACGGCGACCAGCCCTCCCGCTTCCTGACCGAACTCGGCGTCGAACCCAAGGACGTCACGGGACGCCCGCGCCGCCCGCTGTCCGTCGCGGCACTCGTCGCCGAACTGCGCGCCACCACGGTCGACCCGCGTGTCTCCGACGCCCTCCGGGAAGCCGCCGCCCGCCGCCTCGCCCGGCTCGCCGCCCTCGCCGACGAGGACGGCCGCCCCTTGGTGCCGTCCGCGCACCCCTACCGCTGGTGGGGCATGTTCGAGCCGACCGAGTCCAAGGTGCCGCTGCGCGACCGCGACCAGCCCGTCGTGCTCTCCGGCAGCGCCCTCGACCAGCTCGCCAACACCTGCGCCCTGCAGTGGTTCCTGGGCCGCGAGGTGAAGGCCGACGCGCCCGCGACCGCCGCCCAGGGCTTCGGCAACGTGGTGCACGTCCTCGCCGACGAGGTCGCCTCCGGGCACACCCCGGCCGACCTGTCCGTCCTCATGGAACGGCTCGACTCCGTGTGGAACGCCCTGGCCTTCGACGCGCCGTGGAAGTCGGACCAGGAGAAGGACAACGCGCGCGTGGCGCTCGAACGGTTCCTGAAGTGGCACGTCATGGACCGCACCGGCCGCACCCCGGTGGCCAGCGAGCACGACTTCGACGTCACCCTCGAAGCCGGCGACTACCAGGTGCGCATCCGCGGCCAGATGGACCGCGTGGAGGCGGACGGCGAGGGCCGTGCCTACGTCGTCGACTTCAAGACCGGCAAACAGGCGCCCACCGGCAAGGAGGTGGAGCGCCACCCGCAGCTCGCCGTCTACCAGCTGGCGGTCCGCGAGGGCGCCGTCGACGACGCCTTCGACGGGGTGCGCCCCGAGCCGGGCGGCGCGGAACTCGTCCATCTGCGCCAGGGCGCCCCCCAGCGCGACGGCGGCGAGACCCTGCCCAAGGTGCAGGCCCAGGAGCCGCTGGAGGGGGAGTGGGTCGGCGATCTGCTGGCCACCGCGGCCGGCAAGGTCCTCGACGAACGCTTCACGCCGACCGCCGGCCAGCACTGCACGCACTGCGCGTTCCGGGCCTCGTGCAGCGCGCGGCAGGAGGGCCGTCATGTCGTGGAGTGATCTATCGCACCACCTGTGCTGACCTGCGCATCTTCCGCCCCGGGTAGCCGATCCGGCCGCCACTGTCAGTGGCCGCCGCTAGCCTCTGTGACGTGCCCGCTCGTATCACTGATCCCGAGCAGCTCAAGGAGCTCCTCGGCATCCCGTTCACCCCTGAGCAGACGGCCTGCATCACGGCGCCGCCCGCCCCGCAGGTGATCGTCGCCGGAGCCGGCTCGGGCAAGACGACGGTGATGGCGGCACGCGTGGTGTGGCTGGTCGGCACCGGCCAGGTCGCACCCGAGCAGGTGCTCGGTCTCACCTTCACCAACAAGGCCGCCGCCGAACTCGCCGAGCGCGTCCGCAAGGCGCTCGTCCGGGCCGGTGTCACCGACCCGGACGCCATCGACCCGGACAACCCGCCGGGCGAGCCGGTGATCTCCACGTACCACGCCTTCGCGGGCCGCCTGCTCGCCGACCACGGCCTGCGTATCGGCCTCGAGCCCACGTCCCGGCTGCTCGCCGACGCCACCCGCTTCCAGCTCGCCGCGCGCGTGCTGCGCGAGGCCCCGGGGACCTACCCGGCCCTGACCCGTTCCTTCCCGGACCTGGTCGGCGACCTCCTCGCCCTCGACGCAGAGCTCTCCGAGCACCTCGTCCGCCCGGAGGCGCTGCGCGCGTACGACGCCGAACTGCTGCTGACCCTGCGCGGCGCCAAGCTCACCAACGCCGATCTGCGCAAGGTGCCCGAAGCGGCCGCCGCCCGCCGCGAACTGGCCGAGCTGGTCACCCGCTACCGGGCCGCCAAGCGCGAGCGGGACCTGCTCGACTTCGGCGACCAGATCGCCCTCTCGGCCCGGCTCGCGAAGATCCCCGACGTGGGCAGCGCCCTGCGCGACGAGTTCCGGGTGGTCCTGCTCGACGAGTACCAGGACACGTCCGTCGCCCAACGTGTCCTCCTGGCGGGCCTGTTCGGCGAGGGCACCGGCCACCCCGTCACCGCCGTCGGCGACCCCTGCCAGGCCATCTACGGCTGGCGCGGCGCCTCCGTCGCCAACCTCGACGACTTCCCCGAGCACTTCGCCCACGCCGACGGCCGCCCCGCGACCCGGCAGGCGCTCAGCGAGAACCGTCGCAGCGGCGGCCGCCTCCTCGACCTCGCCAACGGCCTCGCGGAGCCCCTGCGCGCCCTGCACGCGGGCGTGGAGGCCCTCCGCCCGGCCCCCGGCGCCGAACGCGACGGCATGGTCCGCTGCGCCCTGCTGCCCACCCACGCCGAGGAGATCGACTGGGCCGCCGACTCCGTCGCCCACCTGGTACGGACCGGGACGGCACCCGGTGAGATCGCCGTGCTGTGCCGTACGGCGACCGACTTCGCCGAGATCCAGGGCGCTCTGGTCGCCCGGGACATCCCCGTCGAGGTGGTCGGCCTGTCCGGGCTGCTGCACCTGCCCGAGATCGCCGACCTCGTCGCCGTCTGCGAGGTCCTCCAGGACCCCGGCGCCAACGCCTCCCTGGTCCGGCTGCTGACCGGCCCGCGCTGGCGCATCGGCCCGCGTGACCTCGCCCTGCTGGGGCGGCGCGCCCGGCTCCTGGTGTCCCACGCGCGTGTGGAAGGCGACGACGACCCGGACCGCCGGCTCGCCGAGGCCGTCGAGGGAGTCGACCCGGCCGAGGTGATCTCGCTCGCGGACGCCCTCGACACGTTCCTGGAGACGCCGCTGGACGGCCACGGGGACGACGACGGACTGCCGTTCTCGCCCGACGCGCGCGTGCGCTTCGCCCGCCTGGCCACCGAGCTGCGCGAGCTGCGCCGCTCCCTGGCCGACCCGCTCATGGACGTCCTGCACCGTGTCCTCGCCGTCACCGGCCTGGAGGTCGAGCTGTCGGCGTCCCCGCACGCCCTGGCCGCGCGCCGCCGCGAGACCCTGTCCAACTTCCTGGACGTCGCCGCCTCCTTCGCCGCCGGCGACAACGAGGCCACCCTGCTCGCCTTCCTCGGCTTCCTGCGCACCGCCGCGCAGTACGAGAAGGGCCTCGACAACGCCCTTCCCGGCGGCGAGAACACCGTCAAGGTGCTCACCGCCCACAAGTCCAAGGGCCTGGAGTGGGACGTCGTGGTCGTCCCCGGGCTGGTCACCGGCACCTTCCCCAGCAGCCAGGGCCGCGAGAAGTGGACCTCCCAGGGCAAGGTCCTGCCGCACCGGCTCCGCGGCGACGCAGACACCCTGCCCGACGTGGAGTCCTGGGACGCCAAGGGCCTGAGAGCCTTCCACGAGGCCATGAAGGACCACCAGCACACCGAGGAACTCCGCCTCGGCTACGTCACCTTCACCCGCCCCCGCTCGCTGCTCCTCGGCTCCGGCCACTGGTGGGGACCCACCCAGAAGAAGCGCCGCGGGCCGTCCGCGTTCCTCCAGGCCCTCCACGATCACTGCGCGGCCGGTTACGGCGAGATCGAGGCCTGGGCGGACGAACCCGCCGAGGACGAGGAGAACCCGGCCCTGCACCAGGACACCGCCGACCAGGTGTGGCCCCTGCCCCTGGACGAGACGGCCCTGGCCCGCCGCCGCGCGGCCGCAGCGACCGTCCTGGCACACCTGGAGGACCTGGCGTCCCACGAGGAGGGGCTCCCCGCGGCCGCGCACGACCCGGACAGGGTCGACGACCCGGAGTGGCCGCCGCCACCCGAGGACGACGAGCCTCCGTACGACGAACCGGACCCGTTCGACGACGATCCCTTCGAGGACGACCCGATCGAGGACGACCCGATCGAGAACGACGCCGTCGCGCAAGACCCGGCCGACGGGGACGAGCGGCCGGTGGAGCGCCCCACCGTCCCGCACCAGGCGACCTCCCCCGGACTCCCCGCTGCGCGCCCACACCCGACGGCGCAGGAACACCCCCACCTCACCCCCGAGGAAGCCCGCACCGTCGCCTCCTGGGACCGCGACCTCGACGCCCTCACCGGAGAGCTCCTGCGCGCCCGCGACAGCGTCACCGAGGTCCACCTGCCCGCGTCGCTCACCGCGTCTCAGCTGCTGCGCCTGGCCGCCGACCCGGACGGCTTCGCGCAGGAACTGGCCCGCCCCATGCCCCGCCCGCCCCAGCCCGCCGCCCGCCGCGGCACCCGCTTCCACGCCTGGGTCGAGGCCCGCTTCGAAGCGCTGACGCTGCCGTTCCTGGAGCCCGGGGAACTGCCCGGGGATGACGCCGAGATCGCCGACGAACAGGACCTGGAAGCCCTCAAGGACGCCTTCGAGCGCACCGTGTACGCGCACCGCACGCCCTACCGGGTGGAGGCTCCCTTCCAGCTCGAGATCGCCGGCCGCGTCGTACGGGGCCGCATCGACGCCGTCTACAAGGAGGGCGACGGCCAGGGGACGAGGTACGAGATCGTCGACTGGAAGACGAACCGCACCCGCACCGCCGACCCGCTCCAGCTCGCCGTCTACCGCCTCGCCTGGGCCGAGCAGCAGGGCGTCCCGCTGGAGTCGGTCATGGCGGCGTTCCTCTACGTGCGCAGCGGCGAGGTCGTACGGCCGGACGACCTGCCGGACCGGGCCGCGCTGGAGCGGCTGCTGCTCGGGGAGCTGTCCGGCCTCGGGGAGCCGTCCGGCCCCGGGGAGCTGTCCGGCCCCGGGGAGCCGTCCGGTGAGGAACCGCACTCCGAGGACGTCAGTGCGGGCCGATAGGCTCGTGACCATGAGCCAGACCCCGGACAGTGTCGTCCGTACGTACATCGAGCAGCACCGCGCCGCCTTCCTCGACGACCTCGCCGAGTGGCTGCGCATCCCCTCGGTGTCGGCTCAGCCGGACCACGCGCCCGACGTACGACGCAGCGCCGACTGGCTCGCCGCCAAGCTGAAGGAGACCGGGTTCCCGACGGCCGAGGTCTGGCAGACCCCGGGCGCGCCCGCCGTCTTCGCCGAGTGGCCCTGCGACGACCCGCAGGCGCCCACGGTGCTGGTCTACGGCCATCACGACGTGCAGCCCGCCGCCCGGGAGGACGGCTGGGACAGCGAGCCCTTCGAGCCGGTCGTCAGCGACAACCGCCTCTACGCGCGCGGGGCGGCCGACGACAAGGGCCAGGTGTTCTTCCACACCCTCGGCGTCCGCGCCCACCTCGCCGCCACCGGCCGCACCACACCGGCGGTGCACCTGAAGCTGCTGATCGAGGGCGAGGAGGAGTCCGGCTCGCCGCACTTCCGGGCCCTCGTCGAACAGCACGCCGAGCGGCTCGCCGCCGACGCGGTGATCGTCTCCGACACCGGCATGTGGTCCGAGGACACCCCCACGGTGTGCACCGGCATGCGCGGCCTCGCCGAGTGCGAGATACGGCTGCACGGACCCGACCAGGACATCCACTCCGGCTCCTTCGGCGGCGCGGTGCCCAACCCGGCGACCGCCGCCGCCCGCCTCGTCGCCGCCCTGCACGACGAGCACGCGCGCGTGGCGATCCCCGGCTTCTACGACGGCGTGATCGAACTCACCGACCGAGAGCGGGAACTCTTCGCCGAACTGCCCTTCGACGAGCGCCAGTGGCTGCGCGCGGCCAGGTCGTACGCCACCCACGGCGAGGCTGGGTACACGACCCTGGAGCGTGTCTGGGCCCGCCCCACCGCGGAGGTCAACGGCATCGGCGGCGGCTACCAGGGCCCCGGCAGCAAGACCGTCGTGCCGTCCTCCGCCATGGTGAAGCTGTCCTTCCGGCTGGTGGCGGGCCAGGACCCCGCCCTGGTGGAGAAGGCCGTCCGGGCCTGGGCCGAGCAGCAGGTGCCCGCCGGGATCCGCTGCGAGATCACCTTCAGCGGGGCCACGCGCCCGTGCGTGACGCCGCTGGACCACCCGGCCCTGAAGTCGGTCGCCCGCGCCATGGGCCGGGCCTTCGGCAAGCCGGTCCGCTTCACGCGCGAGGGCGGCTCCGGACCGGCGGCGGACCTCCAGGACGTGCTCGGCGCTCCGGTGCTCTTCCTCGGCATCTCCGTCCCGTCCGACGGCTGGCACGCCCCGAACGAGAAAGTGGAACTCGACCTGCTGCTCAAAGGTGTCGAGGCCACCGCGTACCTGTGGGGCGACCTCGCCGAGCACTGGCGCCATGCGCCCTGAGCGTCCCGCGCCGTCCGGACCGGCAGGGCGCGCGGGGCACACTGGAAGGGCTGCCCCGCCCCGCCCCGCCCCGCACACTCCCACCGGACCCGGTCGCCTCCCGCCGTACGTCCCGCTGATCAGCCCGCCGAACCCGACAGTTCCCCCGGGGAGTTGGAAGCACCCGTGACCACCTGGACCGACCAAAACGCCGACCGACCCATCTCGCTCACCGCACCGAGCGGCATCGACCGGGCCGCGCACCACCGGCTCGACGAGGCCTGGCTCGCGGCGGCGTGGAGCCACCCCTCCACGCGCTGCTTCGTGGTCTCCGGCGGCCAGGTCCTCATCGACGAGACGGCGGACGGGCGCACCGAACTCGTCATGACGCCCTCCTTCGAGGCCCCCCTCACCGAGGCCCACCGCTACTTCCTCGGCATCGACGAGGACGGCGTCAGCTACTTCGCCCTCCAGAAGGACTCCCTGCCCGGGCGCATGGACCAGTCCGCGCGTCCCGCGGGGCTGCGCGAGGCGGGCCTGCTCCTGTCGGCCCGGGACGTGGGCCTGATGGTGCACGCGGTCGGCCTGGAGAACTGGCAGCGCACCCACCGCTTCTGCTCGCGCTGCGGCGAGCGCACCGTCATCGCCGCGGCCGGCCACATCCGCCGCTGCCAGGCCTGCGGCGCGGAGCACTACCCGCGCACGGACCCGGCCGTGATCATGGCCGTGACCGACGAGGACGACCGCATCCTGCTCGGCCGCCAAGTGCACTGGCCCGAAGGCCGCTTCTCGACGCTCGCCGGTTTCGTCGAGCCCGGCGAGTCCATCGAGCAGTCGGTGCGCCGCGAGGTCCACGAGGAGGTCGGTATCACCGTCGGCCAGGTCGAGTACGTCGCCAGCCAGCCCTGGCCCTTCCCGTCCAGCCTCATGCTGGGTTTCCTGGCCCGCGCCACCTCGACCGAGATAGACGTCGACGGCGACGAGATCCACGAGGCCCGCTGGTTCTCCCGCGACGAACTGCGCGCCGCCTTCGAGTCCGGCGAGGTGCTCCCGCCGTACGGCATCTCGATCGCGGCCCGCCTGATAGAGCTCTGGTACGGCAAGCCGCTGCCGACGAGAAGCGCCGCCTGACGGGGGCGCCCGGGTGCCCGCCCCGTACGGGGGACTCGCCCGCGAGCAGGCGTGTGTGCCCGGCAACGCTGATACCTGGAGGCGGACTTCCTCGCTCACGGGCCGCCAACCGCAGGCGGCCCGACGGCTGCTGCCCGGATGCGCCTTCCGCCGCACGCTGCTGTGGCGTTACGTCTTGGTGTGGGACAAACCAGGGGACACACGACGGGAAGGCGGCCCCTGAGACACCTCAGGAACCGCCTTCCCGGCACAACCGCACGGCGACTAGGCGCCGATCTTCTGCTTCACCTGAGCCAGCGACGGGTTGGTGAGAGTGGAGCCGTCCGGGAACAGAACGGTGGGCACCGTCTGGTTTCCGCCATTCGCCTTCTCCACGAACGCGGCGGACTCCGGGTCCTGCTCGATGTTGATCTCGGTGTACGCGATGCCCTCGCGGTCCATCTGGCTCTTCAGCCGACGGCAGTAGCCGCACCACGTGGTGCTGTACATCGTCACAGTGCCCGGCATGTCTCTCGTGCTCCTTCGGTGGCTCGGGGACGGGTGGGTCGCAGAGGTGGAACGTACGCGCACGGGCCACCATTCCCGCGGCCCGTGCCCCGCCGGACGTGACGCCTGCCGCATTCGTACGACTATCAGTGCCCGCCTGTGGACAACCGGCACAGCCGTTTCGCGCGACCTGGCAGCATGGCCGTGTGACAGCAGCAACGCACTCCACCCTGTTCCCGCAGGTACCGGACACCCCCGACGCGGTCCTCGAAGGGCTCGACCCCGAGCAGCGCGAGGTGGCCACGGCCCTGCACGGTCCGGTGTGCGTCCTGGCGGGCGCCGGCACGGGCAAGACCCGGGCGATCACCCACCGCATCGCCTACGGAGTGCGCGCCGGTCTCCTCCAGCCCTCCAGCGTGCTCGCCGTCACGTTCACCAACCGCGCCGCCGGGGAGATGCGGGGCCGGCTGCGCCAGCTCGGCGCCGCCGGCGTCCAGGCGCGCACGTTCCACTCCGCGGCACTGCGCCAGCTCCAGTACTTCTGGCCGAAAGCGATCGGCGGCTCCATGCCCCGGCTCGTCGACCGCAAGGTCCAGCTCGTCGCCGACGCGGCCGCCGCCTGCCGCATCCGCCTCGACCGGGGTGAGCTGAGGGACGTCACCGCCGAGATCGAGTGGTCCAAGGTCACCCAGACCGTGCCCGCCGACTACGCGCCCGCCGCCGCCAAGGCGGGCCGCGAGACCCCCCGCGACCCCGCCGAGATCGCCCAGCTCTACGCCGCCTACGAGGACGTCAAGCGCGAGCGCTCCGTCATCGACTTCGAGGACGTGCTGCTGCTGACCGTGGCCGTCCTGCAGGACCGGCACGACATCGCCGAGCAGGTCCGCGCCCAGTACCAGCACTTCGTGGTCGACGAGTACCAGGACGTCAGCCCCCTCCAGCAGCGCCTGCTGGAATTGTGGCTGGGCGACCGGGACAGCCTGTGCGTCGTCGGCGACGCCAGCCAGACGATCTACTCCTTCACGGGAGCGACGCCGGACCATCTGCTCGACTTCCGCAGCCGGCATCCGGGCGCCACGGTCGTCAAGCTGGTCCGCGACTACCGCTCCACCCCCCAGGTCGTCCACCTCGCCAACGGACTGCTCGCCCAGGCGAAGGGCCGCGCCGCCGACCACCGCCTGGAGCTCGTCTCCCAGCGCGCCCCGGGGCCCGAGCCGGTCTACACCGAGTACACGGACGAGCCCGCCGAGGCCGAGGGCGCGGCCCGGCGCATCCGCGAGCTCATCGACGCGGGCGTCCCGGCCGCCGAGATCGCCATCCTGTTCCGGACGAACGCGCAGTCCGAGACCTACGAGCAGGCCCTCGCCGACGCCGGGGTGCCCTACCAGCTGCGCGGCGCCGAGCGGTTCTTCGACCGCCCGGAGGTGCGCAAGGCGAGCGTCGCCCTGCGCGGCGCGGCCCGCTTCGGCGGCAACGACTCCCTTCTGGACGACGCCGTCGACCTGCCCTCCCAGGTGCGCGCCGTGCTGTCGGGGGAGGGCTGGACACCACGGCCACCGGCCGGCTCCGGCGCCGTGAGAGAACGCTGGGAGTCCCTGGCCGCCCTGGTGAACCTCGCCCAGGACTTCACCGCCGCCAAACCCGGCGCCACCCTCGCGGACCTCGTCGCCGAGCTGGACGAACGGGCGAACGCCCAGCACGCCCCCACCGTGCAGGGCGTCACCCTCGCCTCCCTGCACTCGGCCAAGGGCCTGGAGTGGGACGTCGTCTTCCTGGTCGGCGTGGCCGAGGGCATGATGCCGATCACCTACGCCAAGACCGACGAACAGATCGAGGAGGAGCGCCGCCTCCTGTACGTCGGCGTCACCCGCGCGCGGGAACGCCTCCACGTCTCCTGGGCCCTGTCCCGTTCCCCCGGAGGCCGCCCCAACCGCCGCCCCAGCCGTTTCCTCGACGGGTTGCGCCCTGGTTCGACGGCCACCAGCGCCCGTTCCGCCGCCGGCAGTACGGGCGGCATCGAGCGCGGAACCCCCGGAACCAGGGGTTCCGCCCCGAGGCGAGTGCAGCGAACGCCCGCCCGCTGCCGAGTCTGCGGCCGCACGCTGACCGACGCGGGCGAAATGAAGCTGATGCGCTGCGACGACTGCCCCTCCGACATGAACGAGGGTCTCTACGAGCAGCTGCGCGAGTGGCGAGCCGAACAGGCGCGACGCAGTGGTCAGCCCGCCTTCTGCGTCTTCACCGACAGGACCCTGATGGCCATTGCCGAGACCGCGCCGGACGACGAGCACGAGCTGGCGCGCATCCCGGGAGTGGGGATGCGCAAGCTCAATCGCTACGGAGCCGACGTACTGGCCATCTGCGCAGGCCAGTACACCGGAGGGGACGCAGATCAGGACTGACACGAACTCGTCGAAAAAATAGTTTGCGCATGCCCCAGCAATCCCCATAGGTTCTTAGGCACGAGAGCAGCGGCCTTCTCGGAGGCCCTGATTCCGTGTTGTACTTGCATATCCGCAGGACTGGTTCACCCAGTCCCCCGAGACGCCGAGAGGAGGCGAGTCCAGTGATCAGCATCAACACCAGCTCCGTCAGCATCGTGAAAATGACCGATCGCTCGGCCGTCTCCGCGTGCATGCTCGGCGTTTCGAACCTGGGCACCGGTCTGTCCGGCATTCGTGCCGCGCGTCCGGCGTCCTCCTCCGTTGCTCCCGTGGGCCTTCCCGTCCGTGAGCGCAATGAGCGACCGACCGAGGCACTGGAAGCGGCAGTAGTGGCACAGGCGCAGGCCTATGCCTTTACGGCGACCGGTGCCGGATTCCGGAAGCAGACGACGCAGCACCACCAGATGTGGGCCTTCCGTGGGCCAGAACCCTGGAGTGATCCAGCCTGATCGCCGATCAGGCCGGCGCCTTCAGGGCCGCGGAACCCCATCCGGGATCCGCGGCCCTTCTGTTTGTCCCTGAACAGGGACGACGGACCGAAGGAGCCTCGGGACAAGAAAAGAACCCGGTACCAGCCGCCCCCCGGCCAACAGGCCGGAACGACCAGACGAGGAAGACGAACCGTGCAACTCGAAGCGCACGCCCCGTCCGTACCGCCTTCCGAAACGATCCCCAAGCCCGGCTCCACGGAGGACTCCGCCTTGACCCCGCTCACCGCGCTCACCGCGCTCGACGACGCCATCGAGAACCTCGGCGTGCCCGTCCCGTGCCGTTCTTACGACCCGGAGGTCTTCTTCGCCGAGTCGCCCGCGGACGTCGAGTACGCCAAGTCCCTCTGCCGCACCTGCCCGTTGGTCGAGGCCTGCCTCGCCGGCGCCAAGGAGCGGCGCGAGCCCTGGGGCGTCTGGGGTGGCGAGCTGTTCGTGCAGGGTGTCGTCGTCGCCCGGAAGCGGCCGCGTGGCCGCCCGCGCAAGAACCCGGTTACGGCATGAACACCGCAGGAACGATCGACCGCCCCCTCACGAACGACCCCCAGAAGCAGGCCCCGATGAAGCCGTCCACTGACGAGCCCGCAGGCTCCGCGACCCGAGACTTCACCACCACCGGCGCGAAGGACTCGCGTCAGAACAGGACCCGAGAGATGCAACTCATCCCAGAAGCCATGGCCCGTGCGCATATGCACGAGCGACTGCAAGAGGCGGAGCGGGAACGCCCGGCCGTGCGCCTGGCGACCGCCCGCCGGATGCAGCGCAGGGCGGAGCGCGCCTCACGGCGTGCCCGCCGGGCGCTCGCCATGGCGGTCATGCAGTAACCGACCTCACCAGAAGCGGTGCCTCCCGAGCCCGAGAGGCCGAGCTCTCCCCGCGGGGGCCGGTCCGTGCCGAACGGACCGGCCCCCGTGGTGCGTTGTACACCGCGCGACCCGGCTGGGCTGGGCGCGGACGGCGGACGAGCCCCGCGTCGCGCACCGCGGCCGTGGGGCACGGCGATATCGTCGCCGGGTGACGAGTCCTCCCGGAGACGGTGACGACAGCTCCGCAGCGGAGCCTCAGCCGCTCGTGTGCGACCGCTGCGGCACGTCGGCCGGCACTCTGGCCGACGGGCCGCCACTGACCTGGACCTGCTCCGTCGAGAACGGCGACCGCCGCTACTTCTGCCAGACCTGCTCCCGGGAGAACCTCAGGTCGATCGAGGGGCGCCTGGACTCGGACTGGTGGTGAAGAGCGGGCTGCCCGCTGAGAGGTCCTAACAGAAGTTGTTGTTCAAGTGACCGTCGGCTTGTCTGCTCGTTGGTCGAGGCGTGGGGAAACGTCAGTCGCGGCCATGGATCGTGTCGGACGAACTGTGGTCGCTCATC
>NZ_JBEXSR010000070.1:0-27643 GCF_040613735.1 Streptomyces sp. NPDC006235
ATCCACGGCCGCGACTGACGTTTCCCCACGCCTCGACCAACGAGCAGACAAGCCGACGGTCACTTGATCAACAACTTCTGTTAGGACCTCTAAGTCCGGTGCGAGGCTCTCGCCTTGGGGGCGCCGAGTCACCAAGTCCCGACGTCGGCATCGACACCTCAGCGTCATCCGTCCGTATGTGGGCGCCTTCTGTCCAACCGCTCTCGAACCTCGGACGCGTATGTCAGGGCCCGCCGTTCGTCGTCCGGGTCACCGGACTCACGGAACAGGGGGGCGGCTTCAGTGAGTGCCGTGACAGCCTCGTCGAGGCGGCCCAAGCAGGCCAGAACCGTGCCGAGGTTTCCCCGTGCTTCGGCTTCCCGGCGGAGGTCGCCCGTCTCCCGGAAGATCGCGGCAGCGGTGCCGTAGGCCTGGCCGGCGTCCTCGAGGGAGCCGGCTGCCTTCAGAGTCAGGCCCAGAGCGAGCAGCGCCTGGCCCTCGCTGTGCCGGTGGCCCGATTGGTGGCAGAGCGCCAAATCCTTCCTGTGGGCGGCGATGGCGTCCTCGAAACGGCCCACTCGGCCCAGGGCCGACCCGAGGTTGGCCAGGGCCGTGGCTTCCAGCCGGCGGTCACCTGCCTGCTCGAAGATCCGTGCGGCCATGGTGGGGGCGAGGATGGCGTCCGCGTACTGGCGCAGTCCCTGCAGGGCGAGGCCGAGATGGTTCAGGGCCGTGGCCCGACCGTGCCGGTCTCCTGCCTTCTCGCAGATGGCGAGGTCCTGTCTGTGGGCGATGATGGCCTCCTGGAACCGGCCCGTCTCCCAGAACATGAGCCCGAGGTTGTTCAGTGCTTTGCCCTCGCCACGGTGGTCCCGGAGTTCGTGGTAGATCCCGGCGGCCCTGGTGGACAGGGCGATCGCGTCGTCGAAGTGTCTGCGATAGCTGAGGTAGGGGGTGAGGTCGATCCCCAGACCGACGCCGGCTGGATGCGACCGTGCCTCAGGGCACAAGGCGGCCGCCACCAGGTTCGGGTGCTCGGCATCGAGCCGGCCGAGCGCCGCGTCGCGGCCCGGGAACGGGCCGGAGTCGTCCGCTCCGGCTCTGGGCTCCATATACGCGACCGCCGCACCAGCGGTGGCGACGTAGTGGTCCAACAGGCGGGCCACGGCGGCTTCGCGGCTGGCTGGGGTTTGGCCGCTGATTCCGGTGTGGGGTCGCTGGTACTTGTACCAGTCCAGCCAGTCGGGAAACGCTGCCTGCCATTCAGCTTCTGAGGTGTAGGGCCGGTGGTAGGCCCATTCGTCGAGCAGGGTGCGGTGGAAGCGCTCGACCTTGCCGTTGGTCTGCGGTCGCCAGGGCCGGGTCCGGCGTGGGCTGATGCCCAGCTGCTGGCATGTCCGGTGCCAGGTGATCTTGGTGTAGGCCCAGGCGTTGTCGGTCAGCACGCGTTCGACGGTGACGCCCTGGCTGGCGAACCAGGCGGTGGCCCGGCGCAGGAAGGCACCGAAGCCAGGCGGCAGGCCAGCCTTCGCGGGGCGGGAGCAGTCGCCGCGTCCAGCCCTGCCCAGGATGTCGCTTTCCCCGCCGGTCTGAGTATCGAGCGAGTCCTCGTGGTCGATGACGATCGTGTCGTCAGCCGGCTGGGCTCGTACCTGGACCGCGTAGGTGTCTGTCGCCTTCACCAGGACAGCGTCCTCGTAGGCGGCGGGCCAGCTCTGGATCAGATACGACTCCACGACTTCGTCCACCATCGTCTGGTCAACGGCCCTGTCAGGCAGGCTGGTCAGCGCCTTGGGGCGCCTGACTTCGTCGAGACGGGACAACCAGCGAAAAACGGGCGATCTGCACCGGTAAGCAGCTTCCATCCCGGCAACACCTCGGACGGCACCGTCGTCGCCCAGACCATCGTCACTGCGGCCACCGCACGCAAGCCGCGGCTGCGCTCCACCGCCGGCCCGTTCGCCCGGCGCATCAGCCTGCTACGCCGCATCGCTCCCACTCGGGTCTTCGACCAGCAGATCCACAAATGCAACAAGCTGGCCGCCTGAAACCCCAGCTTCCAATCGGAGCGGATCATGCTCTGACCGCGATTCCGTGAACCGTCTGGTGGCTCCGGCCGGATGCGCTACTCCCCGTAGCCATCACGGAAGCGCGGTCAGAACCAAGGAGTTGGCCAAGCCGTGACCGGCGATGGTCGGCAGCTACATGGACGTTGCCCGGCGTCGGCAAACGGAGGGCCGCCCCGTGCATGCGGGCTGCTCGACCGACCCGTCAGCCAGCCGAGTCCGAATGGAACTCCATGGCCAAGGCGTCGGGTTTTACTGTGATGACGGCCTGGGCACGCGGTGGACGGGAGGTCACCTTGAACCGGGGCCAGACCTGGAGGACGGTCGCGAGGATGATTTGCAGCTCTACCCACGCGAAGTTCTCTCCGATGCACTTGCGGCGGCCGTCGCCGAAGGCGAGAAAGGACCCTCGGGTGGCCGCGACGCGGTCCGCCTCCCAACGGTCCGGGTCGAAGCTGTCCGGGTCGGGGAAACGGGAGGAGTCGTGCTGGTGCAGATAGGGACTCCACACGACATCCGCGCCCTCGGGTATCAGGTGTCCGCCGAGGACGATGTCACGGGCGGCGGTCCGCGTCACCATCCAGGACGGTCCGTATTTCCTGATGGCCTCCTGCAGAACCCGTCGGGCGTACGGGAGTCGGTCGAGGTCGTCGTAGCGCAGCGGCCGGTCCTGACACACCGAGGCCAGTTCCTCGCGAAGACGTCGTTCGACGGCGGGATTGCGGGCGATCTCGTACAGCGCCCAGGCGAGTGTGGTGCCGGTGGTCTCGATCGCGCCGGCCAGGAGGGTGATGGCCTCGTCCTGGAGTTGCCGGCGGCCGAGTTGGTCTTCGACACCGAGCAGGGTCTCGAACAGACCGCTCTGCTGCCGGCGCGCCTCGGACGCATGCGGGCATGCCTCGGCACCGGACGCACTGTCCGCCGAAGCGGATCCGGGTGCGGTGACGTCGATGTGATGGTCGATGGCCTGGTCGATGAGGGCGCGCAGGCGGGCGACACGGTCGGCGTGCGCGCGGTTGGCGGGCAGCGGCAGCCGCGTGATCCAGGGCGGAAGAATGACCTGCCGAATCGTTCCTTTCATGATCTCGGGCATGAGGGCGGTGAACTCGCCCTCCAGGTGTGCGGGCAGGTCCGCGCCGAACACGGCGACGAGGAACGTGGCCAGGGTGATCTCGTTCATGCCCGCGAACATGTCGCGCGGCTCGGCCGCGGGCCAGGCACCGACCATCATGCGCACCTGATCGATCATGGCGTTGCCGCGCTCGGCGATATGCGCCCTGCTGAACATGGGCTGCATCAGACGGCGGTTGCGCAGATGGGTGTCGCCGTCGGCGACGGTCGCGACTCCATCACCGAGGAAGACCCGCAGCGCATCGTAGTACTTGCCGCCCTTGGGGAAGTGGGCGGCATCGGTCACCAGGACATGGCGGGTCAGTGCGGGGTCCGTGACCACGTAAGCGGGTGTGGGGCCGATGCGTATGCGCACCACGCTGCCGTATTCGCGCAGCGAGGTGATGAACGGCAGGGGGTCGCGGACGAGGTGGAGTCCGTGCCCGATCAGCGGCAGTCCGCCGGGGGCCGTGGGGGTGGGGATGGTTGCCGTGGCGGGGGCGCTCATCACGCGCTCACTCCTCGTGGGGGTGGGATCAAGCCCCAAATACATGCCCATGACAGCTTCTCCCGATGCACCGAGCCGACGATCCTTGCGTCACCTACCGGTCCGCCCGATGTCCCTGTCCGCCCAGGTGCGCCGCTGGCCCGCAGTGGGGCCTTCTTGCCTGTGTCGCCCGCTGGACGGCGCACGGACGAAGTAGGGCCGATGACTCGGAGTGCTCAGGACGCAGAACGCACGCCCGGGCAGCTGGCCACGCGGCTGACGACGCCTCGGCGGAGGCGATCGGCCTAACGCGCGGCCCCGCGGGTGGGACCTATCTGCGCTCCGGCACGCCCGGACTGCTGCGGCTGGCGGTGCTCGCGGGGCTGCCGGGCCCGCTGTTCCCGCCATGGTGGCGCACGTACGTGGACCGGCCGTTCCGGTGGCCGACGCTTACCGGCTCGGGGTGCAGGTGGTGCTGCCGAACGCCACCGAGACGATGCGCCGCTATCCGCAGTTCGCCGCCGGGCTGCCGTTCCAGTTCGGTTCGCTGTACGGCCCGGTCATGGCCTGGGGAACGACCTTCGGCGTGCTGACCGTGCTGCGCCCCTCCGCCGCGGACGCCGCGGAAGTGCTGCGCCCCGGCGACAAGGTCCTCCGGTGGTGCCTGCAGGTCATGGACGCGGAACAGGACGGCGTGCTCGCCGCCCATGGCCTTGCCGCTCCCAGCCTTCGAGCTGGCGGGATTGATCGTCGCGGCTGACGGAGTGCGCAGAACCCGAGTCGAGTGCGCCCCGGACCGGCTGGGGACCGAACGGGTGATCCTGGCCGACAAGGGCTTCGCCGGCCGGGAGTTCGAAGCCTTCGTCACCGACCGGCTCGGCGCCCACCTGGTGCGACCGGACCGCAAGGACGAACCGGCCCGCTTCGGCAAGATCGCTCGTGTCCGCCAGTGGATCGAGGCCGTCATCGACACCCTCAAGGGCCAGCTCAGCCTGGAACAGCACGGCGGCGGAACCCCGGCGGGAGTCTTCGCCCGCACCGCCCAACGCCTGCTGGCCCTGGCCACCGCGATCCGGCACAACTGGAACACCGGAGCAACGGTCAAGCGCTCGCTGATCGCGTACGACCACTGAAGACATCGGACTCGTTCATCTAGGCGGTAGGGATCAGTGGAGCACCAGGTGGACGAGGGCGACGGTGCCGACCGACACGATCAGGGTGCGCAGGACGGCGGGGCTGAAGCGGCGGCCCGTCCTGGCTCCGATCAGGCCGCCCAGTGCGGACCCCACGGCGATGAGCAGGACGGCCGTCCAGTCGAAGTCGGCGAAGAAGACGAAGAGCACCGCGGCGACGGTGTTGACGACGGCGGCCAGCACGTTCTTGGCGGCGTTGAGCCGCTGGAGCGTGTCGTCGAGCAGCATGCCCATCAGGGAGACGTAGATGATGCCCTGCGCCGCGGAGAAGTAGCCGCCGTAGACGCTGGCGAGCGTCAGGCCGGTGAACAGCAGCGGGCCGCCGTCCCGACGGACGGGTCCGCCTGCCGGGCGACGGCGGCGCACCCACTTGGAGATCAGCGGCTGACAGGCGACCAGGACGAGGGCGAGGCTCACGAGGACCGGCACGATCCGCTCGAAGGCGGATGCGGGCAGGGTCAGCAGCAGCACGGCGCCCGCGAGGCCGCCCAGTACGGCGCCGATGCCGAGCAGCAGGACGCGGCGTCGCTGCCCGCGGAGTTCCTCGCGGTAGCCGATGGCCGCGCTGATGGAGCCGGGGACCAGGCCGAGCCCGTTGGACACCGTTGCGGTGACCGGGGGCAGGCCGGTGGCAAGCAGGACCGGGAAGGTGATCAGCGTGCCCGAGCCGACGACGGCGTTGACGGCGCCCGCGCCCGTACCGGCGGCGAACACGGCCGCCATCTCGGCCGGCGTCACCGTGCTGCTCCGCCGACGGCACCGCCGCGTCCGGTCTGCATGGTCATGTTCATGGGATCACGCTAGAGGACGAGCGGTTCGGCGGCCGTCGAAGGGTGGCGGACGACCGGGCACGCGCGACGGCGGCGGGATCCGGGCCGGATCCCGCCACCGTTCGCCGGTCGTGCCGGTGCCGCCGATCAGCCTCGCCTGACGCGGCGCAGGACGACGAAGCCCGCGATGACCAGGACGGCGCCCGCCGCGGCCGGCCAGAGCTGGGCGCCCGTGTCGGCGAGACCGCCGCTGCCGACCGCCTGGGGCTCGGTCCGGGACGGGACCGACGGGGTGGGAGCGGCGCTGGTCGCCGTTCCGACGGCCTGGGACTGGCCGAGGCCGTCCGTGTCCTCACCCGCGTCGTCCTTCGAGCCGCCCTGCTCACCGGCGTTCGCGGTGCCCCCTTCGGGCGTGGGCGTCGCGAACACCTCCCGCTCGTCGGTGCGCGGCGCTGCCGTGGGCGAACCGACCTGCTCCGGCTGCTCCTGCTCGGGGGCCGGCTTGTCCGTCACCGGGGGCTTGGCGGCCTGGTCCTTCCCGCCGTTGTCGTCGCCCTTCCCGCCGTTGCCGTCACCCGTGTCGCCGGGTTTTCCGCCCGCGTTGCCGTCCTGCGGGGCGGCCGGGGTGCGGATGGGCTGCTCCTGCGGGGCCTCGGGGGCCTTCGTCGGCTCGCCGGGAGCCTTCGTCGGCTGCTCCTGCGGCTCCTCTTGCGGCTTGTCGCCCGGCTCGGCGCCTGCTCCGGCGCCGCACGCGCGGCCGTCGTTGATGCAGTCGGCCATCTCCCGCATCAGGTCCTCGTCGAAGACGTTGATGAAGTCGCCGTGGTCCGTGACCGGCTTGTGCAGCTGCTCCGGGAAGGAGTCCACCGCGAACAGCGGTGTCGTACGGCCGCCGTCCTCCAGGCTCGGCGCGTCGACGTCGTAGACGATGCGCTGGACCAGCTGCGGGATGGGTCGGAAGCCGGACGGGCAGTTGCCGGCGGCGTCCGTGAACGCCACGTGGGTGCGGTGGTTGGCGCTGTCGATGTTGCGGCCGTCCCAGCAGCTCTGGAACTTGAAGGTGCGCACCACGTCGCTGCCCTGCGGGCACAGCGGGTATTTGTCCTTCAGCTGCCGGTCCTCGAAGCCCGTGCAGCTCCAGGAGGCGTTGGCGTTGGCCGGGCCGTTGACGAACGACTTGGCGTCACCGGTGATGATGCGCAGCAGTCGCGGCATCTCGGTGACCTTGCCGCGCGGGTTGCCCACGAAGGTCAGCGTGACCTGCTTCGGGGTGACGATCTCGCCGGCATTGCCCTCGATGCCGCCGCCGGGCGACTTGGCGTCCTGCTCCTGGGTGCCGTTCTGCAGGCGCAGCACGGGCCAGTAGTAGGAGGACTTGTCGCCCTGGTCGACACAACTGGTCTTGGCCTCGGCGAGGTCCTGGTCGCTGGCGAAGGCGTTGTTGGCCTGGTTCCCGACGTAGTCGTGGAAGTGGTGGGCGCCGTTGGTGACGCCCGGGGCGGCGATGATGTTGTCGGAGTTGAACAGGCCGTTCTCGTTCACGCCGCAGTCGGTGGTGAAGGAGCCCCGGGAGGCTTTCGTCCCCTGGCGCGGGCTGCCGGCGCCCGGCTGGACGCTGGTGATGGGCGCGAAGTCGGCGGCGACGGGGCCGTTGCCCGCCTGTCCGCCGTTGGCGCCCTGGCCGTCGCCCTGCTCCTGGCCGTCCTGCCCCTGTCCCTGCTCCTGGCCGGGCTGTTGGCCGCCGTCGCCGTCCTGGCCCTCGCCCGGCGCGGGGGCCTGGTTGCCGGAGTCCCGTACGGTGCAGGCGGCGAGGGCCTCGAGCCCTTCGGGACGGTCCCCCACCCGGTCGATGGCGATCGCGATGCGTTCGAGGGCCGCGGCCCGCTTGTCCTTCAGCGGGTTCATGATCGCGTTGTCGGCGAAGCCGGAGTCCTGCTGCACCTGCTGCGCGGACTCGCTCAGACGCTGGTAGGCCTTGGCGACCTGCTCGTCCAGGAGGGCGAGTTCCTTGTCGACCTCCCCCCGCGCCTGCTCGGGGACCGAGGTCAGCTTGCTGCCGACGTCGGGGCAGTCGATCGTGGAGCCCGCGGTCCGGACCCCCGTACCGGACCGCGTCTGGGCGGAGTCACCGCCCGAACCGCCGTCGGTCGCGGAGGCGTAGACGTTCGCGGCCATCAGGCCGCCTCCGCCGAGGATCAGTGCGAATGCGGCGAAGGTCGCGCGTCGTGGGCCGGTAGGGCGTCTTCGCGTGTTGCGTCCCAAGGGTGCTCTCCTGCGCTTGTGGCGTACCGGGCATGAAAATCCCCTCGCCCCATACGTACGGGAGCACCGGCGCGTTCACGTGTCTCGAAAATTTTCGGAGAACTCTCATGAAGCCGCGAAACACCCGAGCCCCGCCGGTCTCGTGGACCGGCGGGGAACCGCAGGTCAGCGGAAGTTCACGTCACTGCAGAGGAAGTAGGTCTGGTCCATGTGCGACGCCTGCCAGATCGTGTAGACGACGTGCCGGCCGCTCAGGCCCGAAGTGCTCACGGGGATCTCGTAGTTCTGGCTGGGCGCGTACTTGCCGGTGCGTGCGACGAGCCGGAGGTCGTTCCACGTCAGTGGCTGGGTGGTGGGGTCGAAGCCCTGCCGTGTGACGTACACCAGGAAGTAGTCGGCGCCGTGGCTGGCCTGGTCGTACAGCTTCACGGTGAAGTTGCCCGTGACGTCGGTCGTCTTCCAGGCGCCCACCGTGTCCAGGGAGTTGTACCGGCCGCCCTCGGTGCGTCCGCCGCTGCACAGCTGGCCGTCGGGGACCACGGCCTGGAAGTTGCCGCCCGAGCCGTTGCGGTACAGGCCGTTCCAGTTCCACATGGCGTTGGGGTTGTCCTGCCACGCCTGCCAGCACATGGGGTCCTGCTGCGCCATCGCGGGGTTCTGGAAGTCGCTGCCCCAGCGCAGCCAGCAGCCGTAGTTGCGGGAGGCCGGGTCGACGACCGAGCCGTGCGCGACGGCGGTGCCGCTCCAGGGGATGAGGCTGAGCAGCGCGGCGACCAGGACGCTCAGGGCGAGCGTCAGGCGAGAGCGGACTCTACGGACATGACCATGACAATCCATGATCTCCTTCTTTCGGATGTGGGGGTTGCAGTGCTCTCGATGTCGTTTCCGTGGGGGTGCGGGAGCGCGTGCGTGGGAGCGCTCCCGCACAGCCAGGCTGCGCCGGATGGCCGGGGTCGGCAACGTGCGTTTGCGCCACTTCCGTGTCTCCTGGCGCGTTCGATGCGTTCGAAGCGTTCGGGAGAGCCTTCAGAGCCGGTCGAGTTCCTTCGTGGTGCGGCCGAGGTAGGTGGCCGAGCCGGGCTCGGGGACGTCGAGTTCATGGAAGCCCATGCGGTCGTAGAAGGCCCTGGCCCCGGTGTTGGCGGTCGCCATGGCCAGGTGGACGGCCGGCACTCCCCTGTTCTGGAGGGTCGCCAGGAACGTCCGCATCAGGCGGCGGCCGTGGCCGCTCCCCTGCCACTCGGGCAGCAAGTCGATGTGCAGGTGGGCGGGGTGGGCCGCGAGTTCGGGCAGCACCATCCGCTCGGGGTTGTGCAGCAGTGCCGCCATCGCCTTGTCCGGAGTGCGGGGCGGCTGCGGCGGCTTCGGGTAGCGGTCGGCGACCAGCGGCAGCCACGTGCGGCGGAAGGCCTCGGCGAAGCGCGCGGTGTCCGCGGTGCCGAGGATGTAGCCGACCGCCCGCCCGTGCCCGTCGTCCAGCACGAACGCCAGGTCCGGCTCCAGATGGACGTACGGGGCCGCGAAGGTGACCGGGAAGATGCCGGGGTCCGTGTAGTGGGGTCGGCTGTCCTGGCCGTTGTGCGCGGTACGGACGCAGATGTCGTCCAGGGCCGGGCGGTCCTCGGGGCGGTACGGGCGGATGGCGGGGAGCGTGGTCATGCCGAGCATCGTGCCCGCGCTGGGAGCGCTCCCGCAATCCGATCGGAGAGGCTGGAGCCGCGGGGCCCGGCGGGGGGCGAGTCGGCCACGGAGGGTCTGTGCCGAGCGCGGCTTAACCGCACGGCTCGGGGTTACCCGGCCCCCATGGTGAAGCTGCATATTCCGGGACGAAAAGAACATCACGCGAGCGAGGCCCCGCCTCCGGACTCCGCCCCCGACCGGGCTGCCGCCCCGGCCGCGGAGAGGCGCGGCCCCAGGCCGGACGAGGAGCCCGGTCCGGGGCCCGAAGTGGAGCGGGCCGCGCCGGACAGCCCGACTGAGCTCTCCCGGAAGTCGTGGGGTGCGGTGCTGAAGGGGAGCCTGCGGGAGTTCAAGGACGACGAGCTGACCGACCGGGCGGCCGCCCTCACGTACTACGGGGTGCTGGCGCTGTTCCCGGCGCTGCTGGTGCTGGTGTCGCTGCTGGGCATCACCGGCAAGTCGACCACCGACAAGGTGCTCGACAACGTCCAGCAGCTCGCCCCCGGTTCGGCCCGCGACATCATCACCCGTGCCGTCGAGCAGTTGCAGGGCAACGCCGGTATCGGCTCGCTGATGGCGATCGTCGGTCTCGTCCTCGCGGTGTGGTCGGCCTCCGGCTACGTGGGGGCGTTCATCCGCTCCGCGAACGCCGTCTACGACATGCCCGAGGGCCGGCCGGTGTGGAAGCTGCTGCCGGTGCGGGTGGCCGTGACGGTCGTGCTGATGGTGCTGGCCGTGATCAGCGCGCTGATCGTGGTCTTCACGGGCGGACTGGCCCGGCAGGTCGGAACCACGCTCGGGATCGGGGACACCGCGCTGACGGTCTGGTCGATCGCGAAGTGGCCTGCTCTGGTGGTGCTGGTCACGATCATGATCGCGATCCTGTACTGGGCGACCCCGAACGCCAAGGTGAAGGGCTTCCGCTGGATCACGCCGGGCAGTCTGCTGGCACTGCTGATCTGGATGATCGCCTCGGCCGGCTTCGCGGTCTACGTGGCCAACTTCGCCTCGTACAACAAGACCTACGGCACGATGGCCGGCGTCATCGTCTTCCTCGTGTGGCTGTGGATCACCAACCTGGCGATCCTGCTGGGCCTGGAGTTCGACGCCGAGACGGTCCGGCAGCGGGCCATCGCCGGTGGTCATCCGCCCGAGGCGGAGCCGTACACGCAGCCGCGTGACACCCGCGCGTGGGACGAACAGGACCGGCGCCGCATGGAAGGGACCTGATCCGTTCAGTCCATGAGTCCGGCGGCGACCGTCGCGCCCAGTTCCCAGCACTTCTCGATGTCGTCCTTGCCTGGCTCGCCGGTCACCGTCACGGCCTCGGCGGCGCGGCGCCAGCCGAGGCCCGTCGTGATCGACTCGATGCCCCGCACGGCCCCGGTGACGTCGTTCCCGCCGTGCACCCAGTAACCGAACGGCCGGCCGCGGGTCGCGTCGAGGCAGGGGTAGTAGACCTGGTCGAAGAAGTGCTTGAGGGCGCCGGACATGTAGCCCAGGTTGGCGGGGGTGCCGAGGAGGTAGCCGTCGGCGGCGAGGACGTCGGAGGCGGTGGCGGCGAGCGCCGGCACGCGGACGACCCGGACGTCCTCGATCTCGGGGTCGCTCGCCCCGGAGACGACGGCTTCGAACAAAGCCTGGCAGTTGGGCGAGGGCGTGTGATGGACGATCAGCAAGGTAGCCACGTCGACCGACCTTACAAGTCGTGACGACCATGAGTGTCCGGCGCGAGAACTGGTACCCGTCCGTCGCTCTCCGTACGAGAAAGGAAGGTACCCCCTTGTCACAGGTAGAGGAATCCATCGAGGTCCGCGTCCCGGTGCACACCGCGTACAACCAGTGGACGCAGTTCGAGGACTTCCCCGAGTTCATGGACGGCGTGGAGCGTATCGAGCAGCGCACGGACACCCTGACGCACTGGGTGACGAAGGTCGGCGGTCAGGAGCGGGAGTTCGACGCCGAGATCACCGAGCAGATCCCCGACGAGCGGGTCGCCTGGACCACCGTGAACGGCGAGGCCAGGCAGGCCGGAGTGGTGACCTTCCACCGGATCCAGGACGACACGACGAAGGTCATGCTCCAGATGGAGTTCGACCCCAGTGGCGTGGCCGAGACCGTGGGCGACAAGCTCGGGTTCGTGAAGCGGCAGGTCTCCGGTGATCTGCGGCGGTTCAAGCAGTTCATGGAGGCCCGGGGGACGGAGACCGGGGCCTGGCGCGGCGAGGTCTGATCAGCGTCTGATCAGCGGGAAAGGCGGCCGCCACCACGGATCGTGGTGGCGGCCGCCTTCTGCCTTGGCCCTGTCTTCCGTCTGGGCCGGCTGGCCCTGTCGCCGGGCTTGGCCCTGTCGCCGCCCCTACGCCGCCGCCGGCCGGGCCGTCGGGCTCTGCAGCCGTTCCCGGACCTCCTGGGTGAGGTCGTTGAGGCGCAGGGCCAGTCGTGCCGCGGCGTCGTAGAGGGTGTGGACCGCCTGGAGGCGCTCCAGGCGCGGAGCCAGGGCCGAGAGGGCGATGGCCAGGGCCACGCCGGCCCAGCCCACAGGTCCCAGCGGGGTGCAGCCGAAGAAGTGGCTGACGCCGGGCGTCTGGACGAGGGCGGCGAGTACGGCGGCCGAGCCGAGGGCCGTGACCCACACCAGCGGGCTGTGGCGCCGACCGGAGAGGGTCTGCACGAGCTGGGCGCCGACCACGCCGCACAGGGCCATGGTGGTGGACCGGCGTTCGGTGCCGGGGGTGAGGCGGCCGATGAGGTACGCCGTGACCGCGCCGAGGCAGGTGGTGATGCCCCGGCGCCGGATGGAGCGCAGCAGCGGCGCGCCGAGGACGTTGAGGCCCATCGGGCCGGTCGCGGCGTGCTCCGCCGTCGAGGGGTCGTTGCTCGGCGTGACCGCCACCGCCATGGCCGGGAACATGTCGGTGAGCAGGTTGACCAGCAGCAGCTGACGCGTCGACAGGGGCGAGGCGCCGGCCAGCAGGGTGCCGAGGACGCTGAAGCCGACCTCGCCGGCGTTGCCGCCGATGAGGATGCTCACCGCGTCGGCGACGCTGCGCCACAGGGCACGGCCCTCGGCGACCGCGTCCACCAGGACGGACAGGTCGCCGGAGGTGAGCACGAGGTCGGCGGCGTTGCGGGCGGCCGCGGAGCCGCGCGACTCGATGCCGACCCCGACGTCGGCGGCGCGGATGGCGGCGGCGTCGTTGGCGCCGTCGCCGGCCATGGCCACGACCCGCCCGGCCTGCTGCAGGGCCTCCACGACGTGGAGCTTCTGCTCGGGTGCGACCCGGGCGATGACGCCCGCGCCGCGCAGCACCCGGACGCGTTCGCGGCGCTCCATGGCGACCAGTTCGTCCCCGGTCACCGCCTCGGTCTCCTCCGGCCAGCCCAGTTGCAGGGCGATGGCACGGGCCGTCTCCGGGTGGTCGCCGGTGAGCATGACGGGCAGGATGCCGGAGCGGCGCAGCGACGCGAGCAGGGCGTGCGAGGTCTCGCGGGGCACGTCGGCGAGGGCGACGAAACCGCTGAACTCCAGGTCCGCGAGCGGCGCGTCGAGTTCGGCGTCGGCGTCGCCGGCCCGGCAGGGGCGCCGGGCGACGGCGAGGACGCGCAGTCCCTGTCCCGCCAGTTCGTGGGCGGTGTCGGTGGTGCCGTCGGGGAGGTCCCGGCAGGCGGGCAGGATCGTCTCCGGCGCGCCCTTGACGACGAGGAGTTCACCGAAGTCCGGGTCGCCGTCACGGCCGACCGCCGCGGCGTAGCCGCGCCGTGTTTCGAAGGGCAGCTCGCCGGTCGGTGTCCAGCCCTGGTCGGGCGGGGCGACGTCGAGGACGGCCTCGTCGGTGGCGTGCGCGACGCGGCGGCCCTGTCCCGTCTCCTCCTGCGGGCACGCGCGGGCGGCCAGGCGCAGGAGCGGTACGGCCTGTTCGGACTCCACGGACAGGACGGTGCCGTCGGCGGTGGCGACGCGGACCAGGCGCAGTTTGTTCTCGGTGAGGGTGCCCGTCTTGTCGAAGCAGACGGTGTCGACCCGCCCGAGCGCCTCCAGGGTGCGCGGGGTGCGGACCAGGACGCCGCGCCGGGACAGCCGGCGGGCGGCGGCCATCTGCGCGACCGTCGCGACGAGCGGGAGACCCTCCGGTACGGCGGCGACCGCGACCGCGACACCGCCGCTGACGGCGCGTCGTACGGGGCTGCCGCGCAGCAGGGACAGCCCGGTCACGGCGGCGCCGCCGGTGAAGGTCACCGGCAGGGCCTTGCGGGTCAGTTCCTGGAGCCGGGCCTGTACTCCGGCGGGCGGCGGGGTGCGGGCGGCGAGCGTGACGGCGCGGCCCGCCTCGGTCTGCTCGCCGGTGTCGACGACGAGAGCGGTGGCGCGGCCGGCCACGACGGTGGTCCCCTCGAACACCATGCAGGTGCGCTGGGCCACCGGCAGGCCGGGGGTGGCCTCGACGGTCTTGCCGACCGGCAGGGACTCGCCGGTGAGCGCCGACTCGTCGACCTCGAGACCGTCGACGTCGAGCAGCCGGGCGTCGGCCGGTACGACGTCGCCGGCGCCGAGGGTGATCTCGTCGCCGGGGCGCAGCCGGGCGGCGTCGACGGTGACGGTGCGCCTGCGGCCGTCCCGCTTGCGGGCCTTGGGTTGCTGCCGGGCGGCCAGCCGGGCCAGTGCCTGTTCGGCGCGCATCCGCTGGAGTCCGCCGGTCACGGCGTTGAGGTCCATGGCGCCGACGACCAGCAGCGCGTCGACGAGCGAGCCGAGCAGCGCCGAGGCGACGGCGCCGGTGGCCAGGACGGGGGTGAGCGGATCGTCGAGTTCGCGGCGTACGGCGCCGGCGGCCTGCCAGGTCCAGCGGACGGGCGCCACGGCCGGGTGGCGGCCGAGGCGAGCGGCTTGCTGCCGCGAACGGTCGGCGAGCAGGGCGAGTCCGGTGGGCTCCTCGTCGCGGTCGGGGCGTCCCAGCCGGGCACGGGCCTCGTGGGGTTCCAGGGCGTGCCAGGGGATGTGCAGCCGGGGCGGGGGCGGGGTGGCCCGAGCCACCCGGACGGCTTCGAGCCAGCCCGCGAGCAGGGCGTTCGCGGCGGCGATGTTGACGGGGGCGTGCCGGGTGAGGGGCCACAGGAGCCTGCGGCCCGGGGGCTGCCCGCCTCGCGCGACCAGGAGCCCCGAGAGGGCCGCCCCCGCGCGGGCCAGGGTCTGCGAGCGGCGTCCGACGTGCCGGGCCGCCGGGATCGCGGTCAGCAGCCGCCAGACGTCGGCGAGTCCGCCCGGGGCCAGCGCGTCGGCGCCCCAGGAGACGGCCGCGCGGCCGTCGGTGAGGGCGATCGCCACGTCGCCGGCGGGCAGTCCGGCCGCCACGTGCCCGTCACCGGATCCGTCGAGGCGGGCGACGGTCACCACGACGTGCCCGTCGTCCTGGAGGGCCCGTACGACGTCTCCGAACGGCTTGGCGCCAGGAGCGACTTCGTCGGCGAGCCGGGTGATGTCCTTCAGGTCGGAGCCGCCGGCGATCACGACGTGCAGTCCTGCCCGGCGGGCGGCGTCGAGGACGGCCTCGGCGAAGGGATGGACCGGGTCGTCGGGCAGCCCCTCCGCGTCGCCTTGGGCGTCCTGCCGCCGGCTGCGCAGGGCGTCGGCGTGCAGGACGAGGGCGTCGGCGATCTCCAGCTGACGCAGGCGCTCCGCGCTGCGCACGAGGATCCCGGCCCGGGCGAGGAAGGTGCCGAGGGTCGCGTTGAAGGCGGCCGGTCCGTACCGGGCCGCCTTGGGGGATCCGGCGAGGACGGCTTCGGCCGCTTCCCTCGCGGAGTGCGTGACGAGGAGGGTGGCGGCCGCGCCGGCGAGGCTGCCGGTGCTGGCGTGGGAGGCGTACTCCTGCGCGGGCGTCACCTTGAGCGGAGGCCGGGTGTCCGGAGGGCAGGGCAGGCTGGTGCGCTGCTCGTGGCAGATGTCGTCGTGCAATGCCTCGAAGGCCGCGGCCCTGGCCACGGCTTCGGTCAGCTGGCTGCTGCGCAGGAGGCCGTCGAGCACGAGTGCCAGCGGGGTCTGGCCGACGCCGTGCGCGGCGGCGTTGGCGGCGGCGAGGGCGAGTTCCATGCCGTGGGTGCCGAGCCGTTGCCGCAGCAGGGCCCGGAAGCGGGGGTTCTCCCGCAGCAGCGTGACGGTGGCGGTGACGACGCGTGAGGTGGGCGGCAGGCGCAGGGACCGGCCGGCCAGGGCACCGGCGGCACCGGCAGCGTCCAGCAGGATGGCCGCCGCGGTGAGGCGCACCTCGCCGGGGTCGCCGGGGTGGGTGGTCTCCTCGGCCTCCGGGTCGGCGCCCTCGGTCAGGCCGAGGCGGGCGGCGAGCGCGGTGGCCCGCTCGCTGACGCGGTCGGTGACGGCGTCCTCGGCCACGGTGACGACCAGGCGGGACAGTCCCTCGTCCCAGTACGCCGCGATGACGTCCGGGTGGTCGAGGAGTTCCCCGGCGATCTCGCGGGCGATGCCGCCGATGTCGCCGTCGGACCGCCGCAGGGCGATGTGGACGCGCTGCCCCGCCGTCCAGTGCTGTCCGCCGGACAGGGCGTTGCGCGCGACGTTGCGGACGCGCCGCGTGGTGTCGTAGACGGACGTCACTCCCTGGGCGGTGCTGCGGGCGGCGCCTGCCGCCGCCCCGGCCATGGCCCCGACGAGCGGGGCGACGTCGAAGCGTGTGAGCATCTCCTGTTGTCCCGACTCAGCCGGTGGGCCGGCTGTCGTGTCCGTGCCGCTGTACCTGCTCCCGGTCCGGCTCCTCGCCGTGCGGGTCGTGGTGCGCGGTGGCCTCGGCGACCTGCTTCAGCGCGGAGGCGGTGACGGTGTCGCCCACCTTGGCGGGCTGTTCGTGGACGTGGTGTTCCGGGCGGTCGTGCCGGTAGTGGGAGGAGGCGAGCTTGTCGCCGGGGCCGTACGAGGAGGTGCTCTCGTCGTCCGGCGCGACCTGGACGTCGGCGCGGCGTTCACCGGCTCCGGAGCTCTGCGTGCCGCCGTTCCCCGACGCGCCGTCGGGTCGCTGTCCCGGCTTCGGCTGGGTCAGCCAGGCGACGGCCGCGCCGGTCAGTGCCACGGGCCACTCCACGACTCCGGCCACGCCGAGCACTCCGGCACCGGCGTAGACGGCCATCCGGCGACCCCGCGGCGACACCGCGCCGATCCTGTCCAGGGCGTCTCCGGCCACCTTGCCCACCTGCTCCGCGCCCGGCAGGTGCCTCAGCCCGGAGGCGACGGCCCGCAACGGCTGCGGAAGATCGGGCGAACGTGATGTCTCCTGGTTCATGGCGGCCTCCACAAGCGCGTTGTCCAGCGGCTTCAACCGGTTTCCCAGCTCTTTCCCCCATATTCCGCCTTTGCTGGAGCGAGCGCTTGTCTTGTTCGGCCGAGGCCGCTTTCGGGCCTCAGTCGATGTCCCGCAGGACGGTCTCGCCGTCGTGGGCGCCGCCCTTGCAGCGCTTGGTGTACGCGTGTGATTCGTCGCCCACGGCGGAGATGATGATCATCCCGCCACCGGCGATGCACTGGCTCGCGGTGACGTCCGCCGGGCGATTCACGGCGGCGTGCGCGGGCGCGGCGACCGCCGCCATGGCCAGGGCGGTGAGCAGGGCGTACGGCAGCTTGTTCACGGGGTGCTCCTTCATGCGGGGTGGGACATCGACGCCATGCCGGCCCCGGACCGCCACCGGACGTGGTCCGCCCGGGCCGGGTGACAGGCCAGGGCGGTAAGAGGACGGGGTGGTGACAAGGCGGGGAGGCTGGGGCGCGGGTCTGCGCGGCTCGCCGCGTCTGCCGCCGAGGCGGCTCGGCTCGGCCCGGATCGACGCGGTCGGCCCGGTATCCCCCGGCGCGGCGCGACCCGGCACAGCCCGGCACGGCACGGCGCACACGGCACGGCGCAACTCGTCGCGCCCGGCGCCACCGACACGGCAAGCCCGGCACAGCACGGCACGGCGCAACTCGTCGCGCCGGGCGCCACCGACACGGCAAGCCCGGCACGTACGACCGGACACAGCATGACGCGGCACAGCCCCGGCTAAACGCAGCCGGCGCGGCGCAGCCCGTCGACGCGGTGCGGTCCCGGCACAGCTCACCTTGCACAGCGCAGGCCGGCAAGGCGTGGCTCGGCACGACCCGGCTCGGCTCGGCGCGCCGGCAACGCTCGGCGCGGTCAGCGCGACGCGGTCAGCGCGACGCGGTCAGCGCGGCACGGCCGGCTCGGCCCCGGGCAGATCGTCGCGCCCTGCGCCGGCGAAAAGCAGGCCTCAGCGCCGTGCTCCTCATAGACCTGCCGTGTCGGGGGCACCGCTCCGGGTACTCAGAGCAGGCACGCAAGGCCGTCACGGGTCCGGGCGCCGCGCGGCGGCGGGTGTCCGGTTCGGCGAATGGAGTGGTCATGACGCAGAACGGTGATGACGCGACGCTCGTCCGGCGACCGGGAATCCCCGATTTCCGGCTGGCCCCGGACCAGCCCGAGCCTGCGCCGCCCGCGCCACCACAGGATCCGCAGGCCGACGAGCCGCCGCAGGAGCTGCCCCTGGACCGCAACCAGGCGCTCCTTGAGGCGGCCAAGCAGGTCGGTGCCGTGCTGAAACGCGAGGGGCATCTGTTCGCGCTGGCGGGGAGCGTGGCCGCCTACGCGCACGGCGGTGAGAAGAACCTCCAGCACGACGTCGACTTCGCCATCCGCCCCGAGGACGCGGACGCGGTGGCGGCCACGCTCCGCGAGGCCGGGCTGACGGTCTACAGCCCGCCGGAGGACTGGCTGATCAAGGCCACGTGCTTCGGCCAGCCGGTGGACATCATCTTCGAGCTGGCGCACCAGCCGGTCGGCGCGGACATGCTGGAGCGGGCGGAGGAGGTCTCGGTCGACTCGGTGCGCATGCCCGTACTGGCCCCGACCGACCTGCTGTGGAGCCTGATCGCCGCCTTCTCCGAGCATCACTGCGACTTCGGCGCGGCCCTGCCCATCGCGCGTGCCCTGCGCGAGAAGGTCGACTGGGAGCGGGTGCGACGCGAGTGCGGGGACGCGCCCATGCCCGCCGCCTTCTTCTTCCTCCTGGAGCGCCTGAACGTCATCTGATGCCCTCTGATGCGGAAGGAACACCATGACTACCCACGGCTCACAGCACACGGGCGGCGGGGAGCCGGAGCAGAACCTGGACTACCGGATCGCCCACCTCCAGGAGCGCCTCGCCTCCGGTGAGCTCGGTGAACTGGGCGTCCGGGTCGAGGCCCGCGGCCAGACGGTGCTGCTCACCGGCACCGTGCCCTCGGCGCCCTGCCGGGACGAGATTCTGCGCACGGTCCACGAGGAGCTCGCCGGGTTCCCGGTGCACAGCGACCTGGTGGTCACCGAGACGTCCTCCCCCGACCACGCGGAGGAACTCGCATGATCCGCATCGCAGCCGTCGGAGACATCCACCTGGGCCCCGGCGACCAGGGCCTGCTCCGCCCCGCCTTCGAGACCCTGCCCGAGTGCGCGGACCTCCTGCTGCTGGCCGGCGACCTGACCCGGCACGGCACCCCCGAGGAGGCCCGGGTGGTGGCCCGGGAGATCCAGGACCTCGGGGTCCCGGTGGTCGCCGTGCTGGGCAACCACGACCATCACGACGACCGGCCCGACGAGGTCACGGCCATCCTCCGGGAGGCCGGCGCCCACGTCCTGGAAGGGCAGGGGACGGTCGTGACGAGCGGCGGGGCGCGGATCGGCGTGGCCGGCACCAAGGGGTTCGGCGGCGGCTTCGTCGGCCGCTGCGCCGGGGAGTTCGGCGAGCCGGTCATGAAGGAGTTCGTCAGGTACTCGCGCCGGTGCGCCGACGGCCTGCGCACGTCCCTGGAGCAGTTGGGCGAGGAGGGCTGTGACGCACGGATCGCCCTGACCCACTTCTCCCCCGTCCCGGACACGCTGGCGGGCGAGCCGCTGGAGATCTACCCGTTCCTGGGCAGCTATCTGCTGGCCGAGGCGATCGACACCGCCGGCGCCGACCTCGCCGTGCACGGTCACGCGCACGCCGGTACGGAACACGGTATGACGAGCGGCGGCGTGCGGGTGCGCAACGTCGCCCAGCCGGTCATCGAGCGGGCCTTCCACGTCTACCACCTGCCCGTCCACGACCACGCCGCCACCACCGGGGCCGCCGCACCCGCGGCCCGCTAGACAGCCGATTCCCCCTCCGCCGCCGGCCGACGCCGGCGGCGGTCTTCGTGTGCGCGGTTTCTCTCCGCGCCGTACGGCCCGTACCGCCTCTGGTGTGAACGCCCCGCAAGTCGTGCCGTTTTCAGGCATTTCGTCAGCTCAGCGTGCTTGCTCCGCGCCCCGTACGAGAAGACGTCAGATGGCGCTGACGGGCCGTCAAAGACCGCCGCCCGAGCATTCCTTCTCCCCGCACGACGCCGTACTGCGCACCGCGGCACCGCATGTCGCCCGCCGCCGCTTCCTGACCGTCACCGCGGCGGCGGCCATGCTCGCCTTCTCCACCAACCGGCCGGCCCGCGGTGCCACCGCCGCTCCCGAGCTCGACGCGGCGCGGATCACCGACGACCCGTTCACCCTCGGCGCGGCCTCCGGGGACCCGCTGCCCGACTCGGTACTGATCTGGACCCGGCTCGCTCCCGAGCCGTTCGCGGAGGACGGCGGCCTGGGTCAGCAGCGGGTCGTCGTCTCCTGGGAAGTGGCCATGGACGAGTGGTTCGTCTTCGTCGAGCAGAGCGGGGTCGCCACCGCCCACCCCGAGTACGGCCACAGCGTGCACGTCGACGTCAAAGGCCTGATGCCGGACAGCCACTGCTACCGGTTCCGGGTCGGCGCGTGGATCAGTCCCGCGGGCCGTACCCGTACGGCACCGGCTGCGGGCAGTGACCCCGACAGCATGCGGCTGGCCGCCGTCGCCTGCCAGGCCTACCAGGACGGCTACTACACCGCCCGCCGGCATCTGGCGCAGGAGGACGTCGACGTGGTCTTCCACCTCGGCGACTACCTGTACGAGTACGCCGTGGACTCAGCGGGCGGCGCCCGCCGCTACACCGACGTCAAGCTGCCCGACGTGTTCAACCGGGAGGCGACCACACTGGCGGACTACCGGCTGCGCTACGCGCTCTACAAGACCGATCCCGGCCTGCGGGCCGCGCACGCCCAGCACCCGTTCGTCGTCACCTGGGACGACCGCGAGACGGAGAACAACTACGTGGGCGCCGTGGACGAGGAGCACAGCCCCCAGGAGGAGTTCCTGGTCCGCAGGGCCGCCGCCTACCGGGCGTACTGGGAGAACCAGCCGCTGCGCGCCGCGCAGTTGCCGAAGGGGCCCGACGCCCGGCTGTACCGCCGGCTGGCCTGGGGCTCGCTCGCCCAGTTCGACATCCTCGACACCCGCCAGTACCGCTCCGACCAGGCCTACAACGACCGGCCGCACGCGCCGGGCGCCGAGTCGGACGACCCGGCGCGCACCCTCACCGGCGCCGAGCAGGAGCGCTCGCTGCTGGACGGGTGGTGGGACTCCGACGCCCTGTCGAACGTGATGCCCCAGCAGGTGTGCTTCTCCCCGCGCAAGTTCGACCTGACCGCGCCTGCCCAGGTCTCCATGGACGCCTGGGACGGTTACCGCGCCTCCCGCAACCGGGTCATGGCGGGTGCGAAGGCGGCGGGCATCGACAACTGGATGGGCCTCACCGGCGACGTCCACGTCGGGTACGCCTTCGACGTCAAAGAGGACTTCGACGACCCGCAGAGCGAGACGGTCGGCACGGAGTTCACCTGTACCTCCATCGCCAGCGGCGGGAACGGCGCCGAGAAGCCGCCCGACTGGGAGACGTACATGAAGGCCGACCCGCACATGAAGTACTTCGACGGCCGCGTCCTTCGTCACGGAGGTGGGTTCGCCCGGCCTGAAGTCCGCGTGAGACGAGGGGCGGCCGCCGTACTGCACTTGGCGCCCTTCGCCGCACCAAAGCGCGAAACGGGGCCGCCGTGGACATCACGCAAGGCCCTTCAGGCAAGGCCGTTCAGGCAAGGCCTCGGGCTTTGCGGCAGTTACACCCGTGAACGAAGGAGACACCACGCATGGTCCACAGACATGCCGTCACCGGACGCCGAGCGGCCCTGACCGCGCTCGGCGCGCTCGTCGCCACCGGGCTCCCCTTCGCCGTGGCGGCCGAGCCCACCCCGGCGGCGGGCCCGCCGCCCACCGCCGCCCAGACGCTCGGCGCCGACCGGCCGTCGGCTCCGGTACTGCGCGCCATGGAGCGCGATCTCGGCCTGACCCCGGCCCAGGCGTCGCGGCGGCTGGTCAACGAGGCGGAGGCGGGCACCCGGGCCGGGCGCCTGCGCAACGCCCTGGGCGACCGGTTCGCGGGGGCCTGGCTGCGGGGCACGACGTCGCAGGAGCTCGTCGTGGCGACCACGGACACCGCGGACGTGGCCACCATCAAGGCGCAGGGCGCGAAGGCGGCCGTCGTGAAGAAGTCGCTGCGCGACCTGCAGGCGGTGAAGCAGAAGCTGGACGCGGCCGCGGCCCGGGTCAGCACCCGGGACACGCCCCTGTGGTACGTCGACGTCCCGGCGAACCGGGTCGTGGTGCAGGCCGGGAACAAGGCCGCGGCGGCCGCGTTCGTCAAGGCCGCGGGGCTCGACGGCAAGAGCGTGGGCGTCAAGGTGACGGCGAACCGGCCGCGGCTCATGGCGGACGTCACCGGCGGCGACGCCTACTACATCGACGGCACCGCCCACTGCTCGGTGGGCTTCTCCGTCACCAAGGGCGAGCAGGAGGGCTTCGCCTCGGCGGGACACTGCGGCAAGCAGGGCGCCAAGACGACCGGGTTCGACAAGGCGGAGCAGGGCACGTTCCAGGCCTCCACGTTCCCCGGCAAGGACATGTCGTGGGTGGCCGTCAACGACCAGTGGAAGGCCACGGCGAACGTCAAGGGCGAGGGCGACAAGAAGGTGGCGATCACCGGCTCCGTCCAGGCGCTCGTCGGGGCGGCCGTCTGCCGCTCCGGGTCGACCACCGGCTGGCACTGCGGCAAGGTCGAGCAGCACGACACCACTGTGAGCTACGCCGAGGGCAAGGTGGACGGGCTGACCCAGACGACGGTGTGTGCCGAGCCCGGCGACTCCGGCGGGCCGTACGTCGCGGGTGTCCAGGCGCAGGGCGTGACCTCCGGCGGCACCGTTGACTGCAAGAGCGGCGGCACGACGTTCTTCCAGCCGATCAACCCGCTGCTCAGCGAGTTCGGCCTCACCCTGAAGACCGCGGAGGCCGATTCCCCGGCGCCGGCGCCGCAGGACAACGCCGTGGCGCAGCCGTGGGCCGCGGGCCGGGTCTACCAGGCCGGGGCCACCGTGATCCACGCCGGTGTGCGCTACCAGTGCCTCCAGACCCACCAGGCCCAGGGTGTGTGGGCGCCCACCCGCACGCCGGCCCTGTGGCAGCGGATGTGACGACAGGTCAGGGCTGCCCGGCGCCGGCGCGGTCCGTGCCGCCGGCGCTGGGCGGGCCCCGCTACTCCTCCGCGGCCAGCAGCGCATACGCCACGGCCACGAACGGGTCGTGGGCGCGGAACCGGCGGGTGCACACCGCGGCCAGGGCCGTGCCGGTGTCCGGGCGGAAGCCGAGGATCGCCTGCTGGCCGAGGGTCGCGCCGCCGTGGAAGAAGGTCCAGGGTTCCGGCAGTCCACCGAGCCAGGTGCTGCGCAGCGCCTTGGGCATCCCGTCCGACCGGCGCACGGCGGTGCTTTCCTCTGCGTTCAGGACGCCGAGCCGCCGGGTGGCCGTCTGTTCGGTGAACTGCCAGCTACGGGTCCGGGCCATGACTTCTTCAACATCTCAGGCATGAGTGGTTGACCCTCGTGCCACCACGCGCAGGGTGCGGACGGAGGAGTCCGCCGCGTCGGGGATGAGGACCCCGTGCTCGACACCGCTGCGCAGGTAGTCCAGAACCTCGTCGGTGACGACCTCGCCGGGTGCCACGACGGGCACGCCCGGGGGGTAGGGGCTGATCATCTCCGCGGCGATCCGCCCCGCGGCCCGCTCGGCGGGCACGTGTTCGACCGGGGCGAAGAACGCCTCGCGGGGCAGCATGGCCTGCTCCAGCTCCAGTGCCGAGGGCTCGGGCAGGTGGACCGGCGGCCGCCGCTCGATGGTGTCCGCCCGCTCGACGAGCTCGGCCAGGGCGTCCACCAGGACCGTCTCGGTCTCGTCGTCGTCCGCGTGCGTGATCGAGGCGCTGATGCGGCAGGTGTCCGAGCCCCCGACGTCCACATGCCGGTGGGTGCGCAGCCACTCCGCGGCCTGCATGCCGCTGATGCCGAGCTTGCGTACGTCGATGACGAGCTTGAGCGGATCGAGGTCGGCGGCGAGCCCCTCCTCCACGACCTCGCGCCCCATGGGCCGCAGACCCGGCAGCTCGGCGACCGCCGCCCGGATGCGTTCGGCCCGGCGGATGGCGGCTTCCAGGAGCTCGTGCCCCTGTTCGACCATCTGGCGGCGCCAGCCGTCGAGCGTGGCGTACACGAGGGAGGAGGCGCTGGTGGTGCCGAGCAGGTCCTCGCGCTGCTTGAGGGCCTCGGGCGAGACGCGGTCGTACTGGAGGTGGAAGACGGAGCTCTGTTCCACGGCCCCGCCCATCTTGTGCACGCTCGTCACGACCAGGTCGGCTTCGGCGTCCATGCCCCAGGCGGGCAGGCCGGGGTGGAACGGCAGGTGGGCGCCCCAGGCCTCGTCGACGATGACGGGCACGTCGAAGGAGTGGCACACCCGGGCCACTCCCCCGATGTCGGCGCAGGAGCCCCAGTCGGTGGGGGTGATGAGCAGCATGCCCTTGGCGTCGGGGTGCTCCCGGAGCCGCCGACGGACGTCGTCGGGCTCCGGCGGGTGGGCCAGGTGCCGTTCGGCGTCGAACTTCGGGTGTACCCAGATCGGTTCGACGCCGTTGACGACGACGGCCGCGACGACCGACTTGTGGGCGTTGCGCGACAGCAGGAGCTTCTCGCCCGGCCCGGCCGTGGCCAGCATGGCGGTCTTCACGGACAGGGAGCTGCCGCAGGTGGAGAAGAACGCCTGCTCGGCGCCGACCGCGTCCGCCATGAGCTCCTGGGCCCGGCTGAGGACGCCCTGCGACTGGCGGCGGTCGTCGAGGCCGTTGAGGGAGAGCACGTCGGACCGGAACACGTCGAGCCCGACGATCTCCGCCACCCGGGGGTCCACTCCCCTGCCCTGCTTGTGGCCCGGCGGGCCGTAGGCGATGTCGCCGCGGCGCCGGAAGTCCTCCAGCGCCTCCAGGACGGGCACGCGCGAGTGGTCCATGGTTCCTCCCAGGTCCGGCCCGCCCGGCCGCCGCCGCGGCGTCCACGCTGTCGTGGCCCGGCGGGCACACCGACCGTGTTGCACTCCGGCACGGGTCGAAACGCCGTGCAGTCGCGGCATCACCTCGTCGCGCCGAGCTGCGCACCCACTCGCCCGCCCCCACCGGGGACACCCTCGCGGGTTACCTGCGGGCCCAGGCCCCGACGCCGCGAGTGTCGCCGCACCCGGCGGTGAAACCCGGTCGGGGACACACCGCCGCCGACGCCGGGAGGTTCCTGTGGAGCGCACGCTCGAGGACGTGCACCAAGCCGTTCGGGGGGAGGTGGCGGCGCGGGCCGACGCGTTGTGGAGCGTGGCCTGCCGGCTGCACGCCGAGCCCGAGTACGCCTTCGCCGAGCACCGGGCAGCCGCCCTGCTGTCGGATGAGCTGGAGCGGGCCGGTTTCGTCGTGGAGCGCGGCGTGGCGGGCATGCCGACCGCGTTCACGGCGCGCTCTGGCGAGGGCCGGCCCGCCGTGGCGCTGCTGCTGGAGTACGACGCCCTGCCCGGCCTCGGTCACGCGTGCGGCCACAACCTCATCGCGGCGGCGGGCCTGGGAGCCGCGCTCGCCGTGAGGGCCGTGGTGGAGGAGGCGGCCGGGTCGGTGCTGGCGGTGGGCACGCCCGCCGAGGAGGGCGGCGGCGGCAAGGCCCTGGAGGTGGAGGCCGGGGTGTTCGACGACGTCGACGCGGCGCTGATGTTCCACCCGGGCGTCCACAGCTGGGCGCGTGCACCGCTGACCGCGCAGGTGCAGTACCGGGTGGCCTTCCACGGCCGGGCCGCGCACCCCACGGGGAACCCGACCGAGGGCATCGACGCGCTCGCGGCGCTGGTGGAGCTGTTCAACGTGCTGGCCGTGCTGGGGCGGCGGCTGCCGGAGGGCTCGCACGTGCAGGGCATCGTCACCCAGGGCGGCATCGCCACGAACATCGTCCCGGAGTACGCCGAGGGCCTGTTCGGTCTGCGCGCGGCCACGACTGCGGCGCTGGAGGACCTCACGGAGCAGGTGCGGGAGTGTGCCGCCGGGGTGGCCCGGGCCACGGGCACGACCGCCGAGGTGGAGCGGGCCACCGTGCGCTACGAGCACTTCCGGGACAGCGAGACGCTGTCCGAGCGGTTCGCCGCGCACCTGTCCCGGGCCGGGATCCCGCTGTCACCGCCCGTGCCCGGGGTGTACCTGGGCTCGTCCGACATCGGGAACGTCAGTACGCGGGTGCCCGCCGTCCACCCGTTCGTCGCGATCATGGACGAGGACGGCTCCGACCACACCCCGGAGTTCGCCGAGGCCGCCGCCTCGCCCCGGGCCCGCGAGGTGCTGGTCGCCGCTACGGAGGCCCTCGCGTGCACCGCCGTGGACGTCCTGCTGTCCGAGGAGCTGCGCGCGCGGGCGTGGGCGCGGCACCGGGCGGCGTGAACCGGGTGAGTGGTTGCGCCCCGGGCGGGGAACCCGGCGAGCGCTGTACCCACCGACACCCTGGAGAGGGCCATGAGTCTGTTGCGCGTGCTCGGCCGTCCCATGCTGGCCTCGATGTTCCTCACGGGCGGCCTGAACTCCGTCCGCGACCCGGAGTCCGTCACCCCGGCCGCCGAGCCTGTCGTCCAACCGGTCACCGAACGCGTCTCGGCACTGCCCGACCGCACCGAGCAGGTCGTACGGCTGAACGGCGCCGTGCAGGTCGTGGCCGGCCTGATGCTGGCCACCGGGCGCATGCCGCGTCCGGCCGCGCTGGCCATCGCGGCCACGCTGGTGCCGACGACGCTGGCAGGGCACCGCTTCTGGGAGGCGGAGGATCCCTCGGAGCGTGCCCAGCAGCGGATCCACTTCTTCAAGAACATGTCCATGCTGGGCGGCCTGCTGATCGCCGCGGACGACACCGGCGCCCGCCCCTCGGTGGTGTGGCGCGGCAGCCACGCCGCCCGTGGCCTGCGGCGGGACGCGGGCCTGGTGCGGCGCTCCGTCCGCGCCACCACGGGCCCGGCCGCGGCGGCCGGGCGTGTCCGGGCCAAGCTCCCGGTCTGACGTACATCCGGGGGCGATCCGACCGCGCGTTAGCCCCCTGGGGCCCTGGGGACCCGGGGGCTGGAGGTGAAGGACATGGGACACGGAGGAAACGTCATCGACGAGCTGGTGACCGATCACCGCGAAGTCGAGGAGATGTTCGGCAAGATCGAGGGGCTGCCGTCCGGTCACAAGGACCGCAAGATGTACGCGGACCAGGTCACGATCGAGCTGGTGCGGCACTCGGTGGCCGAGGAGGCCTACCTCTACCCGGCCGTACGCGAGCACGTGGCCAATGGGGACACCCTCGCTGACCGGGAGCTCGAGGACCACGCCACGGCCGAGCGGATCATGAAGGACTTGGAGGGCTGTGACGCGGGCGACCCGGACTTCGACCGGCTGATGGGCATGCTGATGAGCGAGATCCGCTCGCACATCGCCGACGAGGAGGGCAACCTCTTCCCGGCCCTGCGGCAGGCCTGCCCGGCGGACGCGCTCAACGAGCTGGGCGAGAAGGTCCGCAAGGCGAAGAAGACAGCCCCGACCCGGCCGCACCCGGCCGCTCCCGACAAGCCTCCGGCGAACAAGCTCCTGGCTCCGGGCACCGGCATGGTCGACCGGCTGCGCGACGCGCTGACCGGTCGCGGCAAGTCCGAGCGCCGGCACTGTCGAAGGAGGTCAGGACCAGCAGGGTCAGCACGAAGGTCGCCAGGAAGACGGCGAAGGTCGCCTTGGTGATCCGGCTCCGGACG
>NZ_JBEXSR010000071.1:0-26295 GCF_040613735.1 Streptomyces sp. NPDC006235
GCTACGACAAACAGCCCGACCGCTACCTCGCCGCCATAACCCTGGCCAGCACACTCATCTGGCTCGATGCGTGATCGATAAGACGCTACCTAGGGCCCGTGGAGAGCGGGGCGTGGGCCGGGGTGTGTGGCTCAAGTCGTGCGGCGGACGGTGCTGTGCGGGCGTACGGTCGAAGGCATGCGTACTGTCATCGCTGGTGGTCATGGTCAGATCGCGTTGCGGCTGGAGCGGCTGCTCGCCGCGCGCGGGGACGAGGTAGCGGGGATCATCCGCAAGGCCGAACAGGCCGACGATCTGCGGGCGGCCGGTGCCGAACCGGTCGTGCTCGACCTGGAGACGGCGTCCGTGGACGAGGTCGCGGAGCGGCTGCGGGGCGCCGACGCGGCGGTGTTCGCGGCGGGCGCGGGCCCGGGCAGCGGGGCGGCCCGCAAGGACACCGTGGACAAAGCCGCGGCGGTCCTCTTCGCGGACGCGGCCGTGACGGCGGGCGTACGGCGCTTCGTGATCGTGTCGTCCATGGGCGCCGACCCGCGGCACGAGGGCGACGAGATCTTCGACGTGTACCTGCGCGCCAAGGGCGAGGCGGACGCGTACGTCAGCGGTCTGGACGCCCTGGACTGGACGATTCTGCGCCCCGGTCAGCTCACCGACGACGCCGGCACCGGCCTCGTGCGCCTGGAGGCGCACACGGGCCGCGGGCCGGTTCCGCGTGACGACGTGGCCGCCGTGCTGGCGGAGCTGGTGGACACGCCCGCGACGGCCGGCCTCACGCTGGAGCTGATCAGCGGGCCGGCTCCGGTGTCCGTGGCGGTGAAGTCGGTGGCGGGGAACTGACGACGCGGGGAACCCGCCCTAGAACAAGGGCAGTTGACCGGGGAAGTCGGGTACCACGTAGCCGTCCAGGGAGGGCTGTTCCGGGCCGGGCCTCGCCTGGCGGCGGGAGCCCGGGCACGAGGTGAGTTCGCCGTGTTCCCGGGCGCCGGGCGGGTCGTGGCGCGCGTACCGCCCGGCGACGACGGCGATCTCGCGACGGCACTCGGGGCAGGTTCTGCGACGGGAGGACATGGGGCCAGTGTGCCGCGCGAGCGGCTCGCGTATGCCTGTGCCCCGCCCCGTGGTCTTTCTCCACCGCACCTCCCCCAGTACAGGTCAGAAGGGCGTTCAGGTTTGTCTTCACACACTGACCAACGGGCGCCCTTCGCCATGGTCGCGACCAGGACACACATCGGACTCATTCATCTAGCTGACAATCGGGCAGTGACACGGACGAGTTGGGGAGCGGGGTGCGACAGCGGAGGTCAGACGGCTGCGTGGCGCGGCAGGACCGGCTGTTCTTCTCCCCGCCGTCAGCCTCCGGCTGACGCCCGGCATGAGCGGCGTCGTTTCTGCATACGGCCGCCGGGTGATCCCCGCGTCGTCCGTCGCGTCCCACCGGCCCGGTCGACAGTCGTTCGCTCATCCTGCTGGGCGTGATCGTTTCCCTGGCACGAGCCTGTGCTGCAGCCCTGCTCGGCACCGCCTGCACCATCGCCCTGTCCTGCCCCGCCCACGCCGCGAAATCCCTGCCGCTGGACCAAGCCGTCGCCGCCCTGCCCCAGGCCGCCGAGTCCCGGGACGGCTACGAGCGCACCAGCTTCACGTGCTGGAACGCCGGCGCCCATCCCGACGACGGCTGCGACACCCGCGCCGAAGTGCTGATGGCCGAGGCGATCGAACCACCGGCCACCGGCCCGGACTGCAAGCTCAAGGGCGGCACCTGGTCGTCCTACTACGACGACCGCAGGATCACCTCCGCCGCGGCCATGGACGTCGACCACATGGTGCCGCTGCCCGAGGCCTGGGACTCCGGCACCTCCCAGTGGACGGCCGCACGCCGCGAGGCCTACGCCAACGACCTCGCCGACCCGCGCTCCCTGGTGGCCGTGTCGGCCGCGGCGCAGCAAGGCCGCCCAGGATCCCGCCCAGTGGCTGCCGCCCAACACCAAGGCCACGTGCCGCTACATCGCCGAATGGACGGCCGTGAAACTGCGCTGGAGCCTCACCGCGGACACGGAGGAACGCGAGTCCCTGACCCGCCTCGCCGAGGCCTGCCCGGACACGGACGTCACGTACACACCGGCGCCGTAGTCGTAGCCGGCTGGTGTCCCGGCTGATGTCTGTCGGGGCACCGGTCGGATGTCGTCCTGGTCCGTGAGGCCCGCCTGAGAAGATGGCGTGGTTCATCACACGAAATGGGGGGGCGAGCATGCTCGTGCTCGTACTGTCGGTCGTCGTCCTGCTCGTCATCGGCGGCTGTGTCTGCGTCTTCTGGGCGGCCCGGGGCGACGCTCCGCGCTGGGCACGAGGTGTGGCCAAGGTGACGCTGCTCGGCAGCGAACTGGCCCGCAGCGCAAGCCGGAAGTCCAGCTCATCGCAGAGCGGCAGCGGGGACGACTAGTCGAGGAATCCCAGCACACTGTCCGGCCGGCACTGGGGGCAGGGCTTGACTCCGTCGGCGAGAGCCCGCCGCGCCTCATCCCGCTCCATCCGCTTCGAGCGCTTTCCCGCGTTCCAGCAATCACCGACGTGCACATACACCGCGTCCCGCCCGGACAGGCCCTGTTCGAGCAACCACGCGGGCGCGGGCGGCCGGGCTTCCATCCCCCGCCGCTGTTCGGCCTCGCGGCGCTCCTCCACCGCGATCCACCGGTCGATCTGGGCGATGGCCGCCTTCGCCTGCTGAACGACCACGCGGCGTGCGAAGCGCAGCAGATCAAGCCGGGAAGGCGGTTCATCGTTCACACGTTCGATTCTATGGACGGGGTACCGCACCGTCATCACCGCCCCGTCCGATGACCGAGCGTCCGACCGCACGACAAAGGGCCCGTGACCTGCTGTGTTCGCAGGTCACGGGCCCTTTGTTTTCCCGTGTGGCGGCGCCAGGATTCGAACCTGGGAAGGCTGAGCCGGCAGATTTACAGTCTGCTCCCTTTGGCCGCTCGGGCACACCGCCGGGGTTGCTGCCCGTCGAACCGCCTTTTCCGGCGGTGCTCCGTGGCAACGACGTAAACAATACCTGATGCCGAGGGGTGCTTCGCTACCCGATTGATCGGCGCCCGCGGGGCGGGGGGTGGCTAGGCTTGTCCGGATGCGGCCCGGGATCTGAACAGGCCCGGCGGCCGCCCACGTACGCCGGTACGCACGATTCGCACCCCGATACAAGGAGCCACAGGACATGGCCGACTCCAGTTTCGACATCGTCTCGAAGGTCGAGCGGCAGGAGGTCGACAACGCACTCAACCAGGCCGCCAAGGAGATCTCGCAGCGCTACGACTTCAAGGGCGTGGGTGCCTCGATCTCGTGGTCCGGCGAGAACATCCTCATGGAGGCGAACTCCGAGGACCGGGTCAAGGCGATCCTCGACGTCTTCCAGTCCAAGCTGATCAAGCGTGGCATCTCACTGAAGGCTCTGGACGCGGGTGAGCCCCAGCTCTCCGGCAAGGAGTACAAGATCTTCGCGTCGATCAAGGAGGGCATCTCCCAGGAGAACGCGAAGAAGGTGGCGAAGACCATCCGCGACGAGGGCCCCAAGGGCGTGAAGGCGCAGGTGCAGGGTGAGGAGCTGCGGGTCAGTTCCAAGAGCCGTGACGACCTTCAGGCCGTCATCGCCCTGCTGAAGGGCAAGGACTTCGACTTCGCCATGCAGTTCGTGAACTACCGGTAGGCCCGGCCGGGTCCGCGGGGCTCCCGGTCCGCGCCGGCCGGCTCCCGGTCTGCACGGGGACGAGGAAGGGTGGGCACCTGCCGGGTGCCCACCCTTCTCGCCTGCCGGGCTGCGGTCGATGGGGCCCCGAGGGGGAGGCGGTGTGGCGTATGCGGCCGCGGGCGGTGGGCGCGTGCCCGCCATGAGCCCTGGGCGCGATCAGTTCCTGGAGTTGCCGAACAGGAGGCGGTAGGCGATCAGGAGGACGAGCGATCCGCCGATCGCCGCGGCCCAGGTCGCGCCGTCGTAGAAGTCCTTGCTGATCGGGTGGTCCATCCAGCGGGCCGATATCCAGCCACCGATGAAGGCGCCCGCGACGCCGATCAGGGTCGTGCCGATGAGGCCGCCCGGGTCGCGCCCCGGCAGAAGGAACTTCGCGATGGCTCCGGCCAACAGTCCCAGGATGATCCAGCTGATGATGGTCATGCCGTGAACCTGCCCTTTCACGCTGTGCCCGCACTGCCCCGGCCGTGTGATCTTGCTCCCGGCGGGCCGTGCTCGTGCGTCGTACGCGGGGCGTTCCGCGTACGACGTCCTTGCCGCGCGCGTTAACGCCGTCTTGGTGGGGAGGACGCCCTGGCGGCGCCCGCCGGTTGCACTGATCAGTAGGGTGCGACGTATGACAGCCTCCGCTTCCGGTCTGCGCCGCACTCTCGGCGTCGGGGACGCCGTCGTCGTCGGGCTCGGCTCGATGGTCGGAGCCGGGATCTTCGCCGCCCTCGCGCCCGCGGCGCACGCGGCCGGCTCGGGACTGCTCCTCGGGCTCGCCGTCGCCGCCGTGGTCGCATACTGCAACGCCATGTCGTCGGCGCGCCTCGCCGCCCTGTATCCGGCCTCGGGCGGGACGTATGTGTACGGGCGTGAGCGGCTCGGGGAGTTCTGGGGGTATCTGGCGGGCTGGTCGTTCGTGGTCGGGAAGACGGCCTCCTGCGCGGCGATGGCGCTCACCGTGGGCACGTACGTCTGGCCGGGGCAGGCGCACGCGGTGGCGGTCGCGGCCGTGGTGGCGCTGACCGCGGTGAACTACGGCGGTGTCCAGAAGTCCGCGTGGCTGACGCGGGTGATCGTGGCGGTGGTCCTGGCTGTCCTCGCTGCCGTGGTGGTCGGGTGTCTGGTGTCGGGTGAGGCCGATGCCGGGCGGCTGGACATCGGGGCCTCGGGCGGTGTGGGCGGTGTGCTTCAGGCGGCCGGTCTGCTGTTCTTCGCGTTCGCCGGGTACGCTCGGATCGCGACCCTCGGTGAGGAGGTACGGGACCCGGCGCGGACCATCCCGCGGGCGATCCCACTGGCGCTGGGCATCGCGCTCGTGGTGTACGCGGGTGTGGCGGTGGCTGTCCTTTCGGTGCTGGGGTCTGACGGTCTCGGGGACGCGACGGCGCCGCTGGCCGACGCGGTGCGGGCGGCCGGGATGCCCTGGCTCGGGCCGGTGGTGCGGGTCGGTGCGGCCGTTGCCGCGCTGGGATCGCTGCTCGCCCTGATCCTGGGCGTCTCGCGGACGACGCTGGCCATGGCCCGGGACCGGCATCTGCCGGGCGCGCTGGCGGCCGTGCATCCGCGTTTCCAGGTGCCGCACCGGGCGGAGCTGGCCGTGGGTGCGGTGGTCGCGGCCCTGGCCGCCACAGTGGACGTCCGGGGTGCGATCGGGTTCTCCTCCTTCGGTGTGCTGGCGTACTACGCCGTGGCCAACGCGTCGGCCTGGACGTTGGATTCGGCGCCGACGGCACGGCTGGTGCCGGTGGTCGGGCTGCTCGGGTGCGCGGTGCTGGCGTTCTCGCTGCCGGGGATTTCGGTGGTCGTGGGCGCGGGTGTGCTGGTGGTGGGGGTGGTTGCCTACGGAGTGCGGCGGAGGGTGCGGGCGAGGGCCGGGAGGGGGTAGGGAGGCTTCCTTCTTGGGCCCGTCAGGGACATCTCACCGGGTCGTCCCCCGGCTCGGGAGGTGAAGTCCCGCGGGCTGGGCTGCTGTTGTGGGCCTGGGCCGTCGCTCGTGTCGGCAAGTGCTGGATCGCGGTCATGGGTTCATGATGCAGGCCGCCGCTGACAGCCGGGCCGGCCTGTGGACAACCCCGGGCCTGTGGACACCAGGCCGCTTTGCCCCGCCGTCAGCGCGTCGCGAACGGCTCGTCCGTCCGCACGATGTCGCGGCCCAGCGGGAGCAGCGAGACCGGGATGAGCTTGAAGTTGGCGACGGCGAGCGGGATGCCGATGATCGTGAGGCACAGCGCGACGCCCGTGACGATGTGACCGAGGGCCAGCCACCAGCCCGCCAGGACCAGCCAGAGCACGTTGCCGACGCAGGACGGCGCGCCCGCGTCGCGGCGCTCGACGGTCGTGTACCCGAAGGGCCACAGGGCGTAGACGCCGATGCGGAAGGCCGCGACGCCGAACGGGAAGCCGATGACGGTGATGCACAGGAGCAGGCCCGCGGCCATGTAACCGAGGAACAGCCAGAAGCCGCTCACGACGAGCCATATGACGTTCAGGACGGTCTTCACGGGTTCCCACCTGCCATCTTCTCGAGCCGGGCGATGCGGTCCGCCATCGGCGGGTGCGTGGAGAACATCTTCGAAAGACCCTGGCCGGGCCGGAACGGGTTCGCGATCATCATGTGGCTGGCGGTCTCGATGCGCGGCTCGGGCGGCAGCGGGAGCTGCTTCGTGCCCAGTTCGAGCTTGCGCAGAGCGCTGGCCAGGGCGAGCGGGTCGCCGGTGAGCTGGGCGCCCGAGGCATCCGCCTGGTACTCCCGGGAGCGGCTGACGGCCAGTTGGATGAGAGAGGCGGCCAGCGGACCCAGGATCATGATCAGCAGCATGCCGAGCAGGCCGGGACCGTCGTCGTCGTCCGAGCGCCCGATCGGGATCAGCCAGGCGAAGTTGACCAGGAACATGATCACGGAGGCGAGGGCGCCGGCGACCGATGAGATGAGGATGTCGCGGTTGTAGACATGGCTGAGCTCGTGGCCGATGACGCCGCGCAGCTCACGCTCGTCCAACAGGCGCAGGATGCCGTCGGTGCAGCACACGGCGGCGTTGCGTGGGTTGCGGCCCGTGGCGAACGCGTTGGGCGCTTCCGTCGGGGAGATGTACAGGCGCGGCATGGGCTGGCGGGCCTGCGTGGAGAGCTCGCGGACCATGCGGTAGAGACCCGGGGCCTCGAACTCGCTCACCGGGCGGGCGCGCATCGCGCGGAGGGCCAGCTTGTCGCTGTTCCAGTACGCGTACGCGTTGGTGGCCAGCGCTACCAGGACGGCGATGACGAGCCCCATGCGGCCGAAGAAGCTGCCGATGACGATGATGAGTGCGGACAGTCCCCCGAGGAGGACTGCTGTCCTGAGCCCGTTGTGCCGGCGGTGCACGGTACGCCCTCCAAGTGGTGCGGCAGGGGGACCCTTGCTTGCTGATCTGCGGTGCCACTGGTGCCGTGATGTCACGTCCAGTGGACCCTCCCGTACTGGTCAACGCCAGGCGGGAGGCACTAGTTCCCTTGTGCGCGCGGCGGCGGGTGTGGACCGTCCGGGTGAACGGCTCCCGGACGCGGCACGCGCGCGTGGAGGGCCGGGTGCCCCACGCGCGCGTGGCGAATGCGCCGGTGGTTCAGAAGAGGGCCGTGTCGGTGAAGCGCAGGACCAACTGGGGTGCGCCGGACAGGGCGATGCCGAGGACTCCGGTCAGCGCGATCGCGGCCGTGAGCGGGGCGGGGACGCGGTGCTTGTCGGGTTCGCCCTCGGGGGCGCGGAAGAGCAGGGCCGTCCACTGAAGGTAGTAGAACAGCGCGATGACGACGTTGACGGCCATGATCACGGCCAGCCAGCCGAGGCCGGCGTCGACGGCCGCCGAGAAGACGGTGACCTTGGCGAAGAGGCCGATGATGCCCGGCGGCAGCCCGGCGAGGCAGAGCAGGAAGAACGCCAGGAGCAGCGCGGACAGCGGGCTCGACGCGTACAGGCCGCGGTAGTCGGAGACGCGGTTGAGCACCTTCGTCCGGCCGACGAGCGCGGCCACGGCGAAGGCGCCGAGGTTCACCGCGCCGTACATCAGGGCGTAGGCGACGGTGGAGCCGATGGACTTCTCGGCGTCCCCGGAGTACGCCGCGGCCGCGATCGGCACCAGGAGGTAGCCGGCCTGACCGACGGACGACCAGGCGAGCAGGCGTACCGCGCTGTACGCGCGCGTGGCCTGCTGGCGCAGGGCGCCGACGTTGCCCACGGTCATGGTGAGTGCGGCCAGGACGGCCAGGGCCGGGCCCCAGACGTGAGCGTACGAGGGGAGGGCGACGACCGTGACGAGGATCAGGCCGCTGAAGCCGACCGCCTTGCCGATGACCGACAGGTAGGCGGCGATGGGCAGGGGCGCCCCCACGTAGGTGTCGGGGACCCAGAAGTGGAAGGGCACGGCGGCCGTCTTGAAGGCGAAGCCGACGAGGGTGAGGACGACGCCGGTCTGGGCGAGCGTGTGGAGCTGTCCGTCGACGTTCTGGATGCGGTCGGCGACCTGGGTGAGGTAGAGGGTGCCCGTGGAGGCGTAGACGAAGCTGATGCCCATGAGGCTGACCGCGGTCGCGGTGACCGAGGACAGGAAGAACTTCAGGGCCGCCTCGGAGGACTTGCGGTCGCCGTACCTGAGGCCGACCAGTGCGAAGGCGGGCAGGGAGGCGACCTCCAGGGCGACGATCAGGGTCGCGAGGTCGCGGGAGGCGGGCAGGAGGGCGGCGCCGGCCGCGGAGGACAGCAGCAGGAACCAGTACTCCCCTTCGGGCAGCTCCTTGCGGGCGTCCTTCAGGGCGGTGACCGACAGGAGGGCGGCGAGGAGGGCGCCGCCGAGGACCAGGAACTGGATGACCAGGGTGAAGCGGTCGGCCGTGTAGCTGCACACGGTGGTGTCGCCGGTCAGGCAGAAGGTGCTGCGGTCGCCGTCCCGGAGGGGCAGCAGCATCAGCGTGGCGGCGGCCAGACCGGCCACGGACGTCCAGCCGAGCAGCGTCTTGCGGTGCTCGGCGACGAACAGGTCGGCGACCAGGACGACGAGGCCGACGACCGCCGCGATGGTGGGCGGCGCGATCGCGAGCCAGTCGACGGACTGGACCAGCGACGCGGCCAGGGGCTGGGCCGGGGAGCTCATCGGGTGCCTCCTGCGAGGAGCTGCTGGACGGCCGGGTCGCTCAGGCCGAGGAGAGCCTTGGGCCACAGGCCCGCGACGACGGTGAGGACGACGAGCGGGGTCCAGGCCGCGAACTCGTAACTGTGGACGTCGGTGAGCTTGGGGGCGTCCTGCGGCAGGGTGCCCATGCACACGCGGCGGACCACGACCAGCAGGTACGCGGCCGTCAGCAGCGTCCCGAACGCGCCGATCGCCATGAACGTGAGGAAGGCGGGACGGCTGAGGCCCTCGGCGGGCTGGAACGCGCCGAACAGGGCCAGCATCTCGCCCCAGAACCCGGCCAGGCCCGGCAGGCCGAGCGAGGCGACCGCTGCGAAGGCGAGCAGGCCGCCGAGGCGCGGGGCCTTGCCGTAGAGCGCGGCTCCGGTCTCCTGGGCGAGGGTGTCGAGGTCGGTGGTGCCGGTGCGGTCCTTCAGGGCGCCGACCAGGAAGAAGAGCAGGCCGGTGATGAGGCCGTGGGCGATGTTGGCGAACAGGGCGCCGTTCACGCCGGTCGGCGTCATCGTCGAGATGCCGAGCAGGACGAAGCCCATGTGGCCGACGGAGGAGTAGGCGATGAGGCGCTTGAGGTCGCCCTTCGCGCCCTGCTTGGCGAGGGCCAGGCAGGCCAGGGATCCGTAGATGATGCCGACGACGGCGAGCGCCGCGAGGTAGGGAGCGAAGGTGCGGAAGCCGTCCGGGGCGATGGGGAGGAGGATCCGGACGAATCCGTACGTACCCATCTTCAGCAGGACACCGGCCAGCAGGACCGATCCGACGGTCGGCGCGGCGGTGTGGGCGTCGGGGAGCCAGCTGTGCAGCGGCCACATCGGCGTCTTGACCGCGAGCCCGATCCCGATCGCCAGAACGGCGATGACCTGCACGGATGTGGTCAGCGACCGCCCGTTGTCAGTGGCGAGTGCCATCATGTCGAACGTGCCCGCCTGGAGCCCGATCAGGAGCAGGCCGAGCAGCATGACCACGGAGCCGAGCAGCGTGTACAGGATGAACCGCCACGCGGCCTGGCTCCGGCCCTCGCCGCCCCAGCGGGCGATGAGGAAGTACATCGGGATGAGGACCATCTCGAAGGCGAGGAAGAACAGCAGAAGGTCGAGGACGGCGAAGGTCGCGAGCGTGCCGGACTCGAGGACGAGCAGCAGCGCGACGAAGGCCTTCGGGCTCGGGCCTTCAGGCATCTTGAAGTACGAGTAGAGCGCGCAGAGGAAGGTCAGCAGCGCGGTCAGGACCAGAAGGGGGAGGGAGATGCCGTCGATGCCGAGGTGGATGCGTACGTCGAGTGCGGGGATCCAGCTGATGTCCGTGCTGGCCTGCATCTTCGACGGCTGGTCGTGGTCGAAGCCGAGCGCGAGGACGATCGCCGCGATGAGGACCGCCCCGGTGACGGTGACGCCGTGCCGGAGCACGGCCTGCTCAGGCGACTTCCCCTTCAGCCCGGGCGGGGCCGGCAGGAGAGCCGCGGCGGCGCCGAGGAGCGGGCCGACGACGACGAATGCCAGAAGGAACTGCATGACGGACTCGTTGATATCGATCACGCCTGCTCACGCTCCCGTGGCGACGAGGACGACGGCGACCGCGAGGACGACGGTGCCGGCGAGCAGCGCGCTCACATAGGTCTGGACGTTGCCGGTCTGGGCGCGCCGTACGGCGGCGCCGAGCCAGCGGGGCAGCGCACCCGCTCCGCGTACGTAGGTCTCGACGACCTCCCGGTCGAGGAACCGGACGAGGCTCGCCCCGGCCTGGACCGGTCGGACGAAAAGGGCGCGGTACAAGGCATCCATGTGGAAGCCGGCGGCCGCGTGGCGGTGCAGCGGGCCGAGCAGGAGCCGTCCGGGGTCGGCGGGGTCGGGCGTGTAGGCGATGTCGCCGTAGGCCGGCTCGTGGGTGGCGATGGCCTCCGCCTCGACCTGGGCGGCGTCGCCCTCCGGGTGGGCCGCGACCGCGCCCAGCGGGACGCGTGCGGTCAGCGCGGTGGTGTGCCGCCAGGCTCCGTAGGTGACGATGCCGCCGACCAGGGCCACACCCGTGCCGAGCACGGAGGTGGTGAGGGTCGGGCTGAGGTCGCGGCCGTCGAACCAGTCGGGCAGCAGGCGGAACGCGAATCCGCCGAGGGCCAGGGACGGGGCGGCGAGCACCCACAGCACGACGGTCATCGTCAGCGGCTGCCGGCCGTGGTCGGGGGCTTCGGCGCCCCGGCCGCGGAAGGCCAGCAGCCACAGGCGCATCGCGTAGGCGGCGGTGAGCACGGCCGTGAGCAGACCGGCGACGAGGATGATCCAGCCCGCAGCAGCGGGGGCGTGCTCGGTGTGTCCGGTGACGACGTGTTCGGCGACGCCGAGGACGGCCTCCTTGGAGAAGAAGCCGCTGAACGGCGGGATCGCGGCGAGCGCGAGCAGCGCCACGGTCATCGTCCAGTAGGCGTCGGGGACGCGGTCGCGCAGGTTCCGCATACGGGACATGGCGGCGAGCGAGTTGGTGCCGGCGGCGTGGATGATCACGCCGGCCGCGAGGAACAGCAGCGCCTTGAAGGCGCCGTGGGACAGGAGGTGGAAGACGGCGGCTCCGCGGTCGCCGACGGCGAGGGCGCCGGTCATGTAGCCGAGCTGACCGATCGTCGAGTAGGCGAGGACGCGCTTGATGTCGTCCTGGGCCAGCGCGGCGAGCGCCGAGCCGGCCATCGTGACGGCGGCCATGACGGCGAGGACGACCATCGCGGCCTGGGAGGCCTCGAAGACCGGGAGGAGACGGGCGATGAAGTAGACACCGGCGGCGACCATCGTCGCGGCGTGGATCAGCGCGGAGACGGGGGTCGGGCCCGCCATCGCGTCGGGGAGCCAGGTGTGCAGCGGGAACTGCGCGGACTTGCCCGCCACGCCCGCCAGGAGCAGCAGGGCGATCAGCGTCGGGTGGTCGAGTCCGCCGCTCGCGACGGTGCTCAGGACCCGGGTGATGCGGAAGGAACCGGCGTCGGCGGCCAGGGCGAACAGGCCGATGAGGAAGGGGACGTCGCCGAGCTTGGTGACCAGGAAGGCCTTGAGGGAGGCGGCGCGGGCCTGAGGGGTCTCCCAGTAGTGGCCGACCAGGAAGTAGGAGCAGATGCCCATGACTTCCCAGCCGACCAGCAGCACGATCAGGTCGCCGGAGTAGACGACCAGGAACATCGCGGAGGTGAACAGGGAGACCAGCGCGGCGTACGAGGGGTAGCGCGGGTCGTCTCGCAGGTAGCCCGTCGAGTAGATCTGCACACAGGAGGCGACCAGGCCGACCAGGACGGCGACGAGGGCGGCGAAACCGTCGATGTGCAGGGCGAGTTCGATCGGGACGGAGCCGGTGGGGGTGAGTTCCGTGGCCGCGTTGACGGCCGCGTCACCGCCCTGCCGCACGGCGACCAGCGCGGCGAGCACCAGGGAGGTGAGCGTCGGCAGGACGGCGAGCGGGCGGACGAAGCCCGGTGCCGTGCGGCCCAGGAGCAGGCCGGCGGCGGCGCCCAGGAACGGAAGGAGGGGGACGAGGACGGCGAGGGTGGTCGTGGTCACGCGGTGGCCTCAGCCTTCTGGGCCTCGCCGGACTGCTCGGCCGTAAGGGCGTCGTGGTCGGTGCCGTCGGGGTCGTGCCGTTCGGCGGTGTCGCGGAGCTTGTCGATGTCCGCGGTGCCGCGGTTGCGGTGGACGGCGAGGACGATCGCCAGGCCGATGCCGATCTCGGCGGCGGCGATGGCGATGGTGAACAGGGTGAGGGCCTGGCCGGAGTGCAGGGTCTCCTCGGCGGTCCTGCTGAGCCAGACGTCGAAGGCGACCAGGTTGAGGTTGACGGCGTTGAGCATCAGCTCGACCGACATCAGGACCAGGATCGCGTTGCGGCGGGCGAGGACGCCGTACAGGCCCGTGCAGAAGAGGAGGGCGGAGAGCACGGCGGGATAGGCGAGGTGCATCAGCGGGTCTCTTCCTTCTCGCTCCGGGGGGCCGGGGTGCTCTCGGCCGCGGTGCTCTCGGCCGCGGTCGCCGACGCGGCCTTCGCCTTGCGGGACAGGACGATCGCGCCGACCAGGGCGGCGAGGAGGAGGACGGAGAGGGCCTCGAAGGGGAGGACCCAGTTCTGGAAGAGGCTCGCGCCGGTGGCCTCGGTGGAGCCGGCGGCGGGGCCGTCCAGGTCGATCCAGGTGGTGCGGAAGGCGTCGACGACGACCCAGACCAGGGCCGCCGCGGCGGCGACCGCCACGGTGAGGGCGGCCCAGCGGTTGCCGGAATCGGCGTCCGGGGAGCGGCCGATGGGGGCCCTGGTGAGCATCAGACCGAACAGGAGGAGGACGACGACGGAACCGACGTAGATGAGGACCTGCACCCAGGCGATGAACTCGGCGGTGAGCAGGAGGTACTCGACGGCCAGGCCGCCGAGGGTGACCACCAGCCACAGGGCGGCGTGCACCAGCTGCCGGGTGGTGACGGTGACGAGCGCGGCGCCGAAGGTGACCAGGCCGACGAGGAGGAAGGCGATCTCGACGCCGGTCGGGGAGAGGAAGCCGTGGGTTTCGGCGGCCGTGGTGAACGCGGTCATTCCCGGCCCTCCTGCCCCGGCTTCGGCTGGTCCGTCTGCCGGGTCGGCTGGTCGGTCTGCCGGGTCGGCTGGTCGGTCTGCGGGGTCGGCTGGTCCGTCTGCTGCTTGGAGTCGCCCTGCGGGCGGGTCGGGCGCTCGGCTGCCCGGGCCTGTTCGTCGGCGTGCGGTTCGGTGGCGGGCGGGGCCTGCTGGGCGGCCAGCTTGTCGGCGGTCTTGCGGGCGGTGACGAGTTCCTTCGGCTCCTCCGCACCGGGGTCGAGGGCCGGCGGGGCCGGGACGGTCCACATCCACTCGCGGAGCTTGTCGCGCTCGTGGGTGAGGTCACGGATGTCTGTCTCGGCGTACTCGAACTCCGGGGACCAGAACAGGGCGTCGAAAGGACAGACCTCGATGCAGATACCGCAGTACATGCACAGGGAGAAGTCGATGGCGAAGCGGTCGAGGACGTTGCGGCTGCGTTCTCGGCCGCCGGGGGTCGCCGCGGGGACCGTCTCCTTGTGGGAGTCGATGTAGATGCACCAGTCGGGGCACTCGCGGGCGCACAGCATGCAGACCGTGCAGTTCTCCTCGAACAGGCCGATCACACCGCGGGTGCGGGGCGGGAGGTCGGGCTGGGCGTCCGGGTACTGCGCGGTGACGGACTTCTTCGTCATCGTGCGGAGGGTGACGGCCAGGCCCTTGGCGAGGCCGGAGCCGGGGATGGGGGCCATGGTTAGTTGATCACCACCTTGACGATGCCGGTGAGGGCGATCTGGGCGAGGGAGAGGGGGACGAGGAGGGTCCAGGACAGTTTCTGGAGCTGGTCCTCGCGCAGGCGGGGGTAGGTGACACGCAGCCAGATGACGAGGAAGGCGAGGACGGCGGTCTTCAGCAGGGTCCAGACCCAGCCGAGTCCGTCGGCGCCCCAGGGGCCGTGCCAGCCGCCCAGGAAGAGGACGGTGGTCAGGCCGCACAGGACGACGATCCCGGCGTACTCGGCGAGGAGGAAGAGGGCGAAGCGGAGGCCGGTGTACTCGGTGTACGCGCCGAAGATGATCTCCGAGTCGGCGACGGGCATGTCGAAGGGCGGGCGCTGCAGTTCGGCGAGGCCGGCCACGAAGAAGACGATCGCGCCGACGATCTGCCAGGGCAGCCACCACCACTCGAAGGCGTCGAGGATGCCGGGGATCGAGACGGTGCCGGCCGCCATCGCCACCGAGGCGGCGGTCAGCAGCATCGGCAGTTCGTAGGCGAGGAGCTGGGCGGCGGTGCGCAGGCCGCCGAGGAGGGAGAACTTGTTCGCGGACGCCCAGCCGGCCATGAGCGAACCGAGGACGCCGACGCCCATGACGGCCAGGACGAAGAAGACACCGGCGTCGATGACCTGGCCGACGGCTCCCTCGTCCGGGCCGATGGGGATGGCGAGCAGGACGAGGAGGTACGGCAGGAGGGCGACGGCGGGGGCCAGTTGGAAGATACGGCGGTCCGCGCCCGCGGGGACGACGTCCTCTTTCTGCGCGAACTTCACGCCGTCGGCGATCAGCTGGGCCCAGCCGTGGAAGCCGCCGGCGTACATGGGGCCGAGGCGGCCCTGCATGTGGGCCATGACCTTGTGTTCGGTCTGCCCGATGATCAAGGGGAAGGTGAGGAAGACGACGAAGACGATCAGGAGTCGCAGGGTGACGTCGAGCACGTCGTTCACCGCGGGCCTCCTGAGGGGTCATCGGGGTTGTCGGTGGGCTGCGGGTCGTTCGCCGGTTCTGAGGATTCGGGGGTGTCCGAGGGTTCAGGGGTGCCGGAGGGCTCAGGACCGGCAGCGGGCTCGGGGGTGTCCGGTGACTCCGAGGTGGTGTTCGGGGTTTCCGGGTCGTCCGACGGCTCGGGAGTCGGCAGCGCGCCGGCCTCGGGGGACGGTTCGGGAGCCGGCTCCTCGAAGGCCGGGCGGGCGTGGTGCCAGGGAGCGTCCGAGCTGCGCGGGGGCCGTGCTGCCCGGCCCGGCCGGCTGTCGCCGGGGCCGGCTTCGGCCCGCTGACTGTCGGAGCCCTCCGAAGCGCTGCGCGCCCGGCGCGGCTCCGCCGAGGCGGCCTGGGTTCCGGGGCCGGCATCCGCAGACTCGGGCTCGGTGACCGGTGGCTGAGAGCCGGTGGCGGGCGCCGCTGATTCGGCTTCGGCCGCCCGGGCTTCGGAACCGGAGGTTGTGGGGTCGAGGCCCGAGGCCGTGGCTTCGGGACCGGGGGTCACCGACTCGGGGCCGGAGGCCGTGTCTCCGGAACCGGAGGTCGCCGACTCGGGACCGGAGGCCGTGTCTCCGGAACCGGAGGTCGCCGACTCGGGACCGGAGGCCGTGTCTCCGGAACCGGAGGTCGCCGACTCGGGACCGGAGGTCGCGGCTGCCCGACCGGAGGTCGTGCCCTCGGTGCTCTCGGAACCGTTGGACGTCTGACTCGCAGAGCCCTCCGCCGCCGAGCGGCTACGGCGCGGCCCCGCCGAAGCCGGAGCAGTCGACTCCCCGGGCGCGGCCTGGCTCGCCGACCCATCCCCCACCGTCCGCGCACCGCGCGGGGCAGCTGCAGACGGAGTCGCCGCATCACCGGCAGCAGCCTGACTGGCCGAACCCTCCGCCGCCGAGCGGCTACGGCGCGGCCCCGCCGAAGCCGGAGCAGCCGACTCCCCGGGCCCGGCCTGGCTCGCCGAACCCTCCCCCGCCGTGCGGGTTCGCCGTGCCGGGCGTTCGCCTGCCGGGCGGGCGGTGCCTCGGGCCGGGCGGTCGGCTGCCGTGCGGCCGGCGCCGCGGGTCGGGGCCGGGGGGAGCTGGCCCTTCAGGGGGCCCCATTCGTTCGGGTCGGGGACGCCGGGCGGAAGCATCTGGCGGCGCTTGGGGCCGCCGTGTTCCGACTCGCCGGGCTCCTTCGCGCCGGGCCAGGCCTTGGCGACGCGGGCGGCCAGGACGAAGTCCTTGCGCAGGGGGTGGCCTTCGAAGTTCTCGGGCAAGAGCAGGTGGTCCAGCGCCGGGTGGCCTTCGAAGGTGATGCCGAACATCTCGTGCGTCTCGCGTTCGTGCCAGGCGGCGCCCGCGTAGACACCGACCGCTGAGGCCAGGGTGGGGGCCTCGTGCGAGACCGTCGTACGCAGGAGGAGGCGGCGGAGCGGGGACAGCGCCGCCACGTGGGCCGTGACGCGAAAGCCCGTGCCCGGTTCGTCGACCGCGCTCAGCCAGTCGAAGTACGTGCAGGTCAGGCGGTCGCGTGCGGTCTCCAGGGCGGAGATCCAGGCCGCCGGCGGCACGTCGACCGTCAGGACCTCGTACGACTCCTCGGCCGTGGCGTCCGTGCCGAAGAGTTCCTCGGCGTCGGCGGGGAGCCAGCCGACCGCGGTCATCGTCCCTCCCCCGGCGTCGAGTCGGTGCCCGGGGCGGGGGCCGGCGGCTGCACCAGACCGCTCTGCAGCGCCGCTGCCGAAGGACGGGCGGCACCGCTTCCGTACCGCTCCCCCAGCGACTCGCGGGCGATCTTCTCCTGGAGCTTGAGGATGCCCTGGAGCAGTGCCTCGGGGCGGGGCGGGCAGCCGGGGACGTAGACGTCGACGGGGATGATCTGGTCGACGCCCTTGGTGACGGAGTACGAGTCCCAATAGGGGCCGCCGCAGTTGCTGCACGCGCCGAAGGAGATGACGTATTTCGGCTCCGGCATCTGCTCGTAGAGGCGTTTCACCGCCGGGGCCATCTTGTCCGTGACCGTGCCGGACACCACCATCAGGTCGGCCTGGCGCGGGCCCGGCGCGAAGGGGATCACGCCGAGCCGGATGAAGTCGTGGCGGGCCATCGACGCGGCGATGAACTCGATCGCGCAGCAGGCGAGGCCGAAGTTGAAGACCCAGAGCGAGTAGCGGCGGCCCCAGTTGAGGATCACCTTCATCGGCTCGGGTGCGAGACGCGCCAGGGCGCCGAGCCGCTTCGGCTCGGGAAGCAGCACGGGCTCGGGCTCGGTGCCGGCGGGGGTCACGTCCATGCCAGGACGCCCTTCTTGTATGCGTAGAGCAGGCCCACGGCCAGGAAGCCGAGGAAGATGAACATTTCCACCAGGGTCGTCGCGCCGTAGCCGGGGGCTGCGAAGACGGTCGCCCAGGGGAACAGGAAGATCGAGTCGACGGCGAAGATCACGTACAGGAACGCGTAGACGTAGTAGCGGACCTGGGTGTGGGCCCAGCCCTCGCCGACGGGGTCGACGCCGCACTCGTACGTCAGGAGCTTCTCGGGTGTGGGGACCACGGGCCGCAGCAGGCGGCCGGCCCCGAAGGCGACGGCGACGAACAGCACGCCGACGACGGCGAGCAGTCCGACGACCGAATAGGACTGGAAGTAGTCCGCCGCGACGACGGTCGGTTCCGGCACGTCCGTCCCTCGCTCCCTGAAAATCGGACTGGATCCTGCGACGGATCCGCGGCTCCGGGGCACGGCCGGGAACAACGGACGCCGCCGTTCGACGAACAACGGATGCCGCCGTTCGACGATCTGTACGCACGGGAGTCTAGGCCCTGATAAAGGCAGGGTAAGCGGCCCGTCACGCCCTGGCATGCGGGGGTGGGGTTTACCTCAGTTGATCCTGGCGGTCTGCCTCATGGCGCGGGTGCCCGCCGCCGGGCACGCTAACGCATATGACCGAACGCATCCCGCCCTTGGGCACCAGCGCGGCCCCGACGGCGGCCGGGCCGGACGACCGCCCGCCGCCGCCCCGTTTCGCCTACGACCGGCACACCTGGAAGGAGATCGTGCATCTCCTGGCGAACCTTCCGGTGGCACTGGTCGGCTTCACCTATGTCGTGACGGCGATGTTCACGAGCTTCGGGCTGACGGTCACGGTGATCGGGTTCCCGCTCCTCGCGGCCGCGCTCGGCGGCGCTCGGCTGCTGGGCCGGATGGAGCGGGCGAGGGCCAGGGCGCTGCTCGGGGTCCGGGTGGACGAGCCGAGCCGGCTGCCGCTGCGCGGCCGGGGCGGCTTCCTCCAGAAGCTGTGGATGTCGCTGAAGGACCCGGTGGGCTGGCGCACGGTGCTGTACGAGTTCATACGGCTGCCGTGGGGTGTCCTCACCTTCGTCACCACGCTGACCTCGCTGTTCGTGCTGTGGCCGGTACTGCCGTTCATCGCGCGGGGCCTGACCAACGCCGACCGGGCCATGGTGCGCGGGCTGCTGTCGCCCTCCGACGAGCTGGAGCGGCGCATCGCCGAGCTGGAGTCGGACCGGGGCGTCGTGGTCGACACGGCGGCGGCTGATCTGCGGCGCATCGAACGGGACCTGCACGACGGGGCGCAGGCCCGGCTGGTCAACCTGGCCATGGGGCTGGGCCTGGCCAAGGAGAAGGTGCTGGAGGACCCCGACGCGGCGGCGGCGATGGTCGAGGAGGCGCACGGCGAGGTGAAGCTGGCGCTCCAGGAGCTGCGCGACCTGGCCCGCGGCATCCACCCGGCGGTCCTGACCGACCGCGGCCTGGACGCGGCCCTGTCCGCGGTCTCCTCGCGCTGCACGGTGCCGGTCAAGGTGACGGTCGACCTGCCGGCGCGGCCGGCGGCGGCCATCGAGGGCATCGCCTACTTCACCGTCTCGGAGTTGCTGCAGAACGTCAGCAAGCACAGCGCGGCGAAGGCGGCGTCGGTGGATGTGTGGCGGACGAACGACCGGCTGCTCATCCAGGTGTGGGACGACGGCCGCGGGGGCGCGAGCCTCGACGGCGGTACGGGGATGCGGGGCCTGGCCGAGCGGCTGGACGCCGTCGACGGGCTGTTCGTCCTGGAGTCCCCCGAGGGCGGCCCGACGACGGTCACGGCGGAACTGCCCTGGCGCGACCGCACGGACGACTCCGGCTCCGGTACCCCCTGAGCGGCGCTCTGAGGTAGGGAAAACCCCCCGTCCAAGACGCCGACGGACTCCATGGTCCGCCGACCTGCGGCGGACCAGGGTGGAGGTACGGGAAGACAGCCGCAGGACGAGGGAGAAGGACGACGCCGATGGCCACGGAGTACGGACAGGGATACGGGCTCGACGGCAGGCCAGGGTTCCCCGGGAGCACCGAGCGGCCGCACCGTCTGCCGGCCGCGCTGCGGGCGCCGGTCGAGGGCCGCACCTGGCGGGAGCTCGGATATGTGCTGCTGAGCCTGCCGATCAGCATCCTGCTGTTCACCTACGCGGTCACGATGGTGTCGCTGGGGGCGGGACTGCTGGTGACGTTCCTCGGCATACCGGTGCTGGCGGCGGGGCTCGCGGGGTGCCGTGGCCTCGGGGCGCTGGAGCGGGGGCGGGCGCGGGCGCTGCTGGACCTGGACGTGGCCGGCCCGGAGCCGCTGCGGTTCAAGAAGCCGGGCGCGATGGCGTGGATGGGGGCCGTCCTCAAGAGCGGCGCCTCGTGGCGGGCGCTGCTGTACGCGGTGCTGCACCTGCCGTGGGCGGTGTTCTCGTTCGTCGTCGCCGTGAACCTCTGGGTGCTGGGCTGGGCGCTGCTGACGTACCCGCTGTGGTTCTGGGTGTTCCCGATGTACGCCGGGCAGGACGGGATCCAGCTGTACGGCGACGAGACGCACCGGGTCTATCTGGACAACCCCTTCGAGATCACGGTGACCGCGCTGGTCGGTCTGCTGCTGACGATCGCCACGCCGTGGATCGTCCGGGCGCTGACGATGGTGGACCGGCTGCTGGTGCACGGGCTGCTCGGGCCGTCCCGCCTGGCCTCACGGGTGGTGGAGCTGGAGTCGGACCGGGGGGTCGTGGTCGACACGGCGGCGGCGGACCTGCGGCGCATCGAACGGGACCTGCACGACGGGGCGCAGGCCCGGCTGGTGGCCCTGGCCATGGATCTGGGGATGGCGAAGGAGAAGCTCCACGAGGACCCGGAGACGGCCGCGCGGATGGTGGACGAGGCACACGGCGAGGTGAAGACGGCGCTCCAGGAGCTGCGCGACCTGGCCCGCGGCATCCACCCGGCCGTGCTGACCGACCGCGGCCTGGACGCGGCCCTGTCCGCGGTCTCCTCACGCTGCACGGTGCCGGTGCAGGTCGAGGTCGACCTGGCGGAGCGGCCGGCGCCGGCGATCGAGGGGATCGCGTACTTCACGGTGTCGGAGCTGCTCCAGAACGTCAGCAAGCACGCGCGGGCGACCCGGGCGGGCGTCGAGGTGTGGCGGACGGAGAACCGGCTGATGCTCCAGGTCGTGGACAACGGCGCGGGCGGGGCCGACGTGTCCCAGGGCTCCGGTCTCGCGGGGCTGGCGGAGCGGCTCGACGCGGTGGACGGCATCCTGGTGGTGGACTCGCCGGTGGGCGGGCCGACCCGGGTGACCGCGGAGTTGCCGTGGCGGGGCGCGCACGTGAGGTGACGTCCGGCCGCCCCCCCATCGGCTCCTCCCCACCCCCCGTCGGCTCCCCCACCGCCCCCCAACCGGTCGGATCGGTCGGACAACGAGCCGGTCCACCCCCATCCGGCGCCCGTTCCTGAAATGCTGGACCCGTCGCACGGGTGGGCGCGGAGCCGTTGTGGGCTGCGGACGGGCGGCGTCGGGCTGTGGGGGGCCGAACATCGTGGAGGACAGGGTGCGGGTGGTCATCGCCGAGGATTCAGTGCTGCTCAGGGAGGGCCTGACCCGGTTGCTGACCGACCGGGGGCACGAAGTGGTCGCCGGGGTCGGTGACGGCGTGGCGCTGATCAAGACCATCACGGAGCTGGACACGCAGGGCGAGCTGCCCGACGTCGTGGTCGCCGATGTGCGGATGCCGCCGACGCACACCGACGAGGGCGTGCGGGCGGCGGTGCAGCTGCGCAAGGCGCACCCGGGGCTCGGCGTGCTGGTGCTGTCGCAGTACGTGGAGGAGCGCTACGCCACGGAGCTGCTCGCGGGATCCAGCCGGGGCGTCGGCTATCTGCTGAAGGACCGGGTGGCCGAGGTACGGGAGTTCGTGGACGCGGTGGTGCGGGTGGCCGAGGGCGGTACGGCCCTCGACCCGGAGGTCGTCGCGCAGTTGCTGGGCCGCAGCCGCAAGCAGGACGTGCTGGCGGGGCTGACCCCGCGGGAGCGGGAGGTGCTGGGGCTGATGGCCGAGGGCCGGACGAACTCGGCCATCGCCCGGCAGCTCGTGGTCAGCGACGGAGCGGTCGAGAAGCACGTCAGCAACATCTTCCTGAAGCTGGGGCTCTCCCAGAGCGAGGGGGATCACCGCCGGGTGCTGGCCGTGCTGACCTACCTCAATTCGTGAAACTCCTGACATGCAGGTCAGGCCGCTCGATCGTCTCAAAGTCGTGTCCAACATGCGAATGACCCGAAGAAGGCGACCCTTACGGTCGTAGTGTTGATCCTGGGAACGCCTGCGGGAAGGCCTTCCCGGACAGCCGCCTCGAGGGAGGTCCAGTTCAGTGACCAGCCAGGTCAGTAGCCCAGCGGAGCAGGCCGACGAAACTGTCGTAGGAGAGCAGCGCAAAGCGGCGGGCACGAAGGACGTTCGCCGCCTCGACCGGGTGATCATCAGGTTCGCGGGGGACTCGGGTGACGGCATGCAGCTCACCGGTGACCGTTTCACCTCGGAGACCGCGTCGTTCGGCAACGACCTGTCGACGCTGCCGAACTTCCCGGCCGAGATCAGGGCGCCCGCCGGGACCCTGCCGGGTGTGTCGTCCTTCCAGCTGCACTTCGCCGACCACGACATCCTCACGCCCGGTGACGCGCCGAACGTGCTGGTGGCGATGAACCCGGCCGCGCTGAAGGCCAACATCGGCGACCTGCCGCGCGGTGCCGAGGTGATCGTCAACACGGACGAGTTCACCAAGCGGGCGATGCAGAAGGTCGGCTACGACACCAGTCCGCTGGAGGACGGGTCGCTGGACGGCTACCACGTCCACCCCGTGCCGCTGACCACGCTCACCGTGGAGGCGCTGAAGGAGTTCGACCTCAGCCGCAAGGAGGCCGAGCGCAGCAAGAACATGTTCGCGCTGGGCCTGCTGAGCTGGATGTACCACCGGCCCACCGAGGGCACGGAGAGATTCCTGAAGTCGAAGTTCGCGAAGAAGCCCGACATCGCGGCGGCCAACATCGCCGCGTTCCGGGCCGGCTGGAACTTCGGCGAGACCACCGAGGACTTCGCCGTCTCCTACGAGGTCGCCCCTGCGGCCACGGCGTTCCCGCCCGGCGTCTACCGCAACATCTCCGGCAACCTCGCCCTGTCGTACGGCCTGATCGCCGCGAGCCGGCAGGCGGATCTGCCGCTGTACCTGGGGTCGTACCCGATCACGCCGGCGTCGGACATCCTGCACGAGCTGAGCAAGCACAAGAACTTCGGAGTGCGGACCTTCCAGGCCGAGGACGAGATCGCCGGTATCGGGGCGGCGCTGGGCGCGGCCTTCGGCGGTTCGCTGGCCGTGACGACGACGAGCGGCCCGGGTGTGGCGCTGAAGTCGGAGACGATCGGTCTGGCCGTCTCACTGGAGCTGCCGCTGCTGATCGTGGACATCCAGCGCGGTGGCCCGTCGACCGGTCTTCCCACCAAGACCGAGCAGGCGGACCTGCTCCAGGCGATGTACGGGCGCAACGGCGAGGCCCCGGTCCCGGTGGTCGCGCCCCGTACGCCGGCGGACTGCTTCGACGCCGCGCTGGAGGCGGCCCGGATCGCGCTGACGTACCGCACGCCGGTGTTCCTCCTCTCCGACGGTTATCTGGCCAACGGCTCCGAGCCGTGGCGCATCCCGGATCTGGAGGAGCTGCCGGACCTGCGGGTGCAGTTCGCGCAGGGGCCGAACCACACGCTCGACGACGGCGCGGAGGTGTTCTGGCCGTACAAGCGCGACCCGCAGACACTCGCCCGGCCGTGGGCGATCCCGGGCACGCCGGGCCTGGAGCACCGGATCGGCGGCATCGAGAAGGAGGACGGCACGGGCAACATCTCCTACGCCCCGGCCAACCACGACTTCATGGTGCGCACCCGGCAGGCGAAGGTGGACGGCATCGACGTCCCGGACGTCGAGGTGGACGACCCGGACGGTGCCCGGACGCTGGTCCTCGGCTGGGGCTCGACGTACGGGCCGATCACGGCCGCGGTGCGGCGGCTGCGCCGGACCGGGGAGTCGATCGCGCAGGCGCATCTGCGCCACCTCAATCCCTTCCCGAAGAACCTCGGCACGGTCCTCGGGCGTTACGACAAGGTGGTGATCCCCGAGATGAACCTCGGGCAGCTCGCCACGCTCATCCGGGCGAAGTACCTGGTGGACGCCCGCTCGTACAACCAGGTCAACGGTATGCCGTTCAAGGCGGAGCAGCTCGCCGCGGCTCTGAAGGAGGCCATCGATGGCTGAGACGTCCACGCACGGCACGGGCACCATCGAAGCGCTTTCCCTCGTCCCCAAGGCCGAGGGCAGGCAGTCGATGAAGGACTTCAAGTCCGATCAGGAAGTGCGCTGGTGCCCTGGCTGCGGCGACTACGCCATCCTCGCCGCGGTGCAGGGCTTCATGCCCGAGCTGGGGCTGGCGAAGGAGAACATCGTCTTCGTCTCGGGCATCGGCTGCTCCTCCCGATTCCCGTATTACATGAACACCTACGGGATGCACTCCATCCACGGCCGCGCCCCGGCCATCGCCACGGGTCTGGCGAGTTCCCGCCGCGACCTGTCGGTGTGGGTCGTCACGGGTGACGGTGACGCGCTGTCCATCGGCGGCAACCACCTGATCCACGCGCTGCGCCGCAACGTCAACCTCAAGATCCTGCTGTTCAACAACCGGATCTACGGTCTGACCAAGGGCCAGTACTCGCCGACCTCCGAGGTCGGCAAGATCACCAAGTCGACGCCGATGGGCTCGCTGGACGCGCCCTTCAACCCGGTGTCGCTGGCGATCGGCGCGGAGGCGTCCTTCGTGGCGCGGACGGTCGACTCCGACCGCAAGCACCTGACGGAGGTGCTGCGCCAGGCCTCCGCCCACCAGGGCACGGCCCTGATCGAGATCTACCAGAACTGCAACATCTTCAACGACGGCGCCTTCGACGCCCTGAAGGACAAGCAGCAGGCCGAGGAGGCCGTGATCCGGCTGGAGCACGGCAAGCCGATCCGCTTCGGCAGCGACCTGGCCAAGGGTGTCGTCCGGGACCCGGTGACGGGGGATCTGAAGGTGGTGGCGGTGACGCCGGACAACGAGGACCAGGTGCTCGTCCACGACGCGCACGCCGCGTCCCCGACCACGGCGTTCGCGCTGTCCCGGCTCGCCGACCCGGACACCCTGCACCACACGCCGATCGGTGTCCTGCGCTCCGTCGACCGGCCCGTCTACGACACGCAGATGGCCGACCAGCTGGACCACGCGATCGAGCAGCACGGCAAGGGCGACCTGGCGGCGCTGCTGGCGGGCGGCGACACCTGGACGGTCGTCGGCTGAGCACGCCCCTCGGGGATCGAGGCCCGGGACCGTCTCAGGACGCGGCCCGGGCCTCGTCGTATGCCCGGCGGGCCTTGTCCACGTCGTCCATGCGCCGACGCGTCCATTCGGAGAGGGCCCGCACCTGCTCGGCGGCCTCGCGGCCCAGGTCGGTGAGGGAGTAGTCGACGCGGGGCGGGATCACGGGCTTGGCGTCGCGGTGGACGAGGCCGTCGCGCTCCAGGGTCTGGAGCGTCTGCGTGAGCATCTTCTCGCTGACGCCCCGGCCCCCGTAGCCGCTGATCGCCCGGCGCAGCTCGCTGAACCGGTGCGGGCGGTCCAGGAGCTCGCTCAGCACGAGCACGCCCCAGCGGCTGGTGACGTGCTCCAGCACCAGCCGGTACGGGCACAGGGCCTCGGCGTCGCCGTTACTTACTGCCATGCCAGTACCTTACTTCAAAGTGGGTACTTTCCAAGAGTTAGCGCCACTCGTAGGGTTAGTGCCATCGCACCCCACAAGGAGAGTCGCCCTCATGAGCATCATCGTCACCGGAGCCACCGGAAACCTCGGCCGTCACGTCGTGGAGCAGCTGCTGGAGAAGGTCCCCGCCGAGCAGATCACCGCGGTCGTCCGCAACGCGGAGAAGGCCGCCGATTTCGCGGAGCGCGGTGTGAGGATCGCGCTGGCCGACTACAACGCCCCGGCGTCCTTCGACGGGCTGTTCTCCGCCGGTGACAAGGTGCTGCTGGTCTCCGGCAACGAGTTCGACAAGGGGCGTGTGCAGCAGCACAAGGTCGTCATCGACGCCGCCAAGGCGGCCGGTGTCGCCCTGCTCGCCTACACCAGCGCCCCGGGCACGCTGACCGCCGCGCTCGCCGACGACCACCGCGGCACCGAGGAACTGCTCCTGGACTCCGGCGTGCCCTACACGCTGCTGCGCAACGGCTGGTACCACGAGAACTACACCGAGAACCTCGCCCCGGTGCTGGAGCACAACGCGGTCCTGGCCGCCGCCGGTGAGGGCAAGGTCTCCTCCGCCGCCCGCGCCGACTACGCCGCTGCCGCCGTCGCCGTGCTGACCGGCGAGGGGCACGAGAACAAGACGTACGAGCTGGGCGGCGACACCGCGTGGAGCTTCGCCGAGTACGCGGCCGAGCTGAGCCGTCAGACCGGCAAGGAGATCACCTACAACGCGGTCTCGACCGACGTCCTCACCGGGATCCTGACCGGCGCCGGACTGCCCGAGCCGCTGGCACAGACGCTCGCGGGCGTGGACGCCTCCATCGAGAAGGGCGAGCTGGTCGTCTCCACCGGCGACCTCTCCCGGCTGACCGGCCGCCCGACCACCCCGTTCTCCGAGGCCATCACCGCGGCACTCAAGGGCTGAACTCCCCCGGCGGGCCCTAGGCCGTGTCCGCAAAGTGGTTGGCGCGTTGGTCTGTGCGTGGTGCGTCGTCATGAGCTGACCGATGAGTCGTGGGCGGTGATCGAGCC
>NZ_JBEXSR010000072.1:0-25885 GCF_040613735.1 Streptomyces sp. NPDC006235
GGCGTCGATGCGGAGCATCGGCAACCGACGACAACGCCGCAGATGCGCGTGCCAGACCCCGCGTCTGCGGCGTGATCCAAACGACAGGCCCTAGTTGTCGAGCCCGATGGAGAACGCCGCCTCCAGGTCGTGCTGCGAGTACGTACGGAACGCCACGTGCGTGTCCGTGCCCTCCACGCCGGGGATCTTGCTGATCCGGCCGGGGATGACCTCCGCCAGATCCTCGTGGTCCTTCACCCGGACCATCGCGATCAGGTCGTAGGTGCCGGTGACGGAGAAGACCTCGCTGACGTTGTCCAGCGCGGCGATCGACTCCGCGATCTCGGGGATCCGGTCCACGCTGGTCTTGATGAGGACGATCGCGGTGATCACGGCTGGTTCTCTCCCTCGGGGGCCGGAGCAGGGGCGGCCTTCACTCTAGTAGGGCTGGTGGGACGGCCGTAGCGGACCGAGGCGTAGCCGAAGCCCAGGCCGAAGCCCACCAGGTGGGCGAGGTAGGCCACGCCCGGTCCGTCCGAGGCCCGCCCCGCCGCCAGCCACTGCAGCGCCGCCCAGAACGGCAGCACGACCCAGGCCGGGAAGCGCACCGGCAGGAAGAAGAGGAACGGCAGGAGACTGGTCACCCGGGCCCGGGGAAACAGGTAGAGGAACGCGCCGAGGACCGCCGAGATCGCCCCCGAGGCACCGACCACTGACTGCTCGGAGTCCGCGTTGACGGCGGCGTAGCCCAGCAGGGCCAGATAGCCGCAGCCGACGTAGAACAGGGTGAACTGCACCCGGCCCATCCGTTCCTCGGTCATCGCCCCGAAGACGTAGAGGAAGAGCATGTTGCCGAGCAGGTGCACCCAGCTGCCGTGGACGAAGAGGGCCGTCGCGGGGGTGAGGGCCGATCCGGCGGCCCCCTCGAACAGTTCTGCGGGGATCACGCCCCAGCGCCGGAAATAGGCCCGCTGCGCGGCGAGCAGCTCGTCGCCCGTGCCGTACGCCGGACCGAGCCCCGAAGCGGGGCCGATCAGGAAGACCGCGCAGCACAGGGCGATCAGTGCGTACGTCACCGGCGCCGACGCCCCCCGGACCGATCTGCCGGCCCGGACGATCGACGCACTCCACTTGCTGATCATGGCTACAGAGCATGACGTAACCGGACGCAACCGCACAGACCGCCTCGCCGCCGTGGACGCGTGGGCGGCGAGGACCCGCCAGGCCGTAGGGTTACGAGCCACACGCACCGGGGATGCCGGTGGCGTCACGGACACTAGAAGGAAAGAGAACAGGCCACGATGACGGTTCCCCTGCCGACCGCCTCGACGCGGTGGCGCTGCACCCTCTGCGGCAACCTCACGAGGTTCGACGTGACCCGCTCGTCGAAGGTCGTCGAGTACGTCCACCTCGACCTGGCCGGAGAGCCGAAGGTCGAGGAGCGCGAGGTGCTCAGTGAGACCATCGAGTCGGTGCGCTGCCGCTGGTGCAACGCGGTGGACCAGGTGGAACTCGTCGACAGGCCGGGTGCCGGCTCCTGAGGGGAGCTGGCCCCGCACAGGCATTGGGGTGTGACGGATGGTGGAGACCACAGGCGGGGGGCCGGGCGACGGCGCCGCTGAGGTGCTCGACCGTCCGCTGCCCGACGGCGTGCGCCGCAGGGTCGTCCAGATCGTCTCCGACGGCTTCGGCTCGCTGACGGTCGGCGAGCTGCCCGCGCAGCTCAGGCAGTACGCCCGGTTCGCCCCGAACCGCCGGGCCAAGTTCGCCGGCAACGCCATGGCCGCGGCGCTGGAGACCGACCCGCTGTTCCGGCAGCGCATCGGGGAGAAGCTCAGAGAGGCCCAGCCGGAACTGACCGGCGCCCTCGACTCAGGCTCCCCGCCCCCGGCCGCGGACCCGCTCGACGTGGCGGCCGCGGCCTACGTACTGCGGCCCCTCGGCTGGGTGAAGCTCGTGACCGCCGCCGGCGAGGAGGCCCAGCGGGCCGACGCCGAGCGAGCCGACGAGGAGACCCGGGCCGAGCTGGAGCGGCTGCGCACCGAGCTCGCCCGGGCCCGTGACCACACCAGGGCCGAGACGGAGCGGCTGCGCACGGAGCTGGATTCGGCCAAGAAGGAAGCCGAGTCGCTGCACCGCAAGCTGCGTGCCGCCCTCAGCGACGTCAAGCGCGGCGAGGCCGCCCTGCGCAAGGCGCACGGGGAGATCGAGGCCGTCCGCGCCGAGGGGCAGGCCCAGGTGTCCGCCGCCGAGAGCGAGAGCCGGCGGCTCAAGGCCCGGCTCGGGGAGACCGAGGCCGCCCTGGAGGCCACGCGCCGGGCCGCGCGCGAGGGCCGCAGCGTCGAGGACATGCGGGTGCGGCTGCTGCTGGACACCCTGCTGGACGCCACCCAGGGCCTCCGGCGCGAACTGGCCCTGCCGCCGGTGTCGGTGCGGCCTGCCGAGACCGTGGACGCCGTCGAGCCAGGCCGGATGAGCCCCAAGGACATCGCCGCCCGCGCCCTGTCCGAGGACGACCCGCAGGTCCTCGACCAGCTGCTGGCGCTGCCGCAGGCCCATCTCGTCGTCGACGGTTACAACGTCACCAAGACGGGTTATCCGCAGATGCCGCTGGAGAAGCAGCGTCTGAGGCTGCTGGGGCAGCTCTCGCAGCTGGCCGCGCAGAGCGGCGCCGAGGTGACGTGTGTCTTCGACGGGGCCGAACTGGCCGCGCCGGTCCTGCTCGCACCGCCGCGCGGGGTCCGGGTGCTGTTCTCGAAGCCCGGCGTCACCGCCGACGAGCTGATCCGCCAGCTGGTGCGCGCCGAACCGCCCGGCCGGCCGGTCATCGTCGCCTCCACCGACCGCGAGGTCGCCGACGGCGTGGCCCGCGCGGGCGCCCGCCCGGTGGCCTCGGCGATGCTGCTGAAGCGCCTTTCGCGGTCCTAGCGGCCGTTCGCGCCATCTGTAACTTACGGGCTTGATGCCCGAATTGATGGTGCCTGTGTGCCACAGCGCGTCAAATGGGGCTCACTGCCTGTGAGTCAAGATGAAAAGATGGCTCACCGTGACGCAATTTTTCAGCTGAGGATTTGAACTGATCACAGGAAGGTCACTAGGGTCGGGCCGAACCTCCGCTCGGGTGATCACTCATCGGGAGAGACGGCGGAGGGGCCAGAAGGAGCTTTTCACCCGTGGCGTCCCACCGTCGTCCCAAGCAGCCGAGCCGCGCACGTGTGACCGTGTTGACCACCGCCGCCGCAGCTGCCGTCGCCTTCAGCTCGCAGGCCGCCAACGCGGCCCCCAGTGAGAAGCCGAGCAAGGACGAGGTCAAGGCCAAGGTCGACAAGCTCTACGAGCAGGCGGAGCAGGCCACCGAGAAGTACAACGGGGCCAAGGAGAAGCAGGAGAAGCTCCAGAAGGAGATCTCCACGATCCAGGACAACGTCGCCCGCGGCCAGGAGGAGCTCAACGAGCTGCGCGACAGCCTGGGTCTCGCGGCCGCGTCGCAGTACCGGACCGGCTCCATCGACCCGTCCGTGCAGCTCTTCCTCTCCGCCGACCCGGACGACTACCTCGACAAGGCCTCCACGCTCGACCAGTTGAGCAGCCAGCAGGTCGAGGCGCTGAAGAAGGTCCAGGAGAAGCAGCGCGAACTCGCCCAGGAGCGCGCCGAGGCGTCTGAGAAGCTCAAGGACCTCGCCTCCACGCGCACCGAACTCGGCAAGAAGAAGAAGGAAGTCCAGGGCAAGCTCGCCTCCGCGCAGAAGCTGCTCAACAGCCTCACCGCCGCCGAGAAGCAGGCACTCGCCGCCGAGCAGGACCGCGCCAGCCGCGACAGCGAGCGCGACGCCCTCACCGGCAACGTCCCGCCCGGCTCCGGCCGCGCCGCCGCGGCCTACGCCTTCGCGCAGAGCCAGCTCGGCAAGCCCTACGTCTACGGCGCCACCGGCATGAGCTCCTACGACTGCTCCGGCCTCACCTCCCGGGCGTACGCCGCGGCCGGCGTGCAGATCCCGCGGACCTCCGAGGCGCAGGCCCAGTACGGCACCAAGATCTACTCGGTCAGCCAGCTCAAGGTCGGCGACCTGGTCTTCTTCTTCAACGACCTGCACCACGTCGGCCTCTACGCCGGCAACGGGCAGATCATCCACGCCCCGCGCACCGGCACGGTCGTCCGCTACGAGTCGATGGACACCATCGGCGGCCCGTTCATGTTCGGCGTCCGCGTCTGACCCCGGCGCCCGGGAAACCCCCGGCGTCTCCAAGATCAGGACACCGTATCCGCCGTTCGGGCGAATCACGGCAACCTCGAGTGAGTCCACGTCCCGCCAGTGACCTGCGTCAGTGGCGGGATGTCGTGCCGCATACCCACGGATGGTCGTTGGCGGCCCCGCGTCACGGGGCTACTGTCTGCCGCGTTTCCTAGTCCGCCAGCGGAAGGAGAGCGGCTTCCCGTGGGGTCCCATCGCCGCCTTGCACCGTCCGGGTTCGACCGGGGCGCCAGTGTCGCGGTCAGCTTCCTTTCCGTCGCGGCCGCCGCCCTGGGCGCGGTACCGGCCGCGGCCGCACCGTACGACGACACCCGGGCCAAGGTGGACCGCCTCTACGAGCAGGCCGAGAAGGCGACCGAGGCCTACCACGAGGCCGGCGAGCGCGCCGAGCGGCTGCGCGACGAGGTCGGCACCGCCCGGGACCGGATCGCCCGGCAGCAGCAGCGCGTCAACTCCATGCGGGAGTCGCTCGGTTCGCTCGCCGGTGCCCAGTACCGGTCGGGCGGCATCGATCAGTCCCTCGCCCTGCTGTTCTCCGACGACCCGGACGACTACCTCGACAAGGCCTCCCGGCTGGACCGCATCACGGCCCACCAGGCCGGTGAGCTGAAGGAGCTTCAGCAGGTCATGCGCGAACTCGCCCAGGACCGCGAGGAGGCCGCCGGCAAGCTCCGCGAACTGGAGGAGAGCCGCAAGGCCGTCGCCGCCCACAAGGAGACCGTCGAGCACAAACTCGCCGCGGCCCGGCGGCTGCTCGACTCCCTTCCCGACAGTGAGCGTGACGCCTACGGCCGCGCCTCACGCTCCGGCCGCGACGGCATCCCCGGCCTCGGCGGCGCCACCGCCGCCTCGGGCCGCGGGGCGGCCGCCGTCGCCGCCGCCCGCAGCGCGCTCGGCAAGCCCTACATCTGGGGTGCCAACGGCCCCTCCGGCTTCGACTGTTCGGGCTTGATGCAGTGGTCGTACGCGCAGGCCGGGGTCGCCCTGCCGCGCACCTCGCAGGCCCAGCGATTCGCCGGCCGGCAGGTCCCGCTGTCCGAGGCACGCCCCGGCGACCTGGTCGTCTACCGGGGCGACGCCAGCCATGTCGGGATGTACATGGGCAACGGCCAGGTCATCCACGCGCCCTACCCCGGCGCACCCGTGCGCTACGACCCGGTCGGGATGATGCCCGTCTCGTCGGTCACCAGGGTCTGACCGGCGCGGCCCGGCGCCCGTACGATCGGGAACGTGGCTGGTCGAAGGTCGGGATCCCCGGTGGTGGCGCTCGTCGTGCTGCTCGTCTTCCTGGCCGGATGCGGCGGCCGGTCCGCCGCCGACAGCGCCACGGCCGACGTCCAGCGGCTCCTCGACCGGCGCGCCGCCGCGGTCCTCGACCACGACGAACGGGCCTACGCGCGCACGGGCACGGGCACGGATTTCGCCCAGGTGCGCGCGCTGCCCCTGGCCGACTGGTCGTACCGCGTGACCGGCCTGCACCGCAGCGGCGACACCGCCACCGCCGACGCCGAACTGCGCTACCGCGTCGCGGGGTACGACCGGGCGCCGGTGACAGCGGGCCGCACCCTGCGGCTGAGCCGCGACGCGGACGGGCAGTGGTCCGTCGACGCCGACCGGCCCGCGAAGAAGTCCGCCCAGCAACTGTGGGACCAGGGCGCCGTACAGGTCGTCCGGGGCGAGCGCAGCCTCGTCCTCGGCGTCGGGCAGTCCGGCCGGTCGCTGCGCGGCTACGCGGACCTGGCCGACCGCGCGGTGCCCGCCGTCTCTCAGGCGTGGGGCACGGACTGGGGCCGGCGCGTCGTCCTGCTCGTACCGAAGTCGCTGGAGGGGATGGCGGGGCTGCTCGGCTCACCCGCCTCCTCCTACCGCGGGATCGCGGCGGTCACCACGGGCGAGACGGGTGCACCGGCGCAGGCGCCCGCGGACCGCGTCATCGTCAACCCGGACGCGTTCGCACTCCTCGGCACCCTCGGCGAGCAGGTCGTCGTCACCCACGAGACGACCCATGTCGCCACCCGCGCCCACACCACTCCCGCCACCCCGCTGTGGCTGTCCGAGGGCTACGCCGACTGGGTCGGCTACCGGGCCGCCGGCCGCACCCCGCGCGAGGCCGCACCCGAACTGTCCCGCGCGGTGACCCAGGGCCGGATCCCGTCCGCCCTCCCGGACGACAAGGACTTCGGCTTCACCGGCGACGCGAGCCGCCTGGCCCGGGCCTACGAGAGCGGCTGGACGGCGTGCCGGCTGATCGCCGACCGCTGGGGCGAGGCGCGGCTGGGCGAGTTCTACCGGGCCGTCGGGGAGCACCGGAAGCGGGCCGGGGCGGTGGAGGAGGCGATGCGCGAGGTGCTGGGGACGACCCCGGAGGCCTTCACGGAGGAGTGGCGGGACTATCTGCGGGTGCAGCTGGGCTGAGCGGGCGACGGCTGGTCGGCCCGCGGGCTCGTCCCGGCTGACGGGCGGCGTGGTCGTCGGACGGCCTTCGAATCCGGCTCGGCTGATCGGGCGCGGCGGACCCGGCCGCCGCAGGCTCGGCCGATCGGGCTGCGGCGCGGCCGCCCGCGGGTTCCCTCGGCTGATGGTGCCGTGGCCGGACCGGGCCGCACGCGGCCTCAACCAGGCTGTTCCAGCAGTGCGATGGCCTCCCGCAGCCAGGTCCGCTCCGCCTCGCCCGTCGCCCGGGCGACCCGCAGCATGCCCTGGCGGAACAGGTCGTCGGCCTCCTCGGCGCGGACCGGCTTGCCGGACTCGTAGAAGAAACTCGACGGCGTCTCGAGGAAGTCCAGCCGGCGGCGCAGCACCGCGGCCTGCTCGTGTCGGTCGGGGAGGTGGCGCAGGAACGCCAGGACCGTGTTGAAGCGGACCTGGTCGGTGATCTCGGTCTGCTTCGGACGGCGCAGCCGCTCCAGCAGCTCCTCGCGGCCCTTGCCGGTGAGGGCGAGGGTCCGGCGCGGGGCCGCGCTCACGCCCGGCTCGGTGCGCTGGTCGAGCAGGCCCGCCCCGACCAGCCGGGTGATCGCCGGGTAGAGGGCGCCGTCGCTCACCGGCCGGACATGGCCGGTCAGCGCCTTGATGCGCTCCTTGAGCTCATAGCCGTGCAGCGGCTCCTCGGCCAGGAAGCCCAGGATCGACAGCTCCAGCATGGTCCTCCTCGTCCTCCTTGCGGGGGCGTGAGATCCCATGCTACCTCTAACCGAGCTATCTCGAATCGAGGTTCGTGCGCTGGTCTCAGGGGGACAGTCACCGTGAACGCCCACCGCAAGCAGCTCCTCCAGCTCGCCCGCCCCGTCTACTTCTCACTCCTGGCGTCCGTCGCCGCCGGGATCATCAACACCGTCTGGGTCGCCCGGCTGGGCGGTCCGGCCGTGGCCGCCGTGGCCGTGGCGACCACCACGGAGAACGTGCTGCTGGGCATCGCCCTGGTCTTCGGCTCCGGCACGACCGTGCTGGTCGCCCACGCCCGGGGCGCCCGCGACCCCGCCGCCGTCCGGGCGGCCGTGCGCGGCGGCTGGGCCCTGTGGGCGCTGGTGACGCCCCTGGTGGTGGCGGGCGGCCTGCTGGGGCGCGAACCGCTGGCCCGGCTGGTCCTGGGCGGGGCCGACGGCGCCGCCCTCCCGCTCACCGTCGCCTACTTCGCGCTCTCCATGCCCGGCATGACCGTCTTCTTCGCCCAGCAACTCGTCGACGGCATCCTCAAGGGCACCGGCGACACCCGGACCCCGATGCGACTCGCCCTGCTGTCCAACGGCCTGATCCTCGCCCTCGACCCCTTCCTCATCCACCTCTACGGCGTCCAGGGCGCCGCCGCGTCCACGGTGCTGTGCCGGACCGTGGCGCTCGCGGCGGGACTCGTCGCCATCTGGCGCACCGCACTGCTGCGCAGCGCCCGCGGCACGGCACCGGCCGAACCCCTGGCCGTCTCCCTGCGCCGGACGCTGGCCACCGGCCTGCCCATGTCCGCCGACTTCACCGTGCGGCAGACGGGCGCCCTGGTCCTGGTCGCGATCGTGGCGCGGCTCGGGGTGACGGCGGTGGCCGCGTACTCGATCGCCTACAAGGTCATGTACCTGGCCACCATGGCCTTCTACGCCGTCCGCCAGGCCGCGTCCATCCACACCGCGCACACACGGGGTGAGGGCAGGGACGCGCGGCGGGAGATCGGGCGGCAGGCCGTGCTGCTCTCCGGAGTCATCGGCCTCACCGCGGCCGTCCTGCTGGCCGTCACCGCCCCGTGGCTCATGGCCGTCTTCGGCGCCGGACCCGGGGTCGCGCGCGAGGGTGTGCTCTTCCTGCGCTGCGTCGGGCCCTACCTGCTGCTGATGGCCTGCCTCATCGCGCTCGGCGGGGTCTTCGAGGGCGGCGGGGACGCCCCGAGGCTGCTGCGCGTGACCGTGCTCGGGACGGCGGTCCAACTGGCGCTCGCGTACGGCCTGACGGGGCTCGGGCTGCCCGGGGTGTGCCTCGCGCTGGCGGTGGCGGCGGCGGTGCAGTGCGCTCTGGCGGGCGTGCTGTTCCGGCGGTCCCCGGCTCAGGTGGAGACCGGGGTCTCGTCGGTGCGGGTGGTGGGCTGAGCGGGCACGGGAGCGGGGGCCGTGCGTGGCACCGTCGCCCGCCACAGGGCGCGGGCCGAAAGGAGCGCGGCGGCCACCAGCAGGCCGTTGCGCAGGAACAGCAGGGTCAGGCCGAGGCCGTCGCTGGCCACCACGTTGGCGAAGTAGAGCGGGAACTCCAGCACCGTCACGAAACACGCCACCAGCACGAGCCCGACCGGCAGCCGCATCCGGCTCCCGGGGAAGTACAGGCAGACCGCGGCCAGCCCGACCAGCCACACCATGTACTGCGGGCTGATCACCCGGCTGGTGGTGGTGAACATCAGCACCGCCACGAAGGCCGCGTCGGCGACCGTGTGCTCCTCGAAGGTCCGGGCGAGCAGCCGCCACAGCACCAGCCAGCCGAAGGCCGCCCCCGTCAGGAACAGCGCGCCGGTGCTCACCTCGCTCACGTACGGCCCGAGGAACTCGATCGAGCCGTAGTTCAGCCGCACCTCGCCCCGCCAGCCGAAGTGCCGGGCGACATGGAAGACCAGCGCGCCCAGCGACTCCACCTCGGTGCCCCGGTCGCGCTGGGAGGTCAGGAAGGCGAACGCCCCCGGCGCGGCCAGGGCGAACACGCCCGTCACCGCGACACCGGTCACCGCGGCCGACACCCAGGAGGCGGGCCGGCGGACCGCCAGCAGGAGCATCGCCGGCCAGACCTTCAGCAGCGCGCCGAACGCGGCCAGCACCCCCATCACCTTGGGGTGCCGGGCGCCCGCGAGCAGCGCCGCCACGGCCACCGCCGTGACCATCACGTCGTAGCGGGCGTACACCGTCGGCCCGAGCAGCGGCACGCCCGCCACCCACACCCAGGCGCCGCGCAGCGACCTGCCCGGACGCCGGCCCGCGTACGCCAGCAGGGCCAGGACGGCCAGGTCCGTGACGCAGACCAGCACGAAGAAAGCGGTCGCGTACGGCAGGAAGGACAGCAGGCCGGGGGAGAGGATCGCCAGGGCGGCGGCGGGCGGGTACTGCCAGGTGACATCGTCCTGAGGGAACGTTCCGCTGGACAGGACGTCGTACCAGCCCTGGTAGATCACGGACACGTCGCTCGTCACGTCCGGGCCCGGGAAGACGTACACCTTCAGCACGAACAGCAGCAGCACCAGCCTCGTGAGGCACCAGGCCACCGGCAGCCATGCCAGGGACCACTTCACGCCCGTCGTCCTCACCAGATCCCTGCCCGTCCGCGTACCGTGTCGAGGAGGCCATGATGTCCCCGACAGCTGTGAGCGTGCCATACCTGCCGGCGCGTACGGCCGTGCGGGGCGGTTCGGTAGGGTCGGCGGCGTGCGCAAGACCCTGATCGTGACCAACGACTTCCCGCCCCGGCCGGGCGGCATCCAGGCGTTTCTGCACAACATGGCGCTGCGGCTGGACCCGCAGCGGCTGGTCGTCTACGCGTCGACCTGGAAGCGGAGCCGGGAGGGCGTGGCGGCGACGGCCGCCTTCGACGCCGAGCAGCCCTTCATCGTCGTACGGGACCGCACGACGATGCTGCTGCCGACGCCGGGCGCCACCAGGCGGGCCGTCGGGCTGCTGCGGGAGCACGGGTGCACCTCGGTGTGGTTCGGGGCGGCGGCCCCCCTCGGCCTGATGGCGCCCGCGCTGCGCAGCGCGGGCGCCGAACGGCTGGTGGCCACCACGCACGGGCACGAGGCCGGCTGGGCGCAACTGCCCGCCGCGCGGCAGCTGCTGCGCCGGATCGGCGACTCCACGGACACGATCACCTATCTGGGCGAGTACACGCGCTCCCGGATCGCCGGCGCGCTCAGCCCGCGGGCGGCCGCGCGGATGGCGCAGCTGCCGCCGGGCGTCGACGAGAAGGCCTTCCACCCCGGCTCGGGCGGCGACGAGGTGCGGGCCCGCCTGGGCCTGTCGGACCGCCCGGTGGTGGTCTGCGTCTCCCGGCTGGTGCGCCGCAAGGGCCAGGACACCCTGATCCAGGCCATGCCCCGGATCCTGGCGGCCGAGCCGGACACCGTGCTGCTGATCGTCGGAGGCGGCCCCTACGAGAAGGACCTCCGCAGACTGGCCCACGACACGGGCGTCGCCGCCTCCGTCCGTTTCACGGGCCCGGTGCCCTGGTCGGAGCTGCCCGCCCACTACGGCGCCGGCGACGTCTTCGCCATGCCCTGCCGCACCCGCCGCGGCGGCCTCGACGTCGAGGGCCTCGGCATCGTCTACCTGGAGGCCTCGGCGACGGGCCTCCCGGTCGTCGCCGGCGACTCGGGCGGCGCCCCCGACGCGGTCCTGGACGGCGAAACGGGCTGGGTGGTCCGCGGCGGCTCTCCGTCGGAGGCAGCCGACCGCATCACCACCCTCCTCGGCGACGCGGAGCTGCGCCGCAGGATGGGCGAGCGCGGCAGGGAATGGGTCGAGGAGAAGTGGCGCTGGGACCTACTCGCCGAGCACCTGAAAAAATTGCTGTAGGTGTCTTCCTTCAGGGGCGCGGGGAACTGTGCGACAAGCCACACACAACCCGCACCCGCCCACAACGATCAAGCGGCACCCCACTAGGCGGAACCCAAAAATCCGCCGATGCTGCGCACATGACATCAAACCTGACGCATCGTCACCTGACAAGACGTCAAATCCTGGGCATGGCAGCCCTCCAAACCGCAGCCACCCTGGGATTCACCCGCATCGGCCTGGACTCCGCCCGAGCGGCGCAGCCAGACGCCGTCGACACCGCCCCCGCCATCGTCATCGGCTCCGGCTACGGCGGCGCCGTAGCCGCCCTCCGCCTCGCCCAGGCCGGCATCCGCACCCTCGTCCTGGAGATGGGCCGGCTCTGGAACACCCCCGGCCCCGACGGAAAGACCTTCTGCTCCACCCGCACCCCGGACCAGCGCTCCATGTGGTTCCGCACCCGCACCGAGGCACCCCTGGGCACCTTCCTCTGGCTGGACGTCGTCAACAGGGACATCGGCCGCTACCCGGGCGTCCTGGACCGCGTGCACTTCGCGCAGATGTCCGTCTACGTCGGCCGGGGCGTCGGCGGCGGCTCACTCGTCAACGGCGGCATGGCGGTCACACCGCCCCGGGCCTACTTCGCCGAGCAGTTCCCCACCGTCGACGCCGACGAGATGTACGGCACGTACTTCCCGCGCGCCCGCGCCGCCCTCGGCGTGAACAGCGTCGACCCCGCCTGGTTCGAGTCGACGGAGTGGTACCGCTTCACCCGCGTCTCCCGCAAGCACGCCGAGAAGACCGGTCTGCGGACCACCTTCGTGCCGAACGTCTACGACTTCGGTCACATGGCGCGCGAGGCGTCCGGCACCGCCCCGAAGTCGGCACTCGCCGGCGAGGTCATCTACGGCAACAACCACGGCAAGCGCAGCCTCGACAAGACCTACCTCGCCGCCGCGCTCGGCACCGGCCACGTCACCATCCACACCCTGGAGAAGGTCCGCGCGATCAGCCGGGCGCCGGACGGGAGCTACGTCCTGACCGCCGACCGCGTCGACGAGACCGGCCGGGTCGTCGAGACCAAGGAGTACGGCTGCACCTACCTCTTCCTCGGCGGCGGCAGCCTCGGCACCACCGAACTGCTGCTGCGCGCCCGGGAGACGGGGACCCTGCCCGATCTCGACCCCAGCGTCGGAGCCGGCTGGGGCACCAACGGCAACGTGATGCTCGGCCGGGCCAACCACCTGTGGGACACCGTCGGCGCGAACCAGTCGACCATGCCGGTCATGGGCATCGACGACTGGGCCAACGCCGCCAACCGCGTGTTCGCCGAGATCGCCCCGCTGCCGACGGGCCTGGAGCACTGGGTGAGCCTGTACCTGGCGATCACAGGGAACCCGGAGCGGGCGTCGTTCTCGTACGACACCGGCTCGGGCGCGGTACGGCTCGGCTGGACGGCCGCGCACAGCGCGGTCTCCGTCGCCATGGCCAGAAAGCTGTTCGACAGGATCAACGCGGCCAACTCGACGATCTACCGCTACGACCTGTTCGGGTCGAGCAGCAAGGTCTTCGCCGACGACTTCACCTACCACCCGCTCGGCGGCTGCGTGCTGGGCCGGGCGACGGACGACTACGGGCGCGTGAAGGGCTACGGAAGGCTCTACGTCACCGACGGCTCGCTCGTGCCCGGGTCGATCGGGGTCAACCCCTTCGTGACCATCACCGCGCTCGCCGAACGCACGATGGCGCGGGTCCTCGCCGAGGACACCGCGCCATAGACGACCGCGTGGGTCACTTCGCGTAGATCGCCTCGACCTCGTGCGCGTAGTCCTTCGCCACCACGTTCCGCTTCAGCTTCAGCGAGGGGGTCAGGTGGCCCGACTCCTCCGTGAACTGGGAGGACAGAATGCGGAACTTCCGCACCGATTCCGCCTTCGACACCGCGGCGTTGCCGTCGTCGACCGCCGCCTGGATCGCGGCCAGCAGATCCGGGTCCTCGCACAGCGACGCCGCGGTGGAACCCGCCGGCTTGCCGTGGTCCGCGCACCAGCGGCCCAGGAACTCCTCGTCGATGGTGATCAGCGCGCCCACGAACGGCCGCCCGTCGCCCACCACCATGCACTCCGCGACCAGCGCGTGCGCCCGGATGCGGTCCTCGATCACGGCCGGGGCGACGTTCTTGCCGCCCGCGGTGACGATGATCTCCTTCTTGCGGCCGGTGATCCGGAGGTAGCCGTCCTCGTCGAGGGTGCCGATGTCACCGGTGTGGAACCAGCCGTCGGCCAGCGCCTCCGCGGTCGCGCCGGGGTTGTTCCAGTACTCCTTGAACAGGTGCTCGCCGTGCAGCAGCACCTCGCCGTCGTCGGCGATCCGCACCACCGAGCCGGGCAGCGGCTGGCCGACCGTGCCGATCTTCTGCCGGTCCCAGGGGTTGAACGCGGTGGCCGCACAGGACTCGGTCAGGCCGTAGCCCTCAAGGACCGTGAAACCGATGCCGCGGAAGAAGTGGCCCAGGCGCTCGCCCAGCGGGGCGCCGCCGGAGATGGCGTACTCGCCCCGGCCGCCGAGGACCGCGCGCAGCTTGCTGTAGACGAGCTTGTCGAACGTCTTGTGCTTGATCCGCAGCCCGAGGGACGGGCCGGAGGGGGTGTCCAGCGCCTTGCTGTAGGCGATCGCCGTGTCGGCGGCCTTGTCGAAGATCTTGCCCTTGCCGTCGGCCTGAGCCTTGGCGCGCGCCGAGTTGTAGACCTTCTCGAAGACGCGCGGCACCCCGAGGATCAGGGTCGGGCGGAACGCGGCCAGCTCGTCGGTGAGGTTCTTGATGTCCGGGACGCAGCCCAGCTTGATCGGCGCCATCATCGGCGCGATCTGCACGAGCCGCCCGAAGACGTGCGCGAGCGGCAGGAAGAGCAGCACCGAGCACTCGCCCGTGCGGAACAGCGGACGCAGCCGCTCCACGATGTTGCCGCACTCGGCGAAGAAGCTGCGGTGGGTGAGCACACAGCCCTTGGGACGGCCGGTCGTGCCCGAGGTGTAGACGATGGTCGCCGGGTCGTCGGCCTTGGCGATCGAGCTGCGCTCCTCGACCGTCTGGTCCGTGACGTCCTGCCCGAGCCGGCCCAGCTCCTCGATGCCGCCGCCCTCGATCTGCCACACGTGCTTGAGCGCCGGCAGACGGTCGCGCACCGACTCGACGGCGGCCGTGTGACCGTCCGACTCCACGATGCACGCGGTCGCGCCCGAGTCGCCGAGGATCCACTGCACCTGCTCCGGCGAACTGGTCTCGTACACCGGCACGGTCACCGCGCCCGCGCACCAGATCGCGAAGTCCAGCAGAGTCCACTCGTAACGGGTGCGGGACATCAGGCCCACCCGGTCGCCGGGCTCGACCCCGGCGGCGATCAGCCCCTTCGCGGCCGTGTGCACCTCGGCGAGGAAGGCGGTGGCCGTGACGTCCTGCCAGGTGCCGCCGACCTTGCGGGCGATGACGGCGACGTCCGGGTGCTGCGCGGCGTTTCTGCGGACGATGTCGGTCAGATTGCCGTCCGCAGGGACCTCGTACAAAGCCGGAAGGCTGAACTCGCGCAAGACTGCTGCTCCTCATAGGGCGCCGGCGCCACGACGTTGTGTGATGCGACGGTCCGGTCCAAGGCTCGGGCAGGTGCTCCCGCATTCACTTGTTGAAATGCAGAGCACGACTGGACTGCCCGGACGTTACCCGCCGGTATGGGTTCTCCGACAGGGGGTCCCATCGAGATGTTCGCTGCGTCACACAGTTGGGTATTCCTTCGCGCACAGTAGTCCACGTACTAACTGACTGGCCAGTAACCGCAGGTAGGGCCGCCACTGTTCACAACTGCGCCCCTCGACCTACCCTTGATCGCCATGGCACCCACACCAGCCGGAAACCGCAGGACGCGCGTGCATGTGGTGAGCGACGTGCACGGCAACGCCCGTGACCTGGCGAGGGCCGGCGAGGGCGCCGACGCCCTGATCTGCCTGGGCGACCTCGTCCTCTTCCTCGACTACGCCGACCACTCGCGCGGGATCTTCCCCGACCTGTTCGGCGTCGAGAACGCCGACCGCATCGTCGCGCTGCGCACCGCCCGCCGCTTCCAGGAGGCACGGGAGTTCGGCGCCCGGCTGTGGGCCGGCGTCGGCGAGGACCGCGCCTCGGTGATCGAGAAGGCGGTGCGCAAGCAGTACGCCGAGATGTTCGCCGCGTTCCCCACTCCTACGTACGCCACGTACGGCAATGTCGACATGCCGCCCCTGTGGCAGGAGTACGCCGGCCCCGGCACCACCGTCCTCGACGGCGAGCGCGTGGAGATCGGCGGCTGGGTCTTCGGCTTCGTCGGCGGCGGCCTGCGGACACCGATGCGGACGCCGTACGAGATCGGCGACGAGGAGTACGCCGCCAAGATAGAGGCCGTCGGCGAGGTCGACGTGCTGTGCACGCACATCCCGCCCGAGGTCCCCGAACTCGTCTACGACACCGTCGCGCGCCGCTTCGAGCGCGGCAGCCGGGCCCTGCTGGACGCCATCCGCCGCACCCGGCCCCGCTACTCCCTCTTCGGGCACGTGCACCAGCCGCTGGTGCGGCGGATGCGGATCGGGGCAACCGAGTGTGTGAACGTGGGTCACTTCGCGGGGACCGGGACGCCGTGGGCGCTGGAATGGTGAGGACGTCCCAGGTCGGGTGAGATCGGCGGGTCCCGTGCGCGGTAGCCTTCACGCTGCACACGCTTGCGCACGACGACCTCATACCGGCCCGTATCTGGAGGAGCCACGGCGATGGCGGAACACACCAGCTCGAGCATCACCATCGAGGCGGCCCCGGCCGACGTCATGGCGGTCATCTCCGATTTCGCCCGCTACCCGGACTGGACCGGCGAGGTGAAGGAGGCCGAGGTACTCAAGACCGACGAGCAGGGCCGTGCCGAACAGGTCCGGCTCGTCATGGACGCGGGGGCGATCAAGGACGACCAGGTCCTCGCGTACACGTGGACCGGCGAGAACGAGGTGTCCTGGACCCTCGTCAAGTCCCAGATGCTCCGGTCCCTGGACGGCACGTACCTGTTGAAGCCGGCGGGTGCGGGTGGCACGGAGGTCACCTACGCGCTCACCGTCGACGTCAAGATCCCCATGCTCGGCATGATCAAGCGCAAGGCGGAGAAGGTCATCATCGACCGGGCGTTGGCGGGTCTGAAGAAGCGCGTGGAATCGGCCTAGCTGCGGGCAGTCGTGCCTCCCCCCAGTGCCTTAAGTGCCTGGGGGGTACCCCCCAGGCGGCACGGGTGGGCGCAGCGGAACCCCGCAGCGCCCGTTGCGCACCCACTCGGCCTCAGCACCAACATGGGGTACCTCATCAACGCCGAGTACCGTGCACCCCCATGCGCACCATCCTGATCACCGGCCCCGGCGGCAGCGGCCGTACCACCCTCGCGGCCGCGACCGCCCTGGCCGCGGCAGCGCAGGGCACCCGCACCCTCGTCCTCGGCACCGACCGCACGGACACCCTCGGCGCCGCCCTGGGCACCGGCACCGGCCCCGAGCCGGTCCAGGCCGCACCCCGCCTCACGGCCTGGCGCCCCGACCCCGCCCAGGACTTCCGCACCGACCTCACCGCCCTCCAGGACCGCGCCTCCTCCGCCCTGGACCTCCTCGGCGCCTCCCGCCTCGACCCCGAGGAACTCAGCCCGCTCCCCGGAGCCGAGGAACTCGCCCTCCTGCGCGCCCTGCGGGACGCCGCGCTGTCCCAGGCGTACGACCTGCTCGTCGTCGACCTGCCCCCGGCCCCGCAGGCCCTCGCCCTCCTCGCCCTGCCCGGGGAGCTCCGCCGCTACCTGCGCCGCCTGCTCCCGCCCGAACGCCAGGCCGCCCGCGCCCTGCGCCCCGTCCTGGGCCGGCTGGCCGGCGTCCCTATGCCCGCCGAGTGGCTGTACGAGACGGCCGCCCGCTGGGACCTGGAGCTGGCCGCCGTCGAGGCCGTCGTCGCCGACCGCGACACCGTCGTACGACTGGTCGCCGAGCCCGGCCCCGCCGGTGCCGACGCCCTCCGCACGGCCCGCCTCGGACTCGCCCTGCGCCGCCTGCGCACCGACTTGGTGGTCGCCAACCGCGTGCTGCCCGAGGCCTCCCCGGACACCTGGCTGGCCGGCCCGGTCGCCCAGCAGCGCAAGACACTGGACGAGTGGCGCGAGTCGTACGACGTCCGGACCGTCGCCCACCTGGGACGCGACCCGGTCGGCGCCGACGACCTCGCCGGCCTCGCCGTGCCCGGCGTCGACCCGGACGAGCCCGTCCCGGCGGTCGAGTGGCCGGTGGCCGACCGGCTCGGCGAGGACGGGGTGCTCGTCTGGCACATCCCGCTGCCCGGCGCCGTGCGCGAGGAGCTGGACCTCGTGCGGCGCGGCGACGAACTCGTCGTCACGGCGGGGCCTTTCCGCCGAATCGTTCCGCTGCCCTCCGCGCTGCGCCGCTGCACCGTCGACGGCGCCGCCCTGCGCGAGGGCGAGCTGCGCATCCGCTTCGCGCCCGACCCGAAGCTCTGGCCGCAGACGCGGTGAGAGGGGGTAACGTCGGAGGGACGAACCGTAGTCAGGAGTCCGTCATGAGCGAAGAGCTCCCCCCGTTCGACGCCGCCCGCGAAGAGGCCGCGGACGAGGTACGGGCGAGCGACGCCGACGCCTGGGCGACCGCGTGCGCCGAGGACCTCGAGGCGGAGCAGGCCCGCCGCCGCGCCGAGTACGGACCGCCCCCGGGCTCCGCGGCCGAGGAACTGAAGAAGCTCGTCGACGCCGTCGCGGACAAGCTGTCGGGGATCCAGTCCCCGCTGTTCGGCGCCGTCGCCGGGCCCGCCGCCGAGCAGGTCGTCCGCCAGGTCGTCCAGCAGGCCAAGGCCGCCGTGGAACCCGTCATCGAACGCAACCCGGACGTCTTCGACCACCTGGCCGCCGCCGGGAACGAACTGCTCGCCGCCTACCGCTCCGCCGTCGAGGCCCAGGAGCGGCGCTGGACCGGGCGCGACGACCGGATCGACCCGCGTGACCTGGACGAACGCCATGACCGGGGCGACGACGCCGGTCCCGGGGAGCGCATCGACCTGGACTGAGCCCGACCTCCTCTTCGCGAGCCACGACCGGCGTGCCGCCGCCGGTCCTGCCCAGCGTGCGGACGACAGCCGACCCGACGGCGCGCCTCGGGTACCGTTGGCCGTAGCGGGGCTCGACCGAAACTGAGGGATTCATGGGACTCACCATCGGCGTCGACATCGGCGGCACGAAGATCGCGGCCGGCGTGGTCGATGAGGAAGGCAACATCCTCTCGACCCACAAGGTGCCGACCCCGGGCACGCCTGAGGGCATCGTGGACGCCATCGCATCGGCGGTGGAAGGCGCACGCGTCGGGCACGACATCGTCGGCGTGGGCATCGGCGCGGCCGGCTATGTGAACCGGCAGCGCTCCGAGGTCTACTTCGCGCCCAACATCCACTGGCGCAACGAGCCGCTCAAGGAGAAGGTCGAGGCCCGTGTGGGCCTCCCGGTGGTCGTCGAGAACGACGCGAACGCCGCGGCGTGGGGCGAGTACAAGTTCGGCGCCGGCAAGGGCCACCGCAACGTCATCTGCATCACGCTCGGCACCGGCCTCGGCGGCGGCATCATCATCGGCAACAAGCTGCGCCGCGGGCACTTCGGCGTGGCCGCCGAGTTCGGCCACATCCGCATGGTGCCGGACGGTCTGCTGTGCGGCTGCGGCTCGCAGGGCTGCTGGGAGCAGTACGCGTCGGGCCGGGCGCTGGTGAGGTACGCCAAGCAGCGCGCCAACGCCACCCCCGAGAACGCCGAGATCCTCCTCGGCCTCGGCAACGGCACGCCCGACGGCATCGAGGGCAAGCACATCTCCATGGCCGCCCGCCAGGGCGACCGCGTGGCCGTCGACTCCTACCGCGAACTGGCCCGCTGGGTCGGCGCGGGCCTCGCCGACCTCGCCTCCCTCTTCGACCCCTCCGCCTTCATCGTCGGCGGCGGCCTGTCCGACGAGGGCGAACTGGTCCTGGGCCCGATCCGCAAGTCCTACAAGCGTTGGCTGGTCGGCGGCAACTGGCGCCCGGTCGCCGAGGTCCGCGCCGCGGAACTGGGCAACAAGGCCGGCCTGGTCGGAGCAGCGGACCTGGCGAGGGAACCCGACCCGATCATGTAACGCCCTGCTTCTGGCTCGTAAGGGGCGCGGGGCTGTATCAATGTGCGGCTCCGCCGCGTGGGCGCGATCAGCCACGTACGACCGGCACTCGCGCACAACCCCCGCGCCCCGAGCTCATGGGCGTAAATTGATCACATGCCCCTGCTCCCCAACTCCCGTACCGAACCCGACGGTTCCGCGGTCATCAGGGTCCTCAGCTACAACATCCGCTCGATGCGCGACGACACCGATGCCCTGGCCCGCGTCATCAAGGCCTGCGAACCCGACCTGGTCCTGATCCAAGAAGCCCCCCGCTTCTTCCGCTGGCGCAAGAAACTCGCCCGTCTGGCCCGCGCATCCGACCTGGTCGTCGTCACCGGCGGCGCCACCACCACCGGCCCGGCGATCCTCAGCTCGCTCCGCGCGAGCGTCGAACGCACGGAGGACATCCTCCTGCCCCACACCCCCGGCCTGCACCGCCGCGGCTTCGCCACCGCCGTCGTCCGCTTCGCCGGCACCCGCCTCGGCGTCCTGAGCTGTCACCTGTCGCTCCAGAAGGACGAGCGCTACGACCAGTCAGGCCTGCTCCTGGACCGGCTCGCCGGCATGGGCGTGGAGCACATGATCGCCGGCGGCGACCTGAACGAACGCCCCGACGGCCCCGCCTTCCGCCGCCTCACCGACGCCCTGCAGGACTGCCACGCGACCGCGCCCTGGGGCGGCGAGCACACCTGGACCCCCGCCGACCCCTACCAGCGCATCGACGCGATCTTCGCGACCGAGGGCATCGAGGTGCTGGGCTGCGGCGTGCCGTTCGAGCACCCCGGAGTGACCGACGCAGACCTGAGGGCGGCCACGGACCACCTTCCGGTCCTGGCCGCCCTCAAGATTCCGGCCGCCTGAGAACGAGCCGTCTAGACGACGGCACCCCGCCCCGGGTCGTCGTCGTCCTCGTCGTCCGTCCGCATCCGCATCACCAGCGTCACGAACCCGCCGACGAACCCGCCGATGCTCAGCGTGGTCAACCACCAGGTCATCTCCCAGCCCAGCAGCACGGCCAGCAGAAGCAGCACCGGCCCGCCCAGCACGCCGAGCCAGGCGAACTTCGCGGTGGGGTCGGCGGACGGCAGCGGGGGCGGCTCCGGCGGCACGAAATGCCCCTCGTCGTCCTCGTCGAAGTCGTCCTCGGCGGGCTCGGGCGCGGAGTAGTCGCGCGGGCCGACGCCGGGCGCGAAGGAGACGGAGCCGCCCAGAGGCTTACCCGGCTTGTCGCCGGATCCCTTCGGCTCCGGTCCGTCCGGCTCGCCGGGCTTCCCGGCCTCCGCGGGGGCCGAGGCGGCCTCCGCGGCCGTGTCCGCCCGATCGTCGTTGACCCGGTCGTCGTTGGTCGGAGTCTCCAGCAGTGCCAGGTCCTCGATCGACTTGAACGGCTTGGCGCCCGGCGGGTCCGGCGGCTCGTCGCCGTACCCGGCGACGATCGCCGCCCAGGCGGCCTCCTCGTCGAACGGGACGCCCTTCTCGTCCGGCTCGCGGCCCTCGCGGTCGGAGTCGTGCTCAGCCACGTGCGGTCGTCCCTTCCTTGCCGAGACCGGGCTCCCTGCCGAGGCCGGACGCGAGCCGGCTGATGAAAGAGGTGCTCTCCTCGAAAATCCGGTCCGCGTCATGGTCCAACGTGGCGACGTGGTAGCTCTGTTCCAGCAGGACCTCTTTCACGTCCGTCGACGAGATGCGGCTGAGGATACGGGCCGAGTCGGCCGGCGGCACCACATGGTCCTGCGGGCTGCGCAGCAGCAGCACCGGCTGCGTGACCTGCGGCAACTCGCGGTCGGCGACCTGGAAGAACTGGCGCAGGGAGTGCGCGGCGTGCAGCGGCACCCGGTCGTAGCCCAGCTCCCTGCTGTCCGGCTTGGCGATGTCGCTGGCGATGCCCTTCGTCGCGGGGACGATGTGGCGGATCACCGGCAGGGCGTGCGCGGCCAGGCCGTGCACCTTGTTCGCCGGGTTGACGACCACCACTCCGCTGACGGCGTCGCCGTGCTTCGCGGCGAGCCGCAGGGCCAGGGCGCCGCCCATGGACAGACCGGCCACGAACACCTGCTCGCGGCGCTCGCACAGGAGGCGCAGCTCGCGCTCCACCTCCGCGTACCAGTCCTGCCAGCCGGTGATCCGCAGGTCCTCCCAGCGCGTGCCGTGCCCGGGGAGCAGCGGCAGCGAGACGGTCATGCCGCGTGCGGCGAGATGCTCCGCCCAGGGGCGCAGCGACTGCGGTGATCCGGTGAAGCCGTGGCAGAGGAGTACGGCGATCTCCCCGCCCTCGTGGCGAAACGGCTCGGCTCCGGCAAGGACCGGCACCTTCGGCCTCCTGGTCATGAGAAGGGACGGACACGATCACGGAATGTCACGGAACGTCATGGCAGGGGTCGCACGGCGTTCGCGGGACCTTCACCGTACGCGACGGCACTGACACCGACCAGGGCCGTCGGCGCCTTTGACGGCGCGCCGGGTTAAGGTCTGATCGACACATACAGGAGGCACTCGGTTGTTGTACGGCGCGATGAAGGTCGCTGTTGGGGGACCGCTGAAGGTCGCCTTCAGGCCCTGGGTGGAAGGCCTGGAGAACATTCCCGCCGAGGGCCCCGCGATCCTGGCGAGCAACCACCTGTCCTTCTCGGACTCGTTCTTCCTGCCCGCGGTCCTGGACCGCAAGGTCACGTTCATCGCGAAGGCCGAGTACTTCACCACGCCCGGGGTGAAGGGCCGGCTGACGGCCGCGTTCTTCAAGGGCGTCGGCCAGCTGCCCGTGGACCGCTCCGGTGCGCGCGGCGCGGGTGAGGCCGCCATCAGGAGCGGTATCGAGGTGCTGGAGCGCGGCGAGCTGTTCGGCATCTACCCGGAGGGGACGCGCTCGCCCGACGGGCGGCTCTACCGCGGCAAGCCGGGTGGCCTCGCGCGCGTGGCGCTGGCGACCGGCGCGCCCGTCATCCCCGTCGCCATGATCGACACGGAGAAGATCCAGCCGCCCGGGAAGGTCATGCCGAAGCTGATGCGCCCCGGCATCCGGATCGGCAAGCCCCTGGACTTCAGCCGCTACCAGGGCATGGAGCACGACCGGTTCGTGTTGCGCGCCGTGACCGACGAGGTCATGTACGAGATCATGAAGCTCTCCGGCCAGGAGTACGTCGACATGTACGCGACGGCCATGAAGCGGCAGCTCGCGGAGGCGGCGAAGGCGGAGAAGGAAGCCGAGAAGGCGGCGAAGGCCGCGCTCGCCCGGGCCGAGAGGGAACAGGCGGAGAAGGAACAGGCCGACAAGGAAAAGCCGGAGCGGTAGGAGCCGGGGAAGAGGAGGACGGAGCCCTGGTCGGGGGCGCGTTCCGGGGGTGGGGGAGATGGCCAGGCGCGAGCGAGTCATGAGGATGTCGGTCGAACAGCCGCTGTGGCGTGCGCTGACCGCCTACCGGGTGCTCACGATGCTGTACGCGGTCGGCCTGTTCGCCACCGCCTACGAGGAGTTCGTCCGGCCCTGGGTCGCCGTCGCCTACTACGTGGTGCTGGCCGCGTGGACCCTGGCCACACTGCCCCGGGTCGCGAACGCGGCCCGCTGCACCAAGGGGTTCCTCGCCGCCGACCTCACCGTCGCCCTCACCGGCATCCTGCTCACGCCCGTCGCCGACACGCACGAGCGGGTCCAGGCGGGCGGCCCGACGCTGCCGTCGATATGGACTGCCGGTGCCGTCCTCGCGTTCGCCATCAAGGGCGGCTGGCGCTGGGCGGCCCTCGCCTCCAGCCTCGTGGCCGCCGCCAACCTGATCGAGCGCGGCAGCCCGGCCCGCGACACCGTCCACAACGTCATCCTCGTCTGCATCGCCTCCATCGCCATCGGCTACGTCGTCGAGGTCGCCCGCGCCTCCGAGCGCACCCTCGCCCGCGCCCTGGAGATCGAGGCCGCGACGAGGGAACGCGAGCGCCTCGCCCGGGACATCCACGACAGCGTGCTCCAGGTGCTGGCGATGGTGCAGCGGCGCGGCGCGGTGATCGGCGGTGAGGCGGCCGAGCTGGGCCGGATGGCCGGTGAACAGGAGGTCGCGCTGCGCACGCTGGTCTCCGGCGGGCTCGTACCCGTCTCCCGGGTCTCGGAGGATGCCGCCGAGGGAGCCGTCGTCCGGGCAGTCGACGAACAGCCGGAGGAGAGCGGCCCCGTCGACCTGCGCGCCCTGCTCGCGCCGTACGCCGGCGCCAAGGTCAGCCTCGCCGAGCCCGGCGCGCCCGTGCCGCTGGCGCCGGCCGCCGCACGGGAGGTGGCCGCCGCCGTAGGGGCGGCCCTGGACAATGTCCGCAAGCACGCCGGGGAACAGGCGCGCGCGTGGATCCTCGTCGAGGACGAGCCGGACGAGGTGATCGTCACCGTGCGGGACGACGGACCCGGCATCCCGGAGGGGCGGCTCGCCCAGGCCGAGGGCGAGGGGCGGCTCGGCGTCGCTCTGTCGATCCGCGGCCGGCTGCGCGACCTAGGCGGCAGCGCGGAGCTGATCTCGGTGCCGGGCCAGGGCACGGAGGTCGAGCTGAAGGTACCGAAGGACGTGACGACCGTACGGGGGAAGGCGGAGCAGCGATGACGGAGACCACGGCGGACCGGCGGGACCCGATCAAGGTCATGGTGGTCGACGACCACCCCATGTGGCGCGACGCGGTCGCCCGCGACCTGGCCGAGTCGGGCTTCGAGGTCGTCGCCACCGCGGGCGACGGCGAGCAGGCCGTGCGCCGTGCCAAGGCCGCCGCACCCGAGGTTCTGGTGCTCGATCTGAACCTGCCAGGCAAGCCCGGCGTCCAGGTCTGCAAGGAGGTCGTCGCCGCCAACCCCGCGCTGCGCGTCCTGGTGCTGTCCGCGAGCGGCGAGCACGCCGACGTCCTGGAGGCGGTCAAGTCCGGCGCGACCGGCTATCTGCTGAAGTCGGCCTCCACCGAGGAACTCCAGGACGCGGTCCGCCGCACGGCCGTCGGCGACCCGGTCTTCACCCCCGGCCTCGCCGGGCTGGTGCTCGGCGAGTACCGCCGTCTGGCCTCCGAGCCCGCCCCCGCCCAGGACACCGACGAACCGAAGGCACCCCGGCTCACCGACCGCGAGACCGAGGTGCTGCGCCTGGTCGCCAAGGGCCTGAGCTACAAGCAGATCGCCGAACGCCTGGTCATCTCCCACCGCACGGTGCAGAACCACGTCCAGAACACCCTCGGCAAGCTCCAGTTGCACAACCGCGTGGAGCTGGTCAGGTATGCGATCGAGCGCGGCCTCGACGACGAGTGAGGCGCACGTCACACTGACCCTTCGTCAGGCACCTGCGGCGAAGGGACTGTTCCATGCGCGTCGGAGTACTGACCGGAGGCGGCGACTGCCCCGGACTCAACGCCGTCATCCGGGCCGTCGTCCGCAAGGGCGTGCAGGAGTACGGCTACGACTTCACCGGCTTCCGGGACGGCTGGCGCGGTCCGCTGGAAGGCGACACCGTCCGTCTCGACATCCCGGCCGTGCGCGGCATCCTGCCCCGCGGCGGCACCATCCTCGGCTCCTCGCGGACCAACCCGCTGAAGGAGCAGGACGGCATCCGCCGGATCAAGGAGAACCTCGCCGCGCTGGAGGTCGAGGCGCTCATCGCCATCGGCGGCGAGGACACCCTGGGCGTGGCCGCCCGGCTGTCCGACGAGTACGGCGTGCCCTGTGTGGGGGTGCCGAAGACGATAGACAACGACCTGTCCGCCACCGACTACACCTTCGGTTTCGACACCGCGGTCGGCATCGCGACCGAGGCCATCGACCGGCTGCACACCACCGCCGAGTCCCATATGCGGGTCCTGGTCTGCGAGGTGATGGGCCGGCACGCCGGCTGGATCGCCCTGCACTCGGGCCTCGCCGGCGGTGCGAACGTCATCCTCATTCCCGAGCAGCGCTTCGACGTCGAGCAGGTGTGCGCCTGGGTGACGTCCCGTTTCCGGGCGTCGTACGCGCCGATCGTCGTCGTCGCCGAGGGGGCCATGCCCAAGGACGGCGACATGGTCCTCAAGGACCAGTCGCTGGACTCCTTCGGGCACGTCCGCCTGTCCGGGGTCGGCGAGTGGCTCGCCAAGGAGATCGAGAAGCGCACGGGCAAGGAGGCCCGCACGACGGTCCTGGGTCACATCCAGCGCGGCGGCACCCCCAGCCCCTTCGACCGCTGGCTCGCCACCCGCTTCGGCCTGCACGCCATCGACTGCGTCCGCGACGGCGACTTCGGCATGATGGTCGCCCTGCGCGGCACGGACATCGTCCGCGTCCCCATCGCGGACGCGACGGCCCGCCTGAAGACGGTGGACCCGACGCTCTACGAGGAGGTCGGAGTGTTCTTCGGCTGACCGCCTGGTCCAGGCGCCGGGGGGGGGGGGGGCGGCCCCCCCCCGCCCCCCGCCTTCCCCACGGCGCCGGCCTAGCCCCCC
>NZ_JBEXSR010000073.1:0-24799 GCF_040613735.1 Streptomyces sp. NPDC006235
GCCGCACATCGCAGGCCGCGGTCTGGCCGAGGAACGCGTCCGTGCCGCCATGCGCAGCAAGGGCCGACTGCCCGCCTGATCCAAGGACCGCTCGGCCGATGGGCCTCCATGCGCGGAGTGCGGTCGGCCTTGCGGTGCTTCCGCTAGATACACCTGTCGAGGTGGAGAGGCTGGTGGAGCTGTCGCGTGCACATCACTGCGGGCCGCGGGCGATGAGGGTCCTTGCTCAGCTGCCGCGCTTCCATCTCATGCTCATCGTCACCCGCGAGGGTGACCGCCGCTGCAAGCTCCCGCCGCACCAGCGTGCCCTGGTCAGCCTGTACCTCTGTCGGCACGACACTCTCACGCAGTTCGCCGCCGACTTCGGTACCCCGTCCTGCACCACGCCTAGACTGCCACGGTGACCGGCCTGCTTGCCGATCGCGCGCCCGGCCTGCTGCGTGCGCTGCGCGAAGCCGACCCCGACTACGTCCTGCCCGCGACGACGACCTAACGGCGGCACGCACCCACCGGATCATCCGTATCTGTGAGCGCCAAGGCGTTCCGGTCCTCGCCGACCGGGCCTACATGGGAGCCGGCTCGTGGGTGACGACACCCGTCAGACGCCCGTCGGCCGCGAGCTCACACCGACCCTGCAAGATCAGGCCCTCGCGGCGTAACGACCACGTGCCCGGGATCACAGGGAAGCTTCAGGTACTGCTGTGGCCCCGTTCCCGGTCGGAGGAGCGGGGCCAGGTGGGAAGGGCGGGTTACAGGGCGGCTGCGGCGCTGTGCAGGTTCTTGGCGGCCAGGGCCAGGCCTTCGGTCTGGGAGTAGGCGGCGTCCTCGTGTTCGATGTTGACGGCCATGTCCGGGTCGACTTCGGCGAGGGCGCGCAGGAACTCCGTCCAGTAGGCCACGTCGTGTCCCTCGCCGACGGCGACGAACTTCCAGGCCGGGTTCTCGGGCCAGGCGTTGCACCAGAAGCCGTAGCCGGTGGGGACCTTGCCGGGGGCGTCGGCGGGCACGCGGGTGAACGACGTGTCGAGGACGCCGCGGATATCGGCGCCTGGGCAGAGCGTGGCGTCCTTGGCGGCGGCGTGGAACACCAGCGGGCCCAGCCACTTGATGGAGGCGACGATGTCCATGCCCTGCCACATCAGGTGGGAGGGGTCCATCTCGGCGCCGACGTTGGTCAGGCCGCCTTCCTCGACGAGGCGCTTGAGCGTGACGGGGGAGAAGACGACGTTGTGCGGGTGCATCTCGATGGCGACCCGGACGTCGTTCTCCCGGGCGAGGGCGTCGATCTCCTTCCAGAACTCGACGGCCACGCCCCACTGGTAGTCCAGGACGTCCATGTAGACGCCGTCCCACGGGTTGACCACCCAGGACGGGTACTTGGCGTCGGGGTCGGAACCCGGGGTGCCGGACATCGTGACGACGTGCTTCACGCCGAGCAGTCCGGCGAGTCGGATGGTACGGCGCAGGTCGTCGGCGTGCTTCGGGCCGACACCGGGGAGGGGGTTGAGCGGGTTGCCGTTGCAGTTGAGGCTGGTGAGCTCCATGCCGCGGTCGGCGAACGTCGCCAGGTACTCCTCGCGCGCGGTGGCCGAGGACAGCAGCAGGTCGACGGGGCAGTGCGGGGAGGGGATGAAGCCGCCGGTGTTGACCTCGACCGAGGTCAGGCCGTTCTCCTTCAGGATGTCGAGGGCCTCGGTGAGGGTGCGGTCGTGCAGGCAGGCGGTGTAGGCGCCGAGCTTGAGGGCCATTTCTTTGCTTGCTCCTTCGATGCGGGTGATCAGGCGGCGGGCGGAACGTCGACGGCGGCGCCGCCGTTGCGGGAGGACTGAACGACGGCCTGGATGATCTCCATGGTCCGCAGCGCGTCGGCGAAGGTGGCGCAGGCCGGCAGCGGCTCGGCGACCCCCGCGACCTGGTCGAGGAAGGCACGCGCCTGGTAGGTGAAGTTGTCGGCGTTGCTGGCGCCCACACCAGGCGCCTCCATCGGGACCCCGCCCGCGAAGTACGGCATCTGAGGCCCGGCGATCACCTGCCGCGCGCCGCGCGTACGGGCGTCGGGCTGGGCGTCGTCGAAGAGGTACTCGGCAGGCCGGTGCTGGTCGAACGCGGCCCGCCCGCCGACGCCGAGCACGTCGAAGGCGAGCCCGTTGGGCAAGCCGAAGCCGGTGCGCGTCACCGAGAAGGTGCCGACCAGGCCGGACTCGAAGCGGGCGGTGAAGGTGGCGGTGTCCTCGTTCTCGACCTCGCCCATTTCGTCCGAGACGGGCGAGGCGTTGTGCCCGACGACCGCGCCCAGCGGCAACGGCCGCTCGGGGATCTGCCTCGACAGCGAGGCGCCGGAGACCGAGACGATGGGCCCGGCGACGTACTCGGCGACGTCGATGACGTGCGAACCGACGTCCCCGAGCGCCCCGGAACCGGGCCCGCCCTTGAACCGCCAGCTCAGCGGCCCCTTCGGGTCGGTCGCGTAGTCACACCAGTACCGGCCGCTGAACACGGTCAGGTCACCCAGCTCACCGCGGATGACATGGTCACGGATCGCGGCGATGCCCGGAGCCCGGCGGAAGGTGTACCCCACGGCCATCACGACATCGGCGCCGCGCTCCAGCTCCGTCATCGCACGGGCGTCTTCCATCGAACCGGCCAACGGCTTCTCGCACAGCACGTGCTTGCCCGCGGCGACCAGCGCCTCGGCGATTGTCCGGTGCAGCGCATTGCCGACGACGATGCTGACGGCGTCGATCGTCGGGTCCTCGGCGACGGCCTCCCAGCTCGGCAGCGCCTTCTCGTAGCCGTAGCGGCGGGCGGCGTCCTCGCCCAGGGCGGTGTTGGCGTCGGCGATCGCGGCGAGGCGGACCGGCGGCAGCCCGGCCCCGAACACGGTGTTGACGTTGCGGTATCCGGCGGCGTGACTGCGCCCGGCCATGCCGGCGCCGATCACCGCAACGGACAAGGGCTTGGCAGACGTGGTCATGCGGGTGCCTTTCGGAGAAGGTGCGAGAGCAGGCAACGAGGGCTTGTCGCGGTGACCGGTCAGTTGGAGGTGGGGAAGTTGAAGCCGGCGGTGACCTGCTGGGTGGGCTGGGGCCAGCGGGTGGTGACGACCTTGGGGCGGGTGTAGAAGCGGATGCCTTCGGGGCCGTGGATGGGGGAGTCGCCGATGAGGGAGTCCTTCCAGCCGCCGAAGGAGTAGTAGGACATCGGCACGGGCACCGGGACGTTGATGCCGATCATGCCGACCTTGATGTTGCGCTGGAAGCGGCGGGCGGCCTCGCCGGAGCCGGTGAACAGGGCGGTGCCGTTGCCGTAGGGGTTGGCGTTGATGAGATCGATGGCTTGGTCGAGGCTGTTGGCGCGGACGATCGCGAGGACCGGGCCGAACAGCTCTTCCTGGTAGGCGTCCATCTCGGTGGTGACGTGGTCTAGCAGGGAGGGGCCGGTGAAGAAGCCCTCCTCGTGGCCGTCGATCTTGAGTCCTCGGCCGTCGACGACGATGGTGGCGCCCTGCGTGGCGGCGGTGCCGACCGCGTTCTCGACGCGTTTCTGGGCGGCCTTGGTGACCAGCGGACCCATCTCGGTGCCGGGGGCGTCGCCGGGACCGACCTTCACCTCGCGGGCCTTGCGCTCCAGGATCTCGACCAGCGCGTCCGCCGCGTCACCGACGGCGACGGCGACGGAGACGGCCATGCAGCGTTCACCGGCGGAGCCGTAGGCGCCGGCGGTGATGTGGTTGGCGGCGTATTCGAGGTCGGCGTCGGGCAGGACGACGGCGTGGTTCTTGGCGCCGCCGAGGGCCTGGACGCGCTTGCCGTGCGCAGTCGCTTGCTCGTGGACGTACCTGGCGATGGGAGTCGACCCGACGAAGGAGACGGCTTCGATGCCGGGGTGGGTGAGGATCGCGTCGACCGCGTTCTTGCCGCCGTGGACGACGTTGAAGACGCCGTCGGGCAGGCCGGCCTGCCGGTAGAGGCCGGCGACGAAGTTGGCGGCGGAGGGGTCGCGTTCGCTGGGCTTGAGGATGAAGGTGTTGCCGGTGGCGATGGCTATGGGGTGCATCCACAGGGGCACCATGGCGGGGAAGTTGAAGGGGGTAATGCCCGCGACGACTCCCAGCGGCTGGCGGAAGTTGTGCACGTCCACACCACGGGAGACCTGGTCGGAGTAGTCGCCCTTCAACACGTCGCCGAGGCCGCAGGCGAACTCGACGACCTCCCGGCCGCGGGTGATCTCGCCGCGGGCGTCGTCGACGGTCTTGCCGTGTTCGGCGGAGATGATCCGGCCGAGCTCCTCCTCGTGCTCGACGAGGAGCTGGCGGAAGGCGAACATCACCTGGGTGCGCTGGGTGAGGGAGGACTCCGACCAGGTTTCGAAGGCCTGCGTGGCGGCGGCGACGGCGGTGTCCACGTCGGTGGCGCCGCCCAGGACGACCTGGGCCTGCTCGGTACCGGTGGCCGGGTTGAACACCGGCTGGGTCTCGGCGGCGGAGCCCGCGTTGGGGCTGCCGTTGATCCAGTGCGAGATGGTCTTCACGGGGAGGGGTCCTTACAGGTAGTGGCGCTGGTTGTGCTTGTGGGCGGCGTACGTCTCGTACGCGGCCTGGGTGGACTCCAGGGCGGAGGTCTGGCTGACCGGGACGTCCCACCAGCCGTGGCCGGGCGGGTGGGGTCCGTACAGGTCGGTCTCGACATGCACGACCGTGGTGCGGGTGGCGGCCTTGGCCTTCTCCATCGCGCTGCGGAACTCGTCGACGGTGGTGGCGTGCAGGACGTCCGCACCGAGGCTGGAGGCGTTGGCGGCGAGGTCGACGGGCAGGACGCTGCCGTCGAGCTGGCCCGAATCGTCGTTGCGAAAGCGGTACTTGGTGCCGAAGCGCTGAGAGCCGAGCGCCTCCGAGAGCGCACCGATGGAAGCGAAGCCGTGGTTCTGGATGAGAACGATGATGACCTTCAGGCCTTCGGAGACCATGGTCACGATCTCCTGAGCCATCATCAGGTATGAGCCGTCACCCACGAGGACAACGACCTCACGCGAAGGGTCGGCCATCTTGGCGCCGACGCCCGCGGCGACCTCATAGCCCATGCACGAGTAGGCGTACTCGACGTGGTAGGCCTTCGGATCCCGAGCCCGCCACAACTGTTGCAGGTCACCGGGCATCGAACCCGCGGCGTTGATGACCACGGCACGGTCGTCGAGGGCGTCGTTCAGCGCGCCGAGGATCTGAGTCTGGGCGGGCAGTTCACGGGCGTTGCGGTCCGGGGCGAAGCACTCCTCCTCGATCTGCCGGGTGCGGGCGATGAGTTGGCGGGTGCGCTCGCGGTACTCCGGTTCGACTTCCCAGTCCGTCAGCGCCCCCGCCAGTGCCTCGAGGCCGAGCCTGGCGTCGGCCACCAGCGGCTCCGCCGAGTGCTTCACGGCGTCCAGGCGAGCCACGTTGAGGTTGACGAACGTGACGTCCGGGTTACCGAAGACGGTGTGGCTGGCGGTCGTGAAGTCCGAGTACCGCGTACCGATCCCGACGACGACATCGGCGTCCTTCGCCAGCTCGTTGGCCGCGTACGATCCGGTGGAGCCGATGCCGCCGACCGCGTACGGGTGGTCCCACGGCACCGCGCCCTTGCCGGCGTGGGTGTCGGCCACCGGGATCCCGGTCGCCTCGGCGAACGCCCGCAGCTCTGTCTCGGCACGGGAGTACACCGTGCCGCCACCCGCCACGATCAGCGGCTTCCTCGCCTGACGCAGCAGGCGGGCGGCCCGCTGGACGGCGGCCGGTTCCGGCACCGGCCGGCCGATGTGCCACACCCGGCGGCGGAAGAAGGAGACGGGCCAGTCGTAGGTCTCGGCCTGCACGTCCTGCGGCAGGGCGAGGGTGACGGCGCCGGTCTCGACCGGGTCGGTGAGCACCCGCATCGCCGCGAGGGCGGCCGGGATCAGCTGCTCGGGGCGCTGGATCCGGTCGAAGTACTTCGATACGGCCCGGAAGGCGTCGTTGACGGTGACGTCCCCGCCGCGGGTGTCCTCCAGCTGCTGGAGGACGGGGTCGGCGGCACGGGTGGCGAACATGTCGGACGGCAGCAGCAGCACCGGAAGGCGGTTGGTCGTCGCCAGTGCCGCGCCCGTGATCATGTTCGTGGAGCCGGGGCCGGTCGATGCCGTGCAGGCGAAGGTCGCCAGCCGGTCGCGCATCTTCGCGTACGCGACCGAGGCGTGCACCATGCCCTGTTCGTTGCGGGCCAGGTAGTACGGCAGATCCGCCTCTTGGGTGACGGCCGCCTGCAGTAGTGCCTGGCCGATGCCGGCCACGTTGCCGTGCCCGAAGATGCCCCACACGCCGGGGATGAGGCGCTGCTCCTGGCCATCTCGCTCGCTGTACTGGCTGGCCAGGAAGCGGACGAGAGCCTGCGCGGTGGTCAGTCGCACGGTGTTCATAGCTGGTTGCCTCCTCCGAAGGGCAGTCGGTCGTCGATGTCCTGCGCGTCCCAGGTCGAGCGCACCCAGCCGTGGGCGGGGTCGTCGCAGATCAGCCAGGCGCGGTCCTGCCCCGGACCGGCCATGACGTTGAGGTAGTAGAGGTCGTAGCCGGGCGCGGCGATCGAGGGCCCGTGCCAGCCGTGCGGGATCAGCACGGTGTCGCCCGAACGAACCTCGGCGAGTACGTCGATAGGCCGCTCGGCGGTGCCGTACACACGCTGGTAGCCGAACCCGCCCTCGCCGGCGACCTCGAAGTAGTAGATCTCCTCCAGCTCGGACTCGACCGGGTTGCCGGAGTCGTCCGTGCGGGCCTCGTCGTGCTTGTGGGGCGGGTATGACGACCAGTTGCCACCGGGGGTCAGTACCTCGCACACCAGCAGTTGCTCGGCCTCGAACGTCCCCGGCAGGCAGTAGTTGTTGACCTGCCGTGAACACGCCCCGGCGCCCCGCAATTCGACGGGTACGTCCTCCTTGCGCCCGTACCGAGCCGGTTGACCTCCCTGCTCGGTACGGGCGGAGGGCAGCGCGAACCTCCCACCGGATGCGCTGCTGATCTGGGCCTCCGACCCGCCGGGGAGGTAGGCGAAGTCGGTGGCTGAGGCGAACACGCCTGTCCGGCCGGTGAGTTCGAAGGCCGTGCCGTCCGTGGTGACGGTGCAGGAGCCCGTCAGCGGCAGGACCAGGAACTCGGAATCCCCGGTGGACAGGGCGTGTGCCTCACCGGGCTGCAGGGTCAGGATCCTGAGCCCGGAGTATCCCCAGCCCGCCGATTCCGGCGTGACCAGGACGTCGTAGGAGCCGTCGGTCGAACTCCCTGTCGACAAGTGGTACTTGGACGTCACAGCAGGCTCACCGCCCGGTCCACGGCACCGGCGACGTCGCCGTTGGAGGGGTACAGGAGCGAACGGCCCACGACCAGGCCCTGCGCGGTGGGCTGCTTCAGCGCCTTGCCCCAGGAGGCGAAGGCGGCGTCGGCGTCCTTGACCTCGCCGCCGAGCAGCAGTGCGGGCAGTGTGGAGGAGGCGAGGACGCGCTCCATGTCGTCGACGACCGGCAGCTTCAGCCAGCTGTAGGCGGTACGGCGCCCCAGCCCCGAGGCGATGGTGATCGATTTGATCACGGCGTCGGTGGACAGGTCGTTGCGGATCTTCCCGTCCTGCCACCGGGAGATGAACGGCTCGACCATCGCGATCAGTTGACGGTCGTTCAGTTCGTCCACGGCGCGGGCGGCGTGCTCCAGGGCGGACGGCGTGACCGCATCGTCGAGGGCGATACGGGTGAGCATCTTGCCACCGTCGAAACCCATTGCGGCGATCGTGGCGGCGTCGTAGCCGGTGAACCGGTCGTCGATCTCGAAGACCGAACCGGCGAGTCCCGCGCGGTTCATGGAACCGAAGACGCTCTTGCCGTCCAAGACACCGAGCAGTAGCAGATCCTCCAGGATGTCGGCGGTGGCCAGCACCCCTGTCACGCCCGGCCGCTCCAGCGCGACACACAGCCGGTCCAGCAGCGCGAAGCGGTCCGCCATGGCGTTGGGGTCGCCGCCGACGCCGTTGGCGCCGCGCGCCGGATGGTCGGCGGCGATGACCATCGCCTTGCCGTGCTCACCGAGCAATGAGGTGGCCTTCACGCGTCGCGCGGCCGCCGCCTCGATGGCGCCGGGGTCGTTGACCCGGGACTTCACGACCCGGTTGACGTTGTCGTACGGCACGTGGTTACGCCTCTCGCTGGAAGTTGTCGGGGACATCGGGCCCTGTCACGCGCAGCTTCGCCTCGACCTCGGCCTCGGTGGGCATCGCGTCCGAGCAGGACAGCCGGCTCGCGACGATGGCGCCTGCGGCGTTGGCGAAGGACACGGTGCGGCGGGTGTCCCAACCGGACAGCAGGCCGTGACACAGCGCCCCACCGAAGGCGTCACCGGCACCGAGGCCGTTGACCACGTCAACGGCGACGGGCGGGACCTCGACGGCCGAACCGCCCCGGTCCATCGCCAGCACGCCCTTCGGGCCCTGCTTCACCACCGCCAGCTCCACCCCGGCGGCGAGCAGCGCCTTAGCGGCGGCGCACGGCTCGCGCTCGCCGGTGGCGACCTCGCACTCGTCGAGGTTGCCGACGGCGACAGTGGTGTGCCGCAGGGCCTCGGCGTAGTACGGACGCGCCTTGGACGGGTCCTCCCAGAACATCGGCCGCCAGTCGAGGTCGAAGACCGTCGTGCCCGCCTTCGCCCGGTGCGCGAGCGCGGCGAGGGTGGCCGACCGACTCGGCTCCTCGCTCAGCCCCGTACCCGTGAACCAGAAGATCGCCGCGTCCAGCACCGCGCCCAGGTCCAGCTCGTCGGGCTGAATGTCCAGGTCGGGGGCCTTGGGCAGGCGATAGAAGTACAGCGGGAAGTCGTCCGGCGGGAAGATCTCACAGAACGTCACCGGGGTCGGCGCGATGTCCGACGTACCGACGAAGCGGCTGTCGACGCCGTAGCCCTCCAGGGCCGTACGGACGAAGTCGCCGAATGGGTCCCGGCCCGTCTTGGTGATCACGCCCGCCGTGTGCCCGTACCGGGCGGCAGCCACCGCGACATTGGTCGGGCTGCCGCCGAGGTACTTGCCGAACGAGGTGACCTCGGCCAGCCCCACGCCAGTCTGAAGCGGATACACATCCACTCCCACACGGCCCATGGTCAGCACTTCGAACGACATCACGCTGGTTTCCCTTCGCTCCGGAGGATCTGGGATGCAGGTGGTGGAGGGGCAGTGACTTGGAGCGCTTTAAAAGCGTCCAGCGCGTACGATGTCGACTGTCCGAATGTCCTGTCAATAGGGTGTCGCCCGAAGTCGCTCAGGTCCGAGCACTGTCTAGGACCAGGTGGCGGTGTATTCCTCGATCTTCTTCCGCATGAACAGCGACGATTCCCTGGCCCGTTCCTCCCAGGCGAAGACGCATGCCGTGAGGGTGCCGTCGAAGCCGTTCGCCTTCAGTTCGCGGAAGAGTTCGCCGAAGTCGACCTCGCCCTGCCCGATGTCCAGGTGCTGGTGGATGCGGGCGGGTGTGCCGGGCGGGTTGAGGATGTAGCGGTTGCCGGAGGACGCGGTGTGGTCGAAGGCGTCGGCGAGGTGGACGTGGGTGAGCAGGTCCCCGGCGTGCTGGATGATGCCGGGGGCGTCGTTGCCGATGTGGAACGTGTGCGGGGCGCAGTACAGGAAGCTGACGTTGGGGTGGTTGATGCCGCGGATGAAGTTGATCGCGTCGTAGCCGTTCTCGATGAAGTCGTCGGGGTGCGGCTCCAGTGCGAGGTGGATGCCCTCGTGTTCGAACAGCGGCAGCAGGTCATCCATCGACCGCCAGAACTGGGCCTCGCTCCTGTCGGGCTCCTCGGGGCGGCCGTTGAACTCGGAGATCATGCTGGTGACGCCGAGGTCGGCGGTGATCCGGATGGCCCGCTTCCAATACCGTACAGCGGCCTGCCGGGCGTCCTCGTCCGGTCCCGACCAGCGGAACAGCGGCAGGACGGAGGAGATGCCGACGCCCGCGGTCTCCAGGGCCTTGCGGAACTTGGCCACCGTGGCGTCGTCGACGCGCGGGTGCCGGAAGAACGGGATGAAGTCCTCCCGCGGGGAGAGCTCGATCCACTCGTAGCCCAGCTCGGCCACCACGGCGGGCAGTTCGAGCAGCGGTGTGTTACGGATCATGTAGGGGTCGAGTGCGATCTTCACGTGGATCTCCCGGTGGGGTGGCAACTCGGCGACCTGCCCGATGATGGACTTGTCGACGAAGGTGGGCCCGGTCGGCACCGGCTGCTCGCGGCCGCCCATGGAGTTGCCGGTGTTCTTGCGGGACCCCAGGATGTGGAGGTCCCGTTGAGCCCGGGCGGGGAGCCGGAGCCGGTCCGGCAGGGAGGGGCAGGCCGAGCCTGTCGTCTCGGTGCCGGCAGGCGAGGCGGTTAAAGCGTTTTAAGTTCTGGTACTATCAGCGGCCTTGCGGACGAATGTCAAGGGTATTGCCGCAATCGACGGGAGATCATATGGACGAGCTCGGCTCCGCTCCCCACACGGGTGGCAACGGTGCGACTCCACGACCCCGACTGGAGGACGTCGCCGCACGCGTCGGCCTGTCCACGGCATCGGTGTCGCTGGTGCTGCGGGGCATCGCCGGCCCCAGCGAGCGCACCCGGCAGCGCGTCCTGAAGGCTGCCGCCGAACTCGGCTATCGCCCTGACCGCACCGCCAGCGCGCTGGCCAGCAGGCGCAGCCGGCTGCTCGGCGTCATGGTCGACGTTCACAGCGCCTTCCAGGCCGAGCTGGTCGAGCATCTCCACACGGCCGCCGAGGAGGTCGGCTACGACCTCGTCCTGAGTACCCAGACCCGGACCCGCGACGAGCGCACGGCGGTCGAGACGTTGCTGGCCTTCCGCTGCGAGGCACTGATCCTCCTTGGTCCGGTGGCCCCCGCCTCCGTCCTCGCAGACCTCGACCGCAAGGCGCCCGTCGTCTGCGTGGGCCGCCGGATCACCGGCGCCGCTCTCGACGTCGTCCGCAGCGCCGACGACGACGGAGTCGGCCAGATCGTCGACCACCTGGTGCGTCTCGGTCACCGTGCGATCGCCTACGTCGACGGCGGCAAGGGCGTCATCGCCACCGATCGGCGCCGTGGTTACCGGAACGCCATGCGCCGCCACGGCCTCGACGAGCAGATCAGGATCCTCCACGGTGACCTCACCGAGGAGGCCGGGGAGAAGGCTGCCCGGTACCTCCTCGACAGCGGCGACCTGCCGACTGCCGTCGTGGCCTACAACGACCGCAGCGCCATCGGCCTGCTCACCGCCTTCAGGGGGGCCGGGGTCGACGTTCCCGGAGCTGTGTCCATCGCCGGCTACGACGACGACGCCCTGTCCCGGCTGAGTTGTTTCAGCCTCACGACCGTCAGTCAGGAAGCCGAGGAGCAGGCCCGCCAGGCGGTGACGGCCGTCGTCGAACGCCTCGACCAGGGACGCGCCACGCCCCGCGAGATCGTCCTCGCCCCCTCCCTGGTCGTACGGGGCACCACGACGAATCCGCACTGACCGCGTCGGGCCACTCCATATCCGGCGCTCGTCGCACTCTCCTGGCCGCCCCGGCCGACCGGCTGTGGCGGACACCCGGTCGAGAAGGCTACTGGTGAACTGCCGAGCCGCGCCGCCCGACCGCGAACGTATGGCGGATGCATCTTTTATGGGCGGATGGCGGCAGCGCGCGCATTCGTGAGAAAGCTCTTGACACCTGCGTGAAACACAAGCATGCTCTGCGCACCGCTTAAAGCGATTTAAACAAAGTCACGGAGCGCACGCGACCCGTTGCCGTGAGCAGCGCCGGGGAACCTGCGGCAAGCCGCCCCGGCGCAACGGTTCGGGTTGCCCTGCAGACCTTCCGGATGCACGGTCGGCGGCACCGCCGACCCCGACAGACTCGTCACCGAGGCCCCCACGCCCGGGGCGCAGCCCGCCTCCCTCCGTTCGGCTGCGCCCCGTCATCCCCGATGACGCGCCGTAGTACCGCAGCAGCCACCTCATCCGCCATGTCCCCGTCCCTGGCGACGCACGAAGGAGCAACCAGCACATGGAACGCAAGCAGACCCGGCGACCGCTCGTTCGCCGTCTTCCCCGAAGAGCTCTGACCGCAGTGAGCCTGCTTGCCGTCACTGCGGCCGCGGTGACCGGATGCGCCAGCGGCAAAGCCTCAGGCGGCGATGGGGGTCAGTCGACGGCGCCAGCCGGGGGCGGATCGAACTCCGGCACGAAGAGCAACGGCAAGAACTCCATCTACGTCATCGGCGGCAAGTCCGACGACCCGTTCTTTTCCGCGGTCAAGCGTGGTGTCGAGGACGCCACGAAGCTGGTGAAGGCGGGGGGCGGCAAGGTCACCTACCTCGGCCCGCAGAACTACGACAACCTCGGCCCGGATGTCGCCAAACTGACGCAGACCGCCGTATCACAGAACCCGTCGGCGATCCTCGTGCCGGACTGGGTGCCCGAGAACCAGGACCCCGCGATCAAGGCGGCCGTGGCCAAGGGCATCCCGGTGTTCATCTACAACTCGGGTGGCATCGACGCGGCCAAGCGGGTCGGCGCCGTGAAGTACATCGGGTCGGACGACTACGAGGCGGGCAAGGCCGGCGGCGCCAAGTTCGCCGAGAAGGGCGCCAAGAACGTCCTGTGCGTCAACACCGTGCCCGGCTCCGCCAACCAGGAGGCCCGCTGCAAGGGCATCAAGGACGGCGCCGAGAGCAAGGGCGCCAAGTCCAAGCAACTCCCACTGCCTTCCTCCAACTTCGGCAACCCGTCCGCCGTCACGCAGGCGATCAAGGGCGCGTTGCTGAAGGACACCAGTATCGACGCCGTGGTGACGATCGGCGTCGGGGATGCGGACAGCGCCGCCTCCGCGATCAAGCAGGCGGGCGTCGGCGACAAGGTCAAGCTCGGCACCTTCGACCTCTCGCAGAGCCAGCTCGACCGGATCAAGGCCGGCAACCAGTTGTTCGCCATCGACCAGCAGCCGTACCTGCAGGGCTTCTACGTCGTGTCGATAGCCAACCAGTACCTGTCCTACGGCGTCCTCCCGCCGCAGAACCCCATCCTGACAGGCCCGCTCCTGGTCACCGCTGACAACGTCGACGCGGCGATCGCCGGTGCCAAGGCCGGCGTCCGCTGATTCATCCCAGAGCTGCCGGGCCCGGCCCGGGCCCGGCACGTCTCCCTGAGGCCCCCGCCTCGCAGCACGATCCAGATTCCCGAAGGTGACCCATCCGATGACAACCTCACTTCCCGACACGACGGCCGAGAGACAGACCGCCGTCGCACCGCCGAAGCAGTCCGAGAGCCCGCTGGGGCAACTGCGACATCGTCCAGAGGTCGGCGCGCTCATCGGAACGATCAGCGTCTTCGTCTTCTTCGCGGTCTTCGGCGGGGAGAAGTTCCTCGCCCCGGCGGGCGCGGCGAGCTGGCTGAACATCGCAGCGGAGCTCGGCATCATCGCCATCCCCGTCGGGCTGCTGATGATCGCCGGTGAACTCGACGTGTCCGTGGGTTCTGTGCTGGCCGGCAGCTCGATGACACTGGCCATCGTCTCCGGCCACTTCGGTGCCCCGATGATCGTCGGCATCCTCTGTGCGCTTGCGCTCGGGCTGCTGACCGGCCTGCTCAACGGAATCATCGTCACGCGCACCAACGTTCACTCCCTGGTCGTCACGCTGGCCACGCTGTCCGGCCTCGCCGGTCTCACCCTCGGCCTGTCCCGCGTCACGACCGGCACCACGAGCGTCCCCGTCCACCCCGACCCGCTGTCGAAATCGCTGTTCGGCCAGCTGATCGGCGGTCAGTTCGAGGTCGCGATCTTTTGGTGGCTGGGTCTGGCGGTGCTGGTCACGGTGATCCTGCAGATGATGAAGTACGGCAACTGGATCTTCGCCATCGGCGGCGACAAGGAGAGCGCCCGCGCCACCGGCATCCCGGTCGACCGAGTGAAGATCGCCCTGTACATGGCCAGCGGCTTCGGCGCCGCCCTGGTCGGCGTGATCCAGACCATCCTCTACAACGGTGCCCAGGTCGCCAACGGCCAGTCCTTCGTCTTCAACTCCATCATCGCCGTGGTCATCGGCGGCGTCCTGCTCACCGGAGGCTACGGCTCCGTCGTCGGCGTCGTGCTGGGCACGCTGACCTTCGCCATCGTCAACCAAGGCATCTACTACACCGGTTGGAACTCCGACTGGGCCAGCCTGATCCTCGGCATTCTCATCCTCGCGGCGGTCCTGATGAACAACACCTTCCGTCGGCTCGCCCTGTCCTACAAGCCCCGCACCGCGAAGAAGGCATGACCATGACCGCACCCGTGCTGCGCCTGGACGGCATCAGCAAGTCCTTTCTCGGTACCACTGCGCTGCAGGACATCTCCCTGGAAGTGCACGCCGGAAAGGTGCTCTGCCTGCTCGGCGACAACGGCGCCGGCAAGTCCACGCTCATCAAGATCATGTCAGGGTTCCACAAGCCCACCACCGGCACCGTCGAGGTGGGCGGCGAACCGGTCGTCTTCGACAGCCCCCGCGACGCAAGCGCCCGGGGCATCGCCACCGTGCACCAGTTCGGCGGCACCTTCCCGCTGATGGGTGTCGGCCGCTGCTTCTTCGTAGGAGCCGAACCCACCAAGGGCTTCGGTCCGTTCAGGCTGTTCGACAAGAAGCTCGCCGGTGAGATCGCCGTACGTGAGATGCAGTCCCTCGGCATCACCCGTGTCACGGACGGCAACCGTCTCGTGGGCAGTCTGTCCGGTGGTGAGCGCCAGGCGCTGGCGATCGCGCGCGCGGTCTACTTCGGCGCCAACGTGCTCATCCTCGACGAGCCCACGGCGGCGCTCGGCGTCAAGGAGGCCGCCCACGTCCTACGCATCGTCATGCAGGCCCGCGCCAAGGGCGTCGCGGTCATCCTCGTCACTCACAACGTCCGGCACGCGATGACGGTCGGCGACCACTTCGCCGTCCTCATCCGCGGCCAGAAGGCCGACGACTTCGGCAAGGGCGATCGCACCCGGGAAGAGATAACCGACCTCATGGCCGGTGGCGAGGCCATGGCCGACCTGGAGGCCGAGCTCGCTCAGCTGCAGGCTGACGCTTGATCCGCACCGGAGTGCGGCTACCACCGCACTCCGGTGCGGATCGAGGTCCGACCGCTTGTCTCCCACGTCTCCCTGTGTGCGTCCGTACGTACCGGCGGACGCACACTGCATTTCCGGGGCTCAGCCCGGACTGCGTCCCCCGGTCACCTGTCGATGAAGCAGGGAGCTGATCCGGCGGAGACCGCTCACACGCGCTGGGCGGAGGCCGGATCGCCGACCGCTGCCGAGCGGCCGACCAAGGTCGAGGTGCCGTGCGTCTCGCCTGTGCCGTCGGAGCCGAGGAAGCGGTAGATCCCGAAGGGTGGCATACAGGCTGGGCAGCTTGCCAGCTCGGCTGCCCTGGGCGACGAGCAGGTTGGCCGGACGGAAGAAGAGGCGGCGCAGGAGGCTGGGGTCGTTGCCCAGGTGGTTGGGTGCCCAACCGCGTGTCGAAGCCGTCCTTGGTGCGGGACGCAGGGACGCTCACGACGGCGGCGTTGTTGAGAGCAGGTCCAGGCCGCTGTGCCGACCAGTGGCGAACTCGCGTACGGAGGAAAGGTCGGCGGGGCCGAGTCGGCGTACTTCCGCGTACTTCCACAATGCCCTGCACGACCGCGCCCGCCGCCCTGCCGCGTGCGGTGTCCCCACTGCGAGGACGACGAGCCGCCCGCGTCGGCCGACGCATGGGAAGGTGGCGAAGCGGCCCCCGCTGTTGGCGCCGGTCACGACGGCGGTGCGGCCGGTCCAGTCGGGGATGGTCGGGGGTGAGCCATGGCTGGGTGTTCTTGTTCTGGGGGCGTTGTCTCCTGCGGGAGTTGGCCCGAGGAGTCGGGTGGGCTCGGCCATGCCCCTCTGCCGCTTCAGGAACAAGTAACCCTGCTCGACGCCCCGGTGCTGAGCGGCTTCGAATGGCTCGTTCCACACGGACAACGCCCCGCCCTGCTCGGCCTGATGATATTTGTCAGCACGGCCCGGAGGCATCGTAGGTGGTGCATGGGACCGCCTCCTGCGGGTCCGACCGGATCGTCCCGTTGATCGGTGACGGGCAGGGCGGGAGTGAGGTGCGCAAAGGGGCGCTGGAACGTGGTGCTCTGCCGGTCCTCGCGGCATCGCACGGCTACGCCGGCCTGGCGGTGAGCGGCCTGCTGCTACCAGAGATGGCCGAGCAGGACTGGACGAGGTGGTCGCGACCGTCCTGCGCCAGTGCATGCCGGAGCCGGGTCATGGACAATGAGTGGGCCAGTCCTGACGATCACTCCCGAATTGGCTGTCCGGCGCTGCGTTGGCCGTCTGTCGGGGCGTTATACCAACGGTGCTCTGCGGCAGCCGTAGCCATCACGGAGAAGCGGGCACGCCAGGATCTCCGCGTAGAGGAAGTGTTCCAGGCAGTCGACACTGGCCCAGATCTCCTCCTGCGGAGGGTATACGGGCCAAGTCGAAGCGTCTGGTCAGCCTTAAGACCACACCGAGCCCGGAGTATTGAGTGCAGGTCGGTCTTCGCTTCGCCAGTGGCCAGCACGGCCGCCTGGCGCTCCGTTTCGTCCGTTGGTGACCACTTGTGGAGCGCCAACGAGGTCGGCGACCGCACGCACCATGCCGTCCATGGGCAGCACGTGGAACATGTACGGGTCGAGGATGACCCTCACGCGATGTCCCGGGTGGCGTAGAAGGCGGGGCGGGGCTTCATGTCCGTGAGGACGATCCGGCCGGACTTACGCGCTTCGACGGTGGCGTTGGAGACGACGGTCGCTGCATAGCCGTCCCAGGCGGAGGGGCCGGTGGGTTCGTTGCCCGTCGCCAGGTTCGCGATCCACTCGCGGAACTCGGTGTCGAAGGCGTGTACGAAGCGGCCCACCCAGTCGGTGAGCACCTCCGTGCTGCGCTGCCCGGTGGTGCGGACGTCGACGGCGGCCGGGTCGGGCAGCCGTACGAGGCCATGCTCGCCGACGGTCTCGCACTGGATGTCGTAGCCGTACTGGCAGTTGACGAAGACCTCGAGGTCGATACGGATGCCCTTCACGGTCTCGTAGAGCATGATCTGCGGGTCCCTGAGGTGCTCGTACCGCTTGCTCGTGGCGCGTGGAAGCACCACCTGGGCGGAGACGATCTCGTCGTCGAGCAGCCAGCGCAGTACGTCGATCTCGTGTACCGCCGTGTCGAGCGCGGCCATGTCGGTGGTGTACGACTCGGGCACGGACGGGTTGCGGTGAGCGCAGTGCACCATCAGCGGTTCGCCGATGCGGCCGGAGCTGATGACCTGCTTCATCTGCCGGTAGCCTGCGTCGTAGCGGCGCATGAAGCCCACCTGGACGAGACGTCGCCCGTGTGCCATCTCGGCCTCCATGATCTTGAGGCAGTCCTCGGCGGTCGTGGCGAGCGGCTTCTCGCAGAAGACCGGCTTGCCGGACGCGATGGCGCTCAGCACGTGTTCGGCGTGGGTGGGGCCCCAAGAGGTGACGAGCACCGCGTCGACGTCATCTGCCGCGATCAGCTCGCCGCCGTCCGCGAATACCTCGGCCCCGACCTGGGCCGCCGCTTCCTGGGAGCGCGCGGCGTCGATGTCGGTGACCGCGGTGACCTGGGCACCGGTCACGGTCTCGGTGAGACGGCGGATGTGGTCCTGACCGATCCAGCCGGCCCCGATCACTCCTACGCGCACAGTCATTGGGGCTTCCTTTCTACATCTCGGGCGCATGAGGCCCGGGGGGCGGAGCGTTCAGGAAAAGCGGGCTTTGAGCTAGTGCTCCAGGCCTCCGGTGAACAGTGAAGTGCGCCGAAGGCGGCGATGACCGCGGGGCGTCGTCGACAAGTGTGGATGTCGTGGTGCCTGGCGGCATCGTCTTCCTTGGGTGCGCACATACCCGATGTGGGAGCGGGAAACAGGGCGGTGGCCGTGCCGTAAGGCATGTGGTTGATCAGCAGGTCTCTTGGTCGAGCGGAGCGCCCAGCCAGGCACGTCCCGTGGCCAGCGCTTCTCACAGCATCACGCACCTTCGCATCGAGCTGCCCCGGGGATGTGAGGGGGCGGTAAGAATCTCGTTTAGAGCGCTTTAATAGCGCGCTCTAGAAGGAGTACGATGGCCGCCACCTGAATCTGATGTCAATAGCTTGTCGCTACGAGATTTCCGCTGGCGCGCCGAGGTGCCGCGTGGCCGCGGCCCCGGAAGGGGGTGCACCGATGGATGTGTCGAGCTGTGCGCGCCGCGACGGCTGGTGTTGCCCCGAAGGTAGGAGTGTCGCGGGTTGCACTCTCGATCACCTTCCGCAACCCCGCCGAGGGTCGGTCAGGAGGCCAGGAAGCGAGAACTGCCGGTCCGGGGCGAGGGCATGCTCATGCGGTCGAGGTCCTGCTCGGGCACCGTTGCGGACTCACTCACGGTCGGACAGGTGATCCTCACTGGATGTCCGAACATTATTTTGTCCTGTCTATTGATGATCCCTCGATTCGCTGGCAAGCTCCCGGAAAACCCATGAACCCTGCCGATTTCAGCATCTATAGGGAGGTATGCCCATGCTCGATGGGGAGATACGGACTACGACTCAGACGGCGGTGCCGTCGGACACTCCCGGGCCTCATACAAAGCGGCTCGGCCTGATCGCCGTCATCGCGACCTTCGGCGGACTTCTGTTCGGCTACGACACGGGTGTCATCAACGGTGCGCTGGCACCGATGAAGGAGGACCTCGGGCTGACCGCCTTCACGGAGGGCTTCGTGGTCAGCATCCTGATCTTCGGTGCCGCGTTCGGCGCCCTGATCGGCGGCCGGCTCGCCGACGCCTACGGCCGTCGGCACAACATCCTGATGCTCGCGGGTATCTTCACGGTCGGCACGCTGGGCTGCGTCGTCGCCCCCAACTGGGAAATACTGGCGCTCTTCCGATTCGTCCTCGGCCTCGCCGTGGGCGGCGCCTCGGCCACCGTTCCGGTCTACCTCGCGGAGGTCTCTCCCGCCGAGCGGCGCGGCAGCCTGGTCACGCGCAACGAGGTCATGATTGTCTCCGGGCAGTTCGCCGCGTTCGTCATCAACGCCCTCATCTTTAACATCTGGGGCGAGCACGACGGAGTCTGGCGCTACATGCTCGTGGTCGCCGTACTCCCCGCCTTCGCTCTGTTCTTCGGCATGCTGCGGATGCCGGAGAGCCCGCGATGGCTGATCTCCAAGGGCCGGGAGTCTGAGGCCCTGGAGGTTCTCCAGCAGATCCGCAGCCCCGAACGAGCCATGGCGGAGATGGCCGAGGTGCGCGCCCTGGCCGAGGAGGAGAAGCAGGCGCAGACGGGCGGTTGGGCCGACCTCGCCGTGCCGTGGATCCGCAGGCTGCTCCTGATCGGCATCGGGCTGGGCGTGTTCCAGCAGTTCACCGGCATCAACTCGATCATGTACTACGGCAGCCAACTGCTCGAGGACGCCGGGTTCTCCGCGAGGGCCGCCATCATCGCCAACACGGCCAACGGCCTGTTCAGCGTCCTGGGCATCACGGTCGGCATTCTGATCATGAACAAGATCGACCGCCGCAAGATGTTGCTCGGCGGCTTCGCCTTGACGACGTCCTTCCACATCCTCGTCGGCCTCTCCGCGACGCTCCTGCCGGACAGCACCGCCAAGCCCTACATCATCCTGCTGTTCGTGATTTCCTTCGTGTTCTCCATGCAGGGCACGATCGGACCTCTGGTCTGGTTGCTGCTGGCAGAGATCTTCCCGCTCAAGATCCGCACGTTTGCCATGGGCGTGTGTGTCTTCATGCTCTGGATCGCCAATGCCGGCGTCGCGTTCGGCTTCCCGCCCGTCGTCAGCGCCCTGGGCATCGCCCCCACGTTCTACATCTTTGCCGGGCTTGGCGTGGCGGCCCTGGTGTTCATCCACACGATGGTGCCCGAGACCCGGGGCCGCTCCCTGGAACAGTTCGAAGACGAGTTCCGGGCCAAGCACGCCTGACCACCAGCCGCCAACTCTCCGATTGGTCACCCCATGTCAGTCATGGTCGCCGTATCAGACAGTCCAGAGGGCGCGGCCGCCCTGGCCGCCGGTGTCGCCGAGGCCAACCAGCTCGCCACCGACCTGATCATCGTCAATCTGTCCCTCACGGAAGTGGACACCACATCGATCCCGTCCACGCTCAACTTCAAGATCATTGAGCGCAAGGGCAGGGATGACCGAGACCCGGCCGAAGCCGTCCTCGACGAAATCCAGGACCATGCCGTCGACCGCCTCGTGATCGGCATCAAGCGCCGTTCACCAGTCGGCAAGGCGCTGCTGGGCAGCATCAGCCAACGGTTGTTGCTGGATTCACCGGTCCCGGTCGTGGCGGTGAAGGTGGGCCTGCAGGACAACTGATCCCGCAGCCACCGCCCTCCGCCTTCGGGATTGGCATGGTTAGCTCCCCTTGTCGCGAGCATGGCCTGCAGGGTGATGTCACCGGCTCCAGCGGCACTGACAGCCCATTGATCAGGGGCATGACACGGTGCTCGGTGCGGCGGGCCGACCCTGTGGTCCGCCCAGCAGCGGCCTCGACCCGGCGCCGGGCGGACTGCCAGGGCAGCCTGGTGTACAGGCGCAGCAATTCGACGCGGCGTTCGACGGCAGTTGTCTTCATGACTCGGAGCCCCTCAACACCGCGGAGACGTCCCGACACAGCGCGCTCGGCCGAGAGCCACGAGGAACAAGGACCATGCAGCGGCGCCAGCCGAGTTGGCTTCTCCACGGTGTACTCGATGTCGGGTTGAGCACGGGGCAGGGACCCCGCCGGGCCCACCACTTCGTATTCGACACATCGAGCGGGGGGCAGGCCCTGGTCGCCGGGATGACGCACCGCCGCGTCACCCGAATGGCGCACTGTCGGTTGCCAGCCTTCGCTGAGAATCACCTTCCCTGCAACGCATCAGCAATCAGCCGCCGCGACGTAGATCCCAAGCTCCGTGATCACTTGAGACCGTGCGTTGGAGTGAGCACCGAGGCGCGGGACCGTGCGCAGCATTGACGGGTCAGCGCTCGTAAAGCCCCGCATTCAGCGGCGACGGTAAGGAAGGTCGTCGTGGCGCAGGGCAAGGTAAGTCTCCGGGGTTGCGGCTTCCAGCAGGCCCGGATGGTCATCGAGGTCGAGTCGAGGTTCTTGCTGGTCCGGGAGAAGGTCGCTCCACTCGCGGTCCGGGCCCTGATCGTATGCCTGGCGGACGAGCCTTCGGACCCGAGGGCGGGCCTCTTCCTGCTGCTAGCGGAAGATGCGTCGCTGGGTGCGGCGGCGCTCCTCTTCGGCTTCCTCGTCGGTTGGTTCTTCGGCGAACTGCTGATCTTCGGCGCGCAGTCCAGGGGTGCGTTCGGTGATCATCCGGTCCTCGTGGTGCAGCCGTGCGCAGGCAGCGAACAGGCGGCGGGACATGCCCAGGTGCACTTCGGTGCCGGGGATACGGCAGGTGAGGAAGTCGTCCAGGCCGATCAGACGTGCCCCCCTCACGGAGGGATTGCTCGTCATGCAGGTTGCTGGTTGCACCGCGGGCGTCGGCGCGCAGGGCGCGTGTGGCGTCGTCTCCTTCCAAGGGGATGGTGATCCCCTCTCTCCGACGGCGGCGGGTGGTGCGGTCGGCCGGCAGGGCGATGGTGCGTAGTTGGGATGGCGGCGCGGAGCGCAGGGCGAGGTAGACCAGCATCTGTGTGCGGGCTGTGCCCATGAGGGCGTCGTCGCTGGCGCCGAGGTGGTCTTCGGGGCTGCTGGGAATGGTCGGTGTGGGGGAGACGCCGCCGTTATCGAGAGGTGGTTGGCCGGGGTGCTGGTCGTGGTCGATGGTGAGGAAGAGGTCGCCCTGGGGTTGTACCGCTGCACCGACCAGGATGCGGCGGTGCGTGTAGGCGTGGAGGATCTTGCTTCCTTCGCTCAGTTGCTTCCAGCCATCCCTGAGGGTTGTCTTGCCGACATTGCCGCCTTTCGCCTCGATGAGCCAATACGCGTTCTCCGCCTCGTGTAGGCCCCACAGGTCCGGCAGGCGCCGGGTGGGGTCCTTGAAGGCGTCGGCGAGCGCCGGGTCGGGACCACCGTCTTCCAGGTGCCATGTCTGTCCGAGGCCCATCAGCGAGCGGCAGGCTCACTCGGCCATGGTCATGCCCAGCCGGTAGCCGAGGGCGTTCTTCGCGGTCCGCTCGGTGCCGTATTCGTAGACCGCGTTGAGGGTCAGGCGTCGCCCCGCGCTGTGCGGGAGCGGGTGCTTGGGCGTGACGTCGTGAAGACCGAGATAGGCATACAGCGGGGAGACCCGGGCGACGAGTTCACCTCGCGCGAGCTGCGGAACCTGCTGCAGGTTCGGCGTGACATCGCGGCCCACCTCGGTTGCTGCTTTGATGGTCTCCCGCCAGGTGGTGGTGGGGGCGTACCACCCGTCGCTGGTCGGGAAGGTGGCCGCTGTGTCCCAGGGTGCGTGCGGGGCGGTGCGCCACTGGGGGTAGGGGCGCCGTGCCGGGCCGTCGCGGAACAGCACCGGTATGTCCAGGATGTCGGCGTAGACGGGTGGCGGCGCGTCGTTCACGTGTGCGGGAATCACGCCAGTCACTGTGGCACCGGTTGTCTTCATGGCTTCGAAGTGAGTCTTCTCGTGTCAACCTTGCGTGGCTGGTCGGAGTTGATCGCGTTCGGGGGCTCTGGGGGCGGAACGCTCGTGGCGTGCCGGTGTTCAGCGGGCTCCGGTTGCTGAGTCGATGATGTCCTTCTGTTCCTGGTCGGCGTCCCTGTTGCTGGGGGCGGATCGCCTGTACTGGGGGTGGTCGAGGTCCATCTGGAGTGCGGCGTGCAGGGGGGCGGGGTAGCGGGTGCGCTCGGACCAGGCCATGGCCTGGTGGGAGAGGCTGGCGGTGGCTCGGGCGAGGTCTTCCCGGGAGTAGCGGGGGTTGGTGAACATGGGATTGATCTCGCGGGTGGTGATGGAGTGCCAGTTGCCGTTGAGTTCACTCTCACCCCGCGCATCCCTCTCGTCGCTGGCACGCCAGCGGGTGCGGTCGTCCCCGAGGCGGCTGCGGTTGTGGGTGCGGGATTCGCTGAAGAGGAACCAGGGGTGTCCCTCGGGCCGGTGGCCGGGCCAGGCGAGATACTGGCTGACCTTGATGAAGGGGTCGAGTCCCTTGGCCAGCCGGCTTTTGGTCATGCCCTCTTTCTCGGCGTAGACGAAGCGGGGAAGTTCGTCCTGCATGGTGTTGACGCGGATGTAGCTGATCGGGTGCAGACGCTCGTCCGCGACGTCCTGGTGCGGAGTCCACAGACGCCTGTCGTCCGCGGGCAGGCTGTCGGGGGTCAGGCCGAAGCTCCTGTTGTGGAAGCCGGGGTAAATGCGACGCCATGCATGGCCATCGAGCATGACGGCGAGATCGAGACCGGCCATTTCGGGCCTCTGCTGGAGCTGTACCAGCGCACGGGCAGCGTCGCTGCCGACCTCGCACCACCGGTCCATTCGCGTCTTGCTCGCGTCTCTTTCGTTGTGCAGGGGGTAGTTCTTGGCGTGGAAGGCGGTGTTCGCGTCGTAATACGGGGCCCAGGTGTTGGTGATGTTGCTCCAGCCGAGCATGGTCCACACGCCGCCGGGCTTGATGGGTGGGATGAGCACGGCAGCAGTGGTGATCCAGAGGGGCTCGCCCCGATAGAGGTTGCTCTTGGTCTGCATACGGCAGTGCAGGCCGCAGTAGGCGATGCGGGGCAGTGGGTTCTTGTCGGGGTGCAGGATGGCCTCGTACCGGTCGTCGACAACGCCGAGGCTGCGGTGCATGTCAAGCACAGCGGCGAACGCGGCGTGGTCCTTGTGGTACTCCTTCTTCTGGGGCTGAATCTCGGTCAGGACGGGTGCGGCCGTTCCCTTGCGGTACTGGAGCTTGGCGCCGATGGTGAATTGGCTGGGTACGCGTGCTTCAGCGAAGAGACCACGCACCGCGTGCTTGGAGTCCTTCTCGTTCCTCTCGGTCTCCTCAGCCCTCTTCCGGGCCGTGCGGCTGCCGTTGGCCGGCGTGCTTGCACCGTCCTGGTCGGTGCGGGGCAGCTCGGTTTCGCACCAGACAACCAGGCGGGTCCCCGGCTCCTTGTAGCGGTTGGTGATCGCGTTGACTTCAGCGCGGCGGATGCCAGCGCGTCCTGTGCCGTGCTGAAGGAGTTCTTCTGCCTTGTGAAGCACCAGGCGGATACCGGGGCGGAGTTCGACCTCGCTGCGTGAGGGTTTGATCGTCTCGGGATCGATGCCGTAGGCGCAGGCGAGGGCCTGCACCATGCGCTGTCGCGTGGGGTACCGGTACCACAGGCCGAGATACACCAGCTTGCTCTCACCTTGCTTTTCGATGGAGCGCTGGATGGATTCTGGCGAGGGGAGGCCGACCTTGTCCTGGAAACGGGCAGCTGCCTTCTTGCTGCTCTCGTCGTCGCTTGCCTTCGCCTGCGTCCACTGCAGGTGGGATGTGTCCTGGAAGTACCGCTTGCCGAAGCCTTTGCTGTCACTGACCAGGGTCATCACCGGTGCCGCGCCGCTTTCGCTGTCACTTTCGCCGTTCCCGGTCAGTTCCGGGGCGAAGGAGGCGTGGAGGTGCTCCATGATCAGACGGTGGTGATGGGTGCCGGTGCCGGTGCCGACACCGTTGCTCTTAGAGGTCCTAACAGAAGTTGTTGATCAAGTGACCGTCGGCTTGTCTGCTCGTTGGTCGAGGCGTGGGGAAACGTCAGTCGCGGCCGTGGATCGTGTCGGACGAACTGTGGTCGCTCATC